>NZ_CP059322.2:1743611-2068333 GCF_013694245.2 Micromonospora ferruginea
CGGCCGCCGGCCAGCGCCGCGCGCAGCCGGTCGGCGAGCGGGTCGTCCAGCGGCAGCGGCCGGCCGTCGTCGGCGTGACCGAGCAGGAAGCGCAGCCAGGCCGCCACCACCAGCGCGCACCAGCGCGCCGACCGGCCGGCCGCGCGCAGGTCGGCGACCGTGTGCAGCACCCGCTGCGGCAGCTTCTGTGAGCCGTCCATGGCGATTTGCAGGGTCCGGTGCCGGACGGCCGGGTTGCCGAACCGGGTGAGCACCTGCTCCCCGTAGTCGGCGACGGACACGTCGGGCGGCGGGTCGAAGCTCGGCGCGACCTCCTCGGCGAGCAGCCGGCGCAGCGTCGCGTCCAGGTGCGGCAGCGTCAGCGTCTCGGCCACCGTCTCCGCGCCGGCGAGCGCCCCCAGGTACGCGGTGGCCGAGTGCACGCCGTTGAGCGCGCGCAGCTTCAACCGCTCCCACGGGCCGGCGTCGTCGGTGAGGACCGCCCCGGCACGCTCCCAGGCGGGCCGCCCGCCGGGGAAGTCGTCCTCGATCACCCACTGCGACCACGGCTCGGCCTCGACCGCCGCCAGGTCGGTCACGCCGAGCGCCCGGCCGGCCGTCTCCCGGGTCGCGTCGGTGCTGGCCGGCACGATCCGGTCGACCATGGTGCCGGGGCAGGTGAGGAGCGCCGCCACCCGGTCGAGCGTGGCGTCGGGCACCCGGGCCAGCGCCAGGCACTGCTCGACCAGGCCGCGCAGCCGGCGTCCGTTGGCCGGCAGGTTGTCGCAACTGACCAGCGCCAGCGGCCCGGCGCCGGCGGCGGCCCGGGCGAGCAGCCCGCGCACCAGCAGGCCGGGCACGGTGCGCGGCGGCCGGTCGGTGGTCAGGTCGGCGGTCAGCTCGGCGTCGGCGGCCAGCGTGGCGGTGACCGGGTCGAGCTGGTACGCCTTCTCGGTCACGGTCAGCGTGACCACCCGGATCGCCGGGTCGGCGAGCAGGCGCACCACCGCGTCCGGGTCGGCGGCGGCGTGCCGTACCCCGGCCAGCGCGCCGACCACCCGGGTGGTCGCGCCCTCGGGGGCGAGCGTGGTGACGCTGAACAGCGCGTCCTGCGCGGCCAGCGCCTCGACCACGTCGGTGCTGCGCGGCGCGACGCCGACGATGCCCCAGTCGCCGCCGGCCGCGCCGACCGCGGCCTCGGTGAACACGGCCTGGTGGGCGCGGTAGAACGCGCCGAGCCCGAGGTGGACGATGCCGGCCGGCACGGTGCCGGGGCGCAGCAGCGGACGGCACTGCTCGGGCAGCCGGCGCAGCGTGGCCAGGCCGAGCCGGCCGGTGTCGACGGTCAGCGCCATGCCGGGCCGTCCGGGAAGCGGAACTCGGCGACCGACTCCGGCCGCATGGTCGCGCTGTAGCCGGGCGCGGTGGGCAGCAGGTAGCGCCCGCCCCGGGTGCGGACCGGGTCGACGAAGTGCTCGTGCAGGTGGTCGACGTACTCGACCATCCGGCCGTCCAGCCCGGTGCTCACCCGCAGGTGGTCGAAGACCGCGAGGTGCTGCACGTACTCGCAGAGCCCGACACCGCCGGCGTGCGGGCAGACCGGCACCCCGAACTTCGCCGCCAGCAGCAGCTCGGCCAGCACCTCGTCCACGCCGCCGACCCGGCACGCGTCGACCTGCATCACGCCGATCGCCTCGGCCTGGAGCAACTGCTTGAAGATCACCCGGTTGGCGGCCACCTCGCCGGTGGCGACCCGGCACCGGCCGCCGGACAGCTCGGTCACCGCGCGGGCGATCCGGGCGTGCCCGAGCACGTCGTCGGCGTGCGTGGGCTCCTCGATCCAGTACGGGTCGACCTCGACCAGCGCCGCCATCGCGGCGATCGCCTCGTCCACGTCCCACACCTGGTTGGCGTCCATCATCAGCAGCGCGTCCGGGCCGATCTCGGCGCGGATGATCCGCGCCCGGCGCAGGTCGTCGTCGAGCCGCCCGCCGACCTTCATCTTCACCGCCCGCCACCCCGCCGCGTACGCGTCGCGGGTCAGCGCCCGCACCCGCTCGTCCGGGTAGCCGAGCCAGCCCACCGACGTGGTGTACGACGGGAAGCCGTCGCGCTCCAGCCCGGCCAGCCGGTCGGCGAGACCGTCGCGCCCCTTGTCGAGGATGGCCGCCGCCTCGTCCGGGGTGAGCGCGTCGGTGATGTGGTGGAAGTCCACGGTGCCCACCAGCTCGTCGGTGGGCATCTCGGCGAGGAATCGCCACATCGGCTTGCCGGCCAGCTTGGCGCGCAGGTCCCAGACCGCGTTGACCAGCGCGCCGGTGGCCATGTGGATGACCCCCTTCTCCGGCCCGAGCCAGCGCAGTTGCACGTCGGCGGTGAGCGAGCGCCAGAACGCCACCGGCTCGGCGACGATCTCGGCGACCGTGCGCCCGCGCACGTGGTGGGCGAGCGCGCGGACCGCCGCGCAGGTGATCTCGTTGCCCCGGCCGTTGGTGAAGGTGAACCCGGCGCCGGTCGGCCCGCCGTCGGTGGTCAGCTCCACGTAGGTGGCCGAGTAGTCGCCCCGGTTGATCGCGTCCGACCCGTCGCCGCTGGCGGCGGTGGGGAAGCGCACGTCGTGCACGGTGACGTCGACGATCCTGGTCATGACCGCTCACCTCCGAACTTGAAGACCTGCTTCGGCAGCCGGTAGGCCAGGTCGACGATGGTCTCGGCGGCCTCGTCCTCGGCCAGCCGGTGCTCGGCGACGAGGCGGGCCAGGAAGCCGGCGTCGACCCGGCGGGCCACGTCGTGGCGTACCGGGATGGAGCAGAACGCGCGGGTGTCGTCGACGAACCCGGCGGTGTTGTAGAAGCCGGCCGTCTCGGTGACCGCCTCCCGGAACCGGCGCAGCACCTCCGGCGAGTCGAGGAACCACCAGGGCGCGCCGAGGCGCAGCGCGGCGTAGCCGCCGGCCAGGGGCGCCAGCTCGCGGGTGAAGGTGTCCTCGTCGAGCGTGTAGAGCACGACGGTCAGCCGGCTGTCGTTGCCGTGCGCGTCCAGCAGCGGGGCCAGCCCGTGCACGTAGTCGGTGGCCTGCGGCACGTCGCCGCCGACGTCGCGGCCGTGCCGGGCGTGCAGCCACCGGTTGTGGTTGCGCACCGCGCCCGGGTGCACCTGCATCACCAGGCCGTCGTCGAGCGACATCCGGGCGAACTCCAGCAGCATGTGCGCCCGGAACGCCTCCGCGTCGCCCGGGTCGGCCGCGCCGCGCCGCCCCTTGGCGTAGAGCGCGGCGGCCTCCGCCGGGGACAGGTCGAGGGTACGGGCGGTGGGGTGGCCGTGGTCCGACGAGGTGGCGCCGGCGTCGATGAACGCCTCCCGCCGTCGCCGCAGCGCGGCCAGGTAGCCGGCGTAGGTGCCGGTGTCCTCGCCGGAGATCTCGGCGAGCCGGTCCACGTTGGCCGCCCAGCCGTCGAACTCCATGTCCACCACGTCGTCCGGGCGGAACGTGGTGACCACCCGCCCGCCCGGCCCGCCCCAGCCGTCGGCGGCGAGCTTGGCGTGCCGGCCCAGGTCGTCCAGGGGCGACTCGGTGGTGGCGAGCACCTCGATGCCGAAGCGGGTGAACAGCTCCCGGGGCCGGAACGCCGGCTCGGCGAGGCGGGCGGCGAGCGCGTCGTAGACGGCGTCGGCGGTGGCCGGGGACAGCGGGGTGTCCACCCCGAACACGTTCCGGAACGTCTGCTCCAGCCACAGCTTCGACGGGGTGCCCCGGAACAGGTGCCAGTGCGCGGCGAAGCGCCGCCAGATCGTGCGTCCGTCGGTCTCGACCGGGCTGCCGTCGACGCTCGGCACGCCCAGGTCGGCCGGGGGGACGCCCTGGCTGAGCAGCATCCGGGTCAGGTAGTGGTCGGGCACGATGAGCAGCCGGGCCGGGTCGGGGAACGGGCGGTCCTCGGCCAGCAGCGCCGGGTCGACGTGCCCGTGCGGGGAGATGATCGGCTGCTCGGCGGCCAGCGCGTACAGCTCGCGGGCCAGCGCGCGCTGGCCGGGCTCGGCGGGCAGGAGCAGGTCGCTGGGGGAGATGATCGGCACGGGGGAGGGCTCCTCGGTCAGGGCAGGGTGAGCAGGTCGGCGACCCGGACGGGCGCGCCGGTCTCCAGCGAGCGGTTGGCGGCCAGGCCGGTGAGCAGCGCCAGCGCGCCGTCGTACGCGGTCGCGGCGCGACCCATCGGGTCGGTCTCGCCGCCGAGCAGCACCCGGGTCATCCGGGCGTCCGCGCCGCCGTGCCCGCCCCGGGTCCAGCCGTCGACTCCGATCTCCACCGGCGGCTCCCAGAACGGTCGCAGCGTGAGCCGGGCCGCGCCGCGCTCCTCGGCGGCCTCGTCGCCGTGCAGCGCCGCGCCCTTGAGCGCGGACGCGCCGCCGGGGCTGACGTGGTCGCTCTCGGTGACCTCCAGTTCGAGGCGGCCCCGGCTGCCGTTGACCATCACCCGGTAGCCCTCCCAGGGGGCGTACGCGGTGAGGTGGTAGGTCATGGTGGCGCCGGTGGAGTAGCGGGCCAGCACCGCCAGGTCGTCCTCGATGGTCACGCCGGGGGCGAAGACGTTGCAGTCGCGGTGGTAGCCGTCCTCGGCCTCGGCGTCGAGGTACAGCTCGCGCAGCCGGGGGTGCTCGGCCAGCCGCAGTGCGAACGGGTCGTCGGCGGCGGCGGGCGCGCCGTGCGCCCGGTCGTAGTCGCGGGCGTAGCCGTGCCGGCGGCCGTCCTCGCCGTAGAAGAACAGCCGCCCGGCCGCGTGCACCTCGACCGGCCGGGCGTCCAGCCACCAGTTGACCAGGTCGAAGTGGTGGCTGGCCTTGTGCACCAGCAGGCCGCCGGAGGTGGCCTTGTCGCGGTGCCAGCGGCGGAAGTAGTCGGCGCCGTGGCGCACGTCGAGCAGCCACTCGAAGTGCACCGAGCCGATCTCGCCGACCGCGCCGTCGGCGAGCAGCCGCCGCACCTGCTCGTGCAGCGGGTTGTAGCGGTAGTTGAACGCCACGGTGACCCGCCGGCCGGTCTCCGCGACCGTGTCCAGGATGCGCCGGCAGCGCGCCGCGTCGACGGTCATCGGCTTCTCGGTGACCACGTCGCAGCCGGCCCGCAGCGCCGCCGTGACGTACGCGTCGTGGGTGACGTCGACGCTGGTCACCAGCACCACGTCGACACGTTCCTTCGCCAGCATCGCGGTGAAGTCGGCGGCGGCCCAGGTGGGCACCGGAGGGTGACCGAGGTCGGTCAGCCAGCGGTTGTGCGCGTCCATCCTCGTCCGGTTGACGTCGGCGAGCGCGACCAGCTCGGCGGTGTCGGCGTGGTCGAGGGCGAGCGCCCGGACGAACATCTCGGCGCGTGCCCCGGCGCCGACCAGGGCGTGGCGGACCCGTTTCCGGGCCGGTGGTGACATGACGTCGGCCTCCCGCGGTGCTGCAAAGGTTTGCAGCCGAAGAAACCACGCCGGCCGACACGTCGTCAACGGTCGATGGCTATCCCGCCCCATGAATCCACATCGGTCCGCTTTTATGCGCCCACCGGGAGTCGCACCGCAATCGAGACGTAACAATGGACCGTTGACACCGGAGCAACCGTTTGCATTAATTGGCGGCACCCACGTGACCCCCACCACATCGGACGAGGGAGCCCACCGTGCCAGCCACCATCCGGGACGTCGCCCGGGCCTCCGGCGTGCACATCTCCACCGTCTCCCGCACGTTCTCGGCCCCGCACCTGGTCAACCCGGAGACCCGGGTCCGGGTGCTGGCCTGCGCGGAGGACCTCGGCTACCGGCCCAACCGGGCCGCCCGGGCCCTGATCACCGGCCGGACCCACAACATCGGCCTGATCGTGGCCGACATCGCCAACCCGTTCTTCCCGCCGCTGATCAAGGCGGCGGAGGGGCAGGCCCGGCACCGCGACTACCACGTGTTCGTGGCCGACACCAACGAGGACCCGCTCGCCGAGGAGGACCTGGTCCACGCGCTCGCCAAGCAGGTCGACGGCGTCCTGCTGTGCAGCCCCCGGATGAGCAACAGCCTGATCGAGCAGGTCAGCCGTGAGGTCCCGGTGGTGGTGATAAACCGCCAGGTCACCGGCCTGCCCTGCGTGATGATGGACGTCGGGCAGGGCGCGCGGTCCGCGATCGAGCACCTGCTCGGCCTCGGCCACCGGCGGATCGCGCTGCTCGGCGGCCCGCGCGGCTCCTGGACCAACCGGGAGATGCGCCGGGCCGCGGCCGCCGCCGCCCGCGGCGGCGGCGCGGACCTGACCGTGCTCGGGCCCAACCAACCCACCGAGACCGGCGGCGGCGCCACGGCCGAGGCGGTACGCCGCAGCGGCGTCACCGCCGTGCTCGCCTACAACGACCTGATGGCGCTCGGCCTGATCGAGGGGCTCGACGCGCTCGGGCTGCGGGTGCCGCAGGACGTCAGCGTGATCGGCGTCGACGACATCGCGCTGAGCCGGCTCACCCGCCCCAAGTTGACGACGGTGGCCACGCCGACCGCGGCCGCCGGCCGGACGGCCGTCGACATGTTGCTGCAACACGACTCCGACGCGCCGCGCGGCGCCCGGGGCCGGGGCGCGGCAGCCGGCGACCGTCGCACCACCGCACAGGTAATGCTCCAGACCGTACTGGTCGTCCGCGACTCGACCGGGCCCGTTCCCGAGCCCGGTCGAAACGGCGCCGGGGCCTGACGAGGTGGCCCGGGTCCGCATAGCGGTGCGGACCCGGGCGGCCCGTGGACGGCCGCCGGTGACGTCGTCGCCTCCCACAGCCGAGGAGTGAGCGCAGATGCACCCCGCAACGCCCCCCACCGCCGGCGCACCCGCCGGGCGGAATCACCGTACCCTTCTGTCCCGACGTCGATTCGTCCGCGGCCTGGCCGCGGTCGCGCTGGTCGCGCCGCTCGCCCTGGGCGCGGCCGGCTGCGGCGGTGACGACGACGCCGGCGACGGCGGCCCGGTCAAGCTCTCCATCTTCTGGTGGGGCGGCGACGCGCGGGCCAAGCTCACCGAGGACGCCCTGGCGCTCTACACGAAGAAGCACCCGGACGTGACGTTCGAGAAGACCTGGCAGGCCAACCAGGGCTACTTCGACAAGCTGGCCACGCTGACCGCCGGCGGCAACCCGCCGGACCTGTTCCAGATCGACGACAACTACCTCGCCGAGTACGCCGGCCGCAGCACCACGCTCGACCTGGGCAGCTACCGCGACTCCGGCAAGCTCGACGTGTCGAAGTTCCCGAAGAGCCTGCTCGAGTACGGCGTGGTCGACGGCAAGCTCGCCGGGGTGGCCGCCGGGGAGAACACCCAGGGCCTGGTCTACAACAAGACGCTGCTCACGAAGAACGGGCTGCCGGAGCCGACCACCGGGATGAGCTGGGAGGAGCACATCGCCTGGGCGGAGCAGGTGGCGAAGAAGACCAAGGTGCCCGGCACCCAGGACCCGAGCGCCGACTACAAGGCGCTCTGGGTCTGGCTGCGCCAGCAGGGCAAGGACCTGTACAAGGGCAAGGAACTCGGCTTCACCGTCGAGGACGTGACGAAGTGGTTCGAGCTGTGGAAGGGGGCCCGTGACTCCGGTGCCACCCCGACCGCCGACGTCATCCACCAGGGCAACGCCACCGACATCACCAAGCAGCTCGTGGTCACCGGCAAGGCGGCCACCTCCTGGGTCTGGGCCAACCAGATGCCCGACCTGAAGAAGAACACCAAGGACGAGCTGGGCGTGGTGGCGTACCCGGGCGACCCGAGCGCCCAGTGGGCCCGCGCCTCGATGTACTGGTCGGTGTTCAAGGGCAGCAAGCACCGCGACACCGCGGTCGACGTGATCAACTTCCTGAACAACGACCCGGAGGCGGTCGCGCTGCTCGGCACCGACCGCGGCCTGCCCTCCAACATGGACCTGCGGGCCAAGGTCAGCGAGACCGCCACCGACCCGGCCATGAAGCAGTCCATCCAGGTCGAGTCCGACCTGGCGCAGAAGTTCGGCCCGTCCCCGCAGGTCCCGATCAAGGGCCACAGCAAGGTGAAGTCCGAGCTGACCAAGGCCGCCGAGAACGCCCAGTACGGCCGGGCCACCCCGGCGCAGGCGGCGGAGCAGTTCGTCACCGCCTGCAAGGCCGCGATCGCCTGACCCGACGACGAGAAGAAAGGAACCGGCCCGTGGCCCTCACCACGGCGCCCGGCCGGACCCCCCGGACCGGACCGGTCGGCCCCCGCCCCACGCGGCGCGGGGCCGGCCGGGCCCGGTACGGCGAGGGCCTGGCGGGGTACGTCTTCCTCTCGCCCTGGCTCATCGGACTGATGGGCATCACGGCGCTCCCGATGCTGCTGTCGCTCTGGCTCAGCTTCACCGACTACGACATCCTCACCCCGCTGTCCGAGGTGCGCTGGGTCGGGCTGGCCAACTACGAGCGGATGTTCACCGCCGACCCGTCGTACTGGCACGCGGTGCGGGTCACGCTGACGTTCGCGCTGGTCGCCGTGCCGCTGAAGCTGGCCGCCGCGCTCGGCGTGGCGCTGCTGCTCAACCGCACCTGGCGCGGCGTCGGGCTGTTCCGCGGCCTGTTCTACCTGCCGTCGCTGCTCGGCGGCAGCGTGGCGCTCGCCATCGTCTGGGTCAACATGTTCAACCGGGACGGCGCGTTCAACTCCTTCCTCGCCCTCTTCGGCGTCGAGGGGCTGCCCTGGGTCGCCGACCCGGACTGGGCGCTGCAGACGCTGATGGTGCTGGCGATCTGGCAGTTCGGCGCACCCATGGTGATCTTCCTGGCCGGCCTCAAGCAGGTCCCGGTCGAGCTGTACGAGGCGGCGGCCGTGGACGGCGCCGGGGTGTGGCGGCGCTTCCGCGCGGTCACCCTGCCCATGCTCTCCCCGGTGATCTTCTTCAACCTGGTGCTGGAGACCATCCACGGCTTCCAGGGCTTCACCGCCGCGTTCGTGCTCAGCAACGGCACCGGCGGCCCGGTCGACTCCACCCTGATGTACACGCTCAAGCTCTACATCTCCGGCTTCACCGACCTGGAGATGGGCTACGCCTCGGCGATGGCCTGGGTGTTCCTGCTCGCCATCGCGCTCATCACGGCCGTCTTCTTCAGCACCGGCCGGTTCTGGGTGCACTACTCGGACGGAGGGGACGACTCATGACCGCGGTGACCGCCGGCGCCGGCCGACGCCGCCCGCGCAACCGGCAGGCGCTGCGCCTGCTGGTGCTCGTGGTGATCGTGGCGGTGGTGCTCTACCCGCTGGTCTGGATGCTCGGCACCTCGGTCAAGTCGCAGGCCGAGATCGTCAACAACATCGGCCTGCTGCCGGAGGACTTCACCCCCGGCAACTACGTCGAGGGCTGGACCAACTTCGACGTCGGCTTCGGCCGGTTCTTCCTCAACAGCGCCATGGTCAGCCTGCTCACCGTCGTCGGCAACGCGCTGTCCTGCCTGCTCGCCGCGTACGCCCTCGGGCGGCTGCGGTTCCGGCTGCGCAAGGTGTGGTTCACCGTCATGATCGGCACCCTGCTGCTGCCCGGACACGTGCTGATCGTGCCGCAGTACATCCTGTTCCGCAGCCTCGGCCTGGTCGGCGGCGACTGGCCGTACCTGCCGTTGCTGGTGCCGCACTTCCTGGCCACCGAGGCGTTCTTCGTCTTCCTCATGGTGCAGTTCATGCGGGGCATCCCCCGCGAGCTGGACGAGGCCGCCAAGATCGACGGCGCCAGCCCGTACGGCGTCTTCCGGCACGTGATCCTGCCGTTGAGCCGTCCCGCGCTGGTCACCACCGCGATCTTCTCGTTCATCTGGACCTGGAACGACTTCTTCCGGCAGCTCGTCTTCCTGTCCACCCTCCAGGACTACACCGTGCCGGTGGCGCTCACCCTGTTCATCGACTCGACCAGCCAGAGCGCGGTCGGCCCGATGTTCGCCATGTCGGTGCTGTCCCTGCTGCCGGTGTTCCTGTTCTTCCTCGCCTTCCAGCGGATGCTGGTCGAGGGCATCAACACCAGCGGGTTGAAAGGATGACCGCCGAGCGCCCCCGCCGGGACTGGCGGGACACCGTGGCCGAGGCGGCCGACCTGGCGCTGCTCGGCCTCGCCGTGGCGGTGGCCGCGCTGCCGCTGCTCACGCTCGCCCCGGCGGTCGCCACCGCGTCCGCCGCGCTGCACGACCGGTCGGTCACCGGGAGCTGGCCGCCGGTGCGGACCAGCCTGGCCCGCTTCGGCCGGGCGTTGCCGGCCGGGGCGGCGGTCAGCGCCGTCGCCCTCGCCGCCGTCGTGCTGCTCGCCGCCGACCTGCTCGCGCTCGCCACCGGCCGGGTACCCGGCGGGGGGCCGGCGCTCGCGGTCACCGCCGTCGTGGTCGCGGCCCTGCTCGGGTACGCGGGCCTGGTCGCCGTCGCGGTCGGGCGCACCGGCGGCCGGGGCTGGCGGTCCGCCGCCCGGCACGCCGCCCGCACCTGCCTGCACCGGCCCGGCGTCTGGGCCGCCGCCGCCGGGACCTGTGCGCTGGCCACGCTGCTCGCCGCGCTGGTGACACCGGTGGCGGTGCCGATCCTCGGCGGGTACACGCTGGCGGCGCTGCACGCGGTCGACGCCCGTCGCCCGGCCGGCGCGCCGGAACCCGCGGAGGCGCGCGACCTGGCGATCCGTCCGGAGGCGTCGTGACCGCCGCTCCGTGGCCCGGCGCCGTCCCGGACACCGCCGCTGCCGCGCCGGGCGCAGGCCACGCCGTCACCCCCGCCTCGGACGGGGTGGAACGGCTGGTCGTCGCCGGGACGGAGGTCGCGCGCTACGTCCTCCGGCCGGACCTGGACCCCCGGCACGGACCCCGGCCCTACCTGCATCCGGTCCGGACCCGCGCCGGCGTCCCGGTCACCGACGCGCTCCCCGCCGACCACGTCTGGCACCTCGGCGCGTCGCTGGCCGTGCCGGACGTCGACGGCACCAACCTCTGGGGCGGGCGCACCTACGTGCGCGGCAGCGGTTACACCTGGCGCGACGACCACGGCGCCGTCGCGCACACCGGCTGGCGGGAGCGGGCCGCCGACCGCCTCGACCACGACCTGGCGTGGCGGGACCGGGCCGGCCGGCCGCTGCTGCGCGAGCACCGCCGCCTCACCGCCGCCCCGGCCGGCGACGACGCCTGGTGGCTGACGGTGTCCGGCACGCTCACGTCCGCCACCGGCGCGGACGTGCACCTGGGCAGCCCGGCCACCAACGGCCGCTCCGGCGGCGCCGGCTACGGGGGCTTCTTCTGGCGGGCGGTCAGCGACGTCGAGGCCCGGGTGTGGACCGGGGAGGCGTCCGGTGAGGAGGCGGTCAACGGCTCCGCCGCGCCGTGGCTGGCGCTCGCCGGTACCGGGCCCGGCGGCGACGCGTACACGCTGGTCTTCACCGGCCTGGGGTCGGGCGACAGGTGGTTCGTCCGCACCGCGATGTACCCGGGCGTCTGCGTCGCGTACGCCTTCGACCGGCCGGCGGTGGTCGCCGCCGACACCCCCCGGCGCCACCGGTACCGGGTGCTGGTGGTCGACGGCCACCTCGACCCGGCCACCGTGCCGGCCCGCCTGGCGGAGGTGCTCCGGTGAGCGCGAGGAGCGAGCCCCGCAGTCGCGAACGAAAGGGGGCACCGTGACGGGGCCGGAGGTCGCCTGCGTGGGGGAGACCATGGTGGTGCTCACCCCCGACGACGGCGGGCCGCTGCAACACGCCGCCCGACTCGTCGTCGGCGTCGGCGGCGCCGAGTCGAACGTGGCGACGGGACTGGCCCGGCTCGGCCACCGCGTCGCCTGGGTCAGCCGGGTCGGCGACGACCCGTTCGGCCGCCGGGTGGTCGCCGAGATCGCCGCCGCCGGGGTGGACGTCGACCTGGTCACCGTCGACCCGGCCGCCCCCACCGGCGTCTACCTCAAGGATCCCGGGCCGGCCGGCACCCGGGTGCACTACCACCGGGCCGGCTCGGCGGCGAGCCGCCTCGGCCCGGCGGACCTCGCCGACCCGCGGCTGGCCGGGGTGCGCCTGCTGCACCTGTCCGGGATCACCGCCGCGCTCTCCGACTCCTGCCGGGACCTGCTCGCGCACGCCCTTGGCGGGCGGGCCGCGCCCGGCGCCCGGGTCACCTTCGACGTGAACCACCGGCCCGCGCTCTGGCCCGTCGAGCGCGCCGCCCCGGTGCTGCGCGAGCTGGCCGACCGCGCCGACGTGGTGCTCGTCGGGCTGGACGAGGCGGCGACGCTCTGGGGCAGCGCCGACCCGGCGGCCGTGCGCGACCTGCTGCCCGGGCCGGAGCTGCTGGTGGTCAAGGACGGGCCGGTCGGCGCCACCGCGCTGCCGCGTACCGGACCGGCGGTGTTCGTGCCGGCGCGGCCGGTGGACGTGGTGGAGCCGGTCGGCGCCGGGGACGCGTTCGCCGCCGGTTTCCTGGCCGGGCTGCTGCGCGGGGCGGACCTGAGATCCTGTCTGCGCCTCGGGCACCTCACCGCGGCGCCGGTGCTGGCCGCGCCGGGCGACACCGCGCCGCCGCCGGATCCGGTGTGGACCACCCGGGCGCTGGCGTGGACGGATCGGGAGTGGGCGACGCCGGCGCGGCGTCCCGACGGAGGGAGCGGCACATGACCGGGCACGACTTCGCACCGCTGTTCGGCGACGCGCGGGTGATGGTGATCCTGCGCGACCTGCCGCCCGAGGAGACGGTCCGCCTCGCGGAACTGGCCTGGGATCTCGGGATCGGGGTGGTGGAGGTGCCCATCCGTACCGTCGGGGCGGTGCCCGCGCTGCGCGCCGCCGCCGCGGCCGGGCGGCGCCGGGACCGGATCGTCGGCGCCGGCACGGTGCGCACCCCGGCCCAGGTCCGCCAGGCGGTGAGCGCCGGCGCGGCGTTCACCGTCGCGCCCGGCCTGGACCTGGCGGTCGCCGACGCGGCGCACACCTACGGCATCCCGCACCTGCCCGGCGTGGCCACCCCGACCGAGGCGCAGCAGGCGCTCGACCACGGCCTGGTCTGGCTCAAGGCGTTCCCGGCGGTCAGCCTCGGACCGGCCTGGTTCCGGGCGGTCGCCGGGCCGCTGCCGGAGGCCCGGTTCGTGGCCACCGGCGGCATCGACGCCGGCAACGCGGGCGACTTCCTGGCCGCCGGGGTCCGGGTGGTGGCGGTCGGTTCGGCGCTCACCGACCCGGCGCAGCTCCCGCGCCTGGCCGAGCTGGCCACCGGCCGCCCGGTCAGCCGACCGTACGGCCGGACGTCGTGACCGTGGTGCGGACCGCCTTGACGATCGCCGGGATCGAGCCGATCAGCAGCACCAACGCCCAGATCAGCGCCACCACGGCGAACACCACCGCGCCGAGGTCGTCGAGGATGCTGACCAGGATCACCGGCAGCAGGCCGTGCAGGAACTGCAGCACCACCGTGCACAGCAGCGTGGTCAGCGCCAGCAGCACCAGACCCTTGTTGCGCAGGAACCGCGGCTGGGCGGCCAGCAGCAGGCCCGCCCAGATCAGCTTGAGCAGCAGCACCAGCCCGAGCAGCACGGCCGCGTCGTCGACCGGGAAGAACCCCCACACCGCCAGGTAGGCGAGCGTGCCGAACGGGGGCGCCAGGAACAGCGAGACCATCACCGTCAGCTCGACGAACGCGATGATCAACAGGACCAGCGACACCAGCAGCAGCACGATCGAGAAGACGAGCGTGGCGACGCCCTGCACCCGGCCCTGCACCCGGTCCGGCAGCACCAGGCTCAGCGCGAACAGCCCGGTGGTCCAGAGCGCCACCACGTCGATCAGGGCCAGGTAGCCGATGCCCCGGCCGGACGGCTCGGCCACCGCGCCCACGTCGCCCAGCTCGACGCCGAGCTGCCCGGCGCTGTCGCGCAGCGCGCCGCCCGCGTCCCCGCCGCCGGTCAACGCGGCGGCGCCCAGCTCCACGCCGACCACCAGCGCCACCACGAACAGCGCCAGCAGCAGGAACGGTTTCCGCAGTTCACCCATGTCGCGCCTCCGCGTCGGCGGGCCCGGTCAGGACCGGGCGACAGTGACCGTGCACCCGCCACCTCCCGGACACCGCAGCAGCACCTCGGTCTCCCGGTCCACCGCCACCTTCGCCACCGTCGCGCCGTCCGGCCCGGGCGTCACCTCGTCGGTCACGGTGACGTCCGCGTCGCCGGGCGCGCGGGCGGTCACCTCGAACGGCGTCGCCCCGCGCAGCACCAGCGTGCGCAGCGACCCCGGGTCGGCGACCCGCAGCCGGCAGGTGGCGCCGAAGCCGACCACCAGCCCGTCGGCGGTGCCGACCGGGTCGGCGGCCGGCGGCAGGCAGGTCACGGTCACCGTCGCCGGATCCACCGCCCCGGCTCCGCGCCCGAGCCGGGCCAGCGGGCCCGGCCCGGCGGCCGGGTCACCCGGACCGTCCCGCCGCCCGGCCACCGCCACCACCCAGAGCGCCACCAGCAGGACGGCCAGCACGACCAGCAGCACCTTCTGCCGGCCACTCATGGTTGGGCGACCGGGGTGAACCGGATCAGATCCACCCCGGCGAAGTAGAGGTCGGTGCCCTGGGTCTTGCTCACCGCCACCAGCGTCAGCTTGTGCGGGCCCCGGGTCAGCGCCAGCGTGTCCACCTCCGCCTCATCGGCGCGGACCACGGTCGGGCTGAAGCCGAAGAACGTGTCACCGACCTGCTTGCCGTCGATCAGCCAGATGGTGTTCGCGTAGTCGAACGAGGTGGTGCGCACGGTGGAGAACCGCCAGGTGCCGTCCGCCGGCAGGTCCACCTGGACGGTCACCCGGTCGCCGACCGCCCGGCCGAGGAAGAACAACTGCTTGTCGCCGGACCAGGTCACGTCGCAGCAGTTGTCCTGCGCCACCACCTCCGCCTTGGTGGGGCCCTTCGAGGTGACCTCGGCGCCGGCCACGAGCGTCTCCGCCTCCGCCGTCACCGGCCGGGCCTGCGGCGTCGGCGAGGTGTCCGGGCCGCGGGTCACCAGCCACACCACCACGCCGCCGACCACCAGCAGCAGCACCGCCGCGGCCGCCAGCCACGGCCACGGCGAGCGCTTCGGCGCCACCACCGCCCGCACGTCGTACGTCACCCGGCCGCTGGAGCGGGAACTCTCCTCCGGGGCGGTGTTCGCCGAGTACGCGAACCCGGTCATGTCGTAGCGCCGGGGCGGGGTGCCGGGCGGCACGGCGAGGCGTACCAGGACGGACACCGAGCCCTGCCCCGGCACCACCCGCTGCGGCTCGGTCACCGTGAACCAGGCACGCTGGGTGCCCTCGCCCGGCGCGACGTCGAACACCACGGTGTCCGGCGCCGCGCCCGGGTTCGACACGGTGAAGGTCAGCTCGCCGACGTTGCGGGCGTCCAGGGTGAACTGTTCGGCGGCGGCGGCGACGGTCCATTCGGTGGTCATGACGGCTCCTCGGGCGGATCGTGGGGCGGGGGTGGGGGCACGTGCGCCCGGCCGACCGCGCGCACCGGCCCGGCCGGGGCGGCGGCTCCGCGGGCGGCGCCGGGTCGGCCGGGGGTGGCGTCGGGTCGGGGACGGCGTCGGGTCGGTGGGCGGCGGGGATCGGCGGGCGGGGCGGCGCCGGCGGCGACCACCTCGACGGTGACCGCGGCCGGCTTCTCCGCCTCGACGATCCGGGTGACCAGCGCCAGCCGGTCCGCAGCGGCCGGCGGCACGCGTACCACCAGGTGGAACGGGCGCTCGGCCGGCTCGTCCAGCACGAACCCGGTCACCCCGGTCGCCAGCTCCAGCGCGGTCCGCATCCCGTACGGCGTGCCGCGCCAGCGGGCCAGCAGCGCGCCGTGCGCGACCAGGTCACGCAGCCGGCCCAGCGGCAGCGGCAGCGGCGCGTCCGACCGGGGCGCGCTCACCACGTGGTCCATCGCCACCCACCGGGTCAGGTACGCCACGAACCCGTCCGGCGTCCGGTACGGCCCGAACAAGGCGTCGACGTCGGCGAGCACCGCCTCGTCCGGGGCGTGCAGTGCCTCCATCACGTCCAGCAGCGCGCCCAGCACGCTGCCCGGGCCGGCGGCCCGCTGGTACGCGGCCGGCAGCAGCCGCTCAATCGCCGTTCGGCGCATCCTGCCGCACCACCTCGATGTCGTGCTCGCCGGAGCAGAGCAGCCAGGTGCCGGGGACGGTGACCACGTCGGCGGTGGCCTGGTTGGCGCTGGCCGTCCAGTCCTCGCCGTCGCCGCTGCGGTAGACGCCGCGCTCGCCGCCGGCCAGCACCAGCCGCTCGCCGCCGGCGGACGGCGCGGTCGCGGCGATGGCGTCCACCGGGGAGAACCGGGTCCGGTCCCGCAGCGGCAGGCCGCAGTTGACCGACACCGACCGCCACTGCGGCTGCCCGGCGAGGGTGTCCAGCCGGACCACCCCGCCGCTCTGCGTGGCGGCCAGCGCCAGCGGGCCGCTGAACGCCAGGTCCCGGCAGGTGCCGCCGATCCAGCCGGCGGCCATCGACTGCCACTGCACGTCCGACTCGAACAGCCGGGTCCGGTGGCAGCCCTGCCCGGGCTTCTTCGGGTCCGGCTCGCCCGCGCCGCACCACAGCAGCGTGGCCGGGCCGTCGTACTGCACCGCGAGGACCCGGTTGTCCACGTTGGCCAGGCCGACGTGGGTGAACGTGCCGGGGCGCCCGGCGGCGGTGGACAGGTAGACCCCGAAACCGGCCTGCGCGGCCACCGCCACCCCGGGCGCGCCTCGCTCGGAGACGAACGCGCGCACCGCGTAGAAGCCCCGGTCGGCGTCGCCCGGGTCGACCAGGATCTGCAACGGCACCGCGCCCGGCAGCAGCGGCACCTCGTAGAGGCCGGCGTCGGTGGCCAGCAGCAGCGCGCCGGTGCCGTCCCGGTCGATCCAGGCCAGGTCCCGCACCCCGGCCTCCAGGTCGGTGAGCAGCGTCCAGCTCTCGCCCAGGTCGGTGCTCAGCCGCACCCGGGAGCCGCCGGCGTCGCGGGCGGTCACCACCGCCACCGAGCCGGCCCGGGGCACCACGCCCGGGCGCACCGGGGCGGGTGCGGGCGCGACCCGCACCACCGTCTCGCCGTCGAACCGGCCGGCCGGCTCCCAACCCGCGCCGGCGTCGGTCGAGCGGAACAGCACCGGCCCGCGCCCGGCGTACCAGGTGTCCGGCTGGTACTGGTCCACGGCGAGCGCGCGGACCTGCGCGTCCGGCGCCTCGTCGACCACGAACCGCACCGACTCGACGTACCGCACGCCCGGCTCGGCGTGCTCCAGCATCCGGTAGACGTTGGAGGCGCGCAGCGGCTCGCCGAACGCCCAGCCGGTCGGGTTGAGCGGCGTGGGCAGCGGACTCAGCGTCTGGTGCAGCCGGTCGTGGATCCGGCGGCGGACCGCGTCGACGTCCTCCTCGCGGCGCACCACCACCCGGGCCCGCACCGAGACCGCCTTGTAGCGTGCCCAGCCGGCGCGGACGGCCGTGCCCAGCGCGCGCCGCCGCTCCAGGTCGGCCTCGACCCGGCGGCGCGCCTCCTCGACCTCGTGCTCGCGCAGCACCGCCACCGGCAGCCGGCCGCCGGGGCGGGCCGCCTCCGGCACGTACGGCACCAGCACCACCTCCACCTCGCCCGGTCGGGCGAAGCTGTAGACCGCGGCCCGGGTGAACGCCCGCGCCCGGGCCACCGCGCCGGAGCCGGTGGCGAGGATCTCGAAGTCCCGGGCGGTGACCGCGCGCTGCTGGGCGAAGAACTCGTACGGCCCGCGGGCCAGCACCGACTCCAGCGACTCCAACTCCCGCCCGCCGGTGGCCGGGAGCGGGTTGTCCACCTTCACCCCGGGCAGCGGGTCCCGCAGGCTGGTCAGCACGCCGGCGGCCACGTTCCCGGCCGGCCCCCCGCCGCACCGGTACCACAGCCGCACCTGCCGCCCGGCCGGCGGAACCGCCGCCACCGTGGTCGCCCCGGCCGCCCCCTCGACGGCCGGGCCGCTCCCGGGGTCCGGCGTGCTCCCGGGGTCCGACGTGCTCCCGGCGTCCGGCCCGCTCCCGGGGTCCGCGACCGGGCGCAGGTCCAGCGCCGGGGCGAACGTGACCACCCCGGAGGCCCGGTCGACCAGGTAGACCTTCGCCTGCGGGCCGAGGCCGGCGAAGCTGTCCACCGGCCGCCAGATCTCGTACGTGCGGCCCTCGTGCTCGCGGGCCGCGGCGCCCAACTCCACCGAGCCGGCCGGCACCTCCACCCCGAGCAGCAGGTCCAGCGCCTCGGTGGTGCGGGTCAACGGCGCGCGGGCCGCCCGGAACGTCTGCCCGGGCTGGCCGGTGCCGGTGCCCAGCAGCTCCGCCTCGACCGGCTCGCAGTGGTGCACGCGTACCGTCACCTCGGTCTCGCCGGCGGGCAGCACCACCGGCTCGGTGGTCACGAAGACGACCGGCCGGGGATCGGCACCGCGGGCCGCGGCGACCCGGGTCCCGGCCGGCACCCGCACCGCCCCGCGGTCCGCGCCGGTGCGGGTCAGGCGCACGTCCGCCCAGGCCGCCGCCGGCGGGTGCCGGGTCGCGCCGAGCAGGTTCAGGAACGCCACGTACGCCTTCTCCGGCAACTGGTTCAGCCGGTAGATCATCACCTCGGTCAGGTAGGCGAACGCCTCCAGCAGCGCCATCCCCGGGTCGTGCGCGGACAGGTCGGTCCAGTCCGGACACGCGCGGCGGATCCGTTCCCGCGCCTCGGTGACCAGGTCGAGGAAGGCGCGGTCGTCCAGGTGCGGCACCGGCAGCGTCATGGCGTGACCTCCTCGCCCGGCCGGTCGCCGGGGTCGTCGTCGGGCGGCAGCAGGTCGACGGAGAACACCAACTGGCCGGGGGAGAGGCTGGCCCGCACCCGGTAGTCCAGACGGATCACCAGGCGCCACGGGTCGTCCGGGTCCGGTCCGGCGTCCACGTCCAGCACCTCGACCCGCGGCTCCCAGCGCCGGATCGCCTGCCGCACGTAGTGGATGGCCAGCCCGGCGGTGGTGTCGTCGTTCGGCGCGAAGACCAGCCGGTGCAGCCGGGACCCGTACCCGGGGCGCATCAACCGCTCACCCGGGGTGGTGGACAGCAGCAGGTACAGCGCCTGGCGTACCGTCTCGTCGCCCTCGGTCATGGCCAGCCCGCCGGCGGCGGTCAGCGCGAGACCACCGGCGCGACCGGCGTCGAAGCCGGCGCCGACGAAGCGGAACGCCCTCACCGGTCCGCCCCCAGGAACATCTGCCGCGGGTCGCGGACCTGGTGGTGCACGGTCCCCGGCGGGGTGCCGTCGGTGAGGCCGTCCAGGTTCGACAGCACCACCGGCTGCCGGTCCACCCGCACCCAGGCGCTGTAGCCGACCGTCACGGTCATCGTGTGCAGGCACGGTTTGATCGTCGGGCCGTAGTTCGGGCAGGCGGTGATGTCGCGCCCCTCCGGGTCGGGCCGCACCAGCACCGGCACGCCCCGCACGGTGACCCACTGCTGCGACGGACGGTTCGCCACCCGCCCGTCGTGCCCGCAGGTGATCAACGAGTCGCGGTGGATCCAGCGCATCAGCCACCTCCGGAGGAACGGGCGAGGGTACGGGCCTGGGCGGCGGCGGTCTCGGCGTCCTCGGCCGCCGGGGCGTGCAGGAAGTCGACGGTCTTCGCGCGCACCACCATGGCCCGCCCCGGCGCGGAGAGCACCAGGTCACCGGCGGCGTGCACGGTGGTCAGCTCGGGGCGCAGCTCGACGAAGCTGCCCGCGTCGGTGGCCAGGCGCAGCGTGCGCCCGTCGTCGTCGATCACGATCGACTGCCCGGTGCCGGTGCGCATCGACCACCGCCGCGACCGACCGGAGACGATCCCCGCGTCGTACGGCTCGACCGCGCCGAACATCGCGCCGAGCACCACGCCCGACGCCGGCTCGCCGCCCGGCAACGCCACCAGCACCGTGTCGTCCGGGTCGGGCAGCGCGACGATGCCCTTGCCCCGGCCCGCGCCCGGACAGACCACGGCCAGCCACCCGGCGTCCAGGTCCCCGTACGCCGGCAGCGTCACCCGCGCCCGGCCCAGCCCGTCCGGGTCGTCGACGTCGGTGACCGTGCCGAGCGTGACCGTCGCCGGCGGGGGCGCGGTCACCGGGGGCGGCTCCGGCGGGGCGGTGGAGAAGCGGGTCAGGTGACCGTCCGCGTCCACCGTGTGCACCACCTCGGTGAGCACGTACACGCCGGCCACCGGCTCCGGGACGCCGGCCAGCGCGATCCGCCGGCCCGGCCGCAGCGCCGGGTCCCCCTCGGCCGTGCCCTCGGCGGTGACCAGCGCGGCGACCCGCGCGTCCAGGCCGGCCTGGGCCAGCGCGGCCAACTCGTCGTCGCTGCGCGCCGGCTGGTCCACCGCGGTACGCACCCCGTCGGCACCGACGTCGCCGGGCTCCGGGCGCAGCGGGATCCGCCGCCCGCTGCGCGCCTCGCCGGCCCGCTGACCCAGCGGCTCGGCGCGCTGCGGGTGCCAGCCCAGCGCGGCACACTCCGCGCCGGCCCGGTCCAGGTTCTCGGTGACCCGCAGCGCGTGCACGCTCCCGCCCAGGGTCAACGGCAGCGGCTCGCCGTACCCGTCGAGGGTGAGCAGCCGCAGCCGGTCGGAGTCCACGCTCAGGTGCAGCCCGGCCCGACCGGCCACCTCGCACAGCAGCTCCAGATCGGTGTGCCGGTGCTGGAGCAGCCGGTCCAGGCGCGGCCCGTCGGTCTCGGCGGCCACGCTCAGGCCCAGCCCGACGCACAGCTCCCCGGCCAGGTCGGCGGCCGTCACCGACTCGAACACCCGCAGCTCCTGCCGCTTGCGCAGCCGGTGCAGCGGGTCGTACGCCCGGATCCGCAGCAGCGCGGCGCCGTCACCGGCGTACTCCACCTCCACGGCGGTCACCTCGCCGGTGAACAGGGCCTCCGGGTGACCGTCCAGGCACACGTCGAGGGCCGCGCCGGGGCGTACCGGCGGGTCGAGCGCGCCGATGCCGGGCGCGGTGGCCAGGGCCAGCTCGCACTGCGTCGGCCGGTCCAGCCGGGCGGCGACCCGGATCCCGCGCAGCCGGGTCGGGTCGGCCAGCGGCCGGCCGTCCACGGTCACCGTCGCGGCCCGGGTCATCGCCCGCCTCCGGCGGCGGCGTTCCGTCGTGCGATCGGTGGGTGTGCGGTGGTGCTCGGTCGTGCGGTCGGTGGGTGTGCGGTGGTGCTCGGTCGTGCGGTCGGTGGGTGTGCGGTGGTGCTCGGTCGTGCGGTCGGTGGGTGTGCGGTGGTGCTCGGTCGTGCGGTCGGTGGGTGCGCGGTCGTCGTGCGGCGGGCGTCGGGGCGGTTCACGGCGTGCCTCCCGTCGTGGTGGCGGCCTCGGGCGGTGGCGCGGCGCCGCCGATCGCCGGCACCGCCAGCGCGGTGCCGGCCGGCACCGCCAGCGGGTCGGTGATCCGGTTGTGCTCGGCGAGCAGCCGCCAGCGCAGCGGCGATCCCAGCGCGTCGTGCGCCAGCAGGTCGAAGCGGACGCCGGACCAGCCCGGCTCGGTCGCGCCGTCGGCGGCGGCGATCACCGCCGAGCCGGGCGCCACGGCCGGCGTGCTCGCCGCGGCCAGTTCCTCCTCGAAGCCGGCCTGGGCCGCGTCGGCGGTCTCCGCCACCCGGACCAGCCGCAACCGCAGCCAGGAGCGGCGCGGCGTGCCGGTGAGCGTGAACGCGTCGAACCGTTCCGCGATCGCCGAGATCACGCCCGGCACGTTCCACGTCTTGCCCCAGACCAGCCGGACCAGCGGTGGGCGGGGCCAGCCGTGCTCGACCGCCGAGTTCTCGGCCAGCATCCACAGTGGCCGGGTCAGCGCGCGGACGTCCTCGCGGCGGGCCGGTGACTCCACGAAGTCGACGTCGAAGAGCAGGTCCAGCACCAGTTCGGTGCGCCCGCCGCCGGTGAAGACCAGCGGGTCGTCGGCCAGGCCGGCGCCGGTCAACGGCCCGTCCGGGCCGCCCCGGGGCCGTACCCCGGCCAGCCGGGTGACCTGCACGGTCTCCGGGTTGAGCAGGCAGTCGACCCGGGTGCCGGACTCGTCCACGAGGAAGGCGACGCGTTCCATCAGCCACCCGCCTGTTCCCGGTCCAGCCGGCTCTCCGGCCAGGTGGTGCGCTGCGCGGTCGCCGGCCGGGGCGCCGGCTCGTCGGGCAGCGCCGGCCACAGGTCCCGGTGCGCCGTGCCGACCTCCGCTGCCGGTCCCGTCCCGCCCGCCCGTCCGGTGCCGCGCGACCCGACGCCGGTCTCGTCCGGCAGGGGCGGCCACGGACTGGACGGACGCGGCCGGGCGGCGTCGTCCACCGTGCTCGCCGCCCACGGCTGCGTCGCCCGCTGCCGCCGCGCCGACAGCGGCATCCGACGCTCGCCGTCGCGCGACGGGTCGTCGGCCCGGCGCCCGGGATCGGTCCACGCCGAGTGTCGGCCGGTGTCGCCCGCTCCGTCGGCCGCCGCCGGACCACGCCGCGCCGGGGCGAACGAGAGTGGACGGACGCCCGGCCGACCGTGCGTCCCCCGGTCCGGTCCGGCGGTGGCGTCGGCCCGACCGTCGTCGGGCGGGCCCGCCCGCTCACCGTTCCGGCCGAGCCGTCCCTCGCGCCGGGACGACCACCCCGCCCGGGTGGCCCCGCCGAGCCGTCTCCGCCGGCCGGTCCGCTCGCGTCGGCCCGACCTCGGCCGCCGCGTCCCCCGACGTGCCCGGCCCGGTGGAGCCACCCGGCCCGGCGACGCCGTCGGTTCCCCCACCCCGCCCGGTCCACCGGGACCCGAGGTGCCGGCCGGTCCTCCGAGGCCCCGCTCCCACGCGTCGGCCGGTCCGGGTCCGCCCGATCGGCCGGTACGGGCGGGTCCGCCCGACCCGCCCGCACGGTCGAGTCCGCCCGTCGCGCCACCCGGCTCGGTGCGGCCCCGTCCCGACGTGCTGTCCGGCCTGTCGACGCCGCCGGTTCCCCACGTGCCGTCCGGCCTGTCGACGCCGCCGGTTCCCCACGTGCCGTCCGGCCTGTCGACGCCGCCGGTTCCCCACGTGCCGTCCGGCCTGTCGACGCCGCCGGTTCCCCACGTGCCGTCCGGCCTGTCGACGCCGCCGGTTCCCCACGTGCCGTCCGGCCCGCCGACGCCGCCGGTTCCCCATGTCCCGCCCGGCCCGGCGGCACCCGGTCCCCACGTGCTGTCCCGTCCGGTGGCGCCCCACGCCGGCGTGCTGTGGCGGATCGGGGGACCGCCCCCGGATGCCCCAGGAGCGTCGCCGCCGACCGGCCCGGCCCCGGACGACGCTCCGGTCGCGCGCCTCCCGGCGGTCCGGCCCCACCGCGCCGGTCCGGCTCCGGCCGGCCGCGATCCGGTCCGCGTCCGGGGCGGGCGCGGTCCGGCACCCTCCGGTCCGGCGAACCCCGCCGCGATCCACGCCGTCACGTCGGACCGACCCGCGCCCGCACCGAATCCACTTGATGGGACATTCGTCCCGTCAACCGGTACCGACGGTAGATCTTGGTAGGAATCGGCCCCCAGGGGGGCCCTTTCGTACCAAGATCTCGACGAGCCGACACCGACACCGTCCCCCCGCCACGCCCGCCACAGCCGGGCCAGCCGACCCGCCACCGACCGGTCGGTGATCAAGGAGTTCGTGTCGGCGGGGCGGTCGTTGTCGACGCGAACTCCTTGATCACCGAGCCCGGGCGAGGGGTGGGGCAGGTCGTGCAGGAGGCCGGGGGCGTGCGCGGCGACCAGGCGGAGCCAGTGCTCGGGTGGCTCGCCGGGGCGGCGTGCCGGCAGGTCGCCGGCGAGGGCGGGGTGGCTCTCCGCGAGCAGGGAGCGATCATCGACAGGCGTGGACCGGCCGCCCGCGAGCGCGGACCGGTCCCCGGCGGGCGCGGACCGGTCCCCGGCGAGCGTGGACCGGTTACCGGCGGGCGCGGGGTGGGCGGGGCCGCCGGGGTCGGAGAGGCGGTCGGCGGTGGCCCGCAGGGCGCGGGCCAGCCGGTCACGCGGTCGCCGGGGCGGCCGCACTGCCGGACTCCAGCTCCAATCCCTCGTACGCCAGGGTCAGCGCCTCGATGGCGATCTCCTGGGAGAGGGTGTTCAGGTGGGCGCCCCGCCACCGCGTCGGCCAGGCGTTGATCATGTTCCAGCGGAGCACCTCGGCGGTGCCGGCCGGGTCGAGCAGCACCACCGAGACGTTGCGCCGGTTCACCGTGCCCTTCGCCGCCGCGTTCACCCAGTCCCACAGCTCGCGGGCGTTGGTCAGGCCGAAGTGCAGCGTCACCGGGGCGTACTCGACCTGCCCCGGCACGGCCCGGATGCGCTCGTTGCCGGCCTCCCGGTAGGCCAGCGACGGTATCGCCACCTCGAAGCCGCTGACCTCGGTGAAGTGCCCGTTGGTGATGCCGTTGATGAGCAGCTTGAAGTGGTACGCCCGGTACGGGTCGACGGGCGCGCCCGGCTGCGGTGTGGCCGTGGTGGGCATGTCAGCCTCCGATCGTCTCGGTCTCGGTGCCGCCGGCCCACTGGCTCAGCTTGAACACCACGAACTCCGCGGGCTTGACCACCGCGATGCCGATGTGCGCGACCACCATCCCGGCGTCGCGGACGTCGGCCGGGTTGGTCTCCTCGTCGCACTTGACGAAGAACGCCTCCTCCGGCGTGCGGCCGAGCAGCGCGCCGTCGCGCCACACCCGGGTCAGGAACGCGCCGATGTCGCGCCGGATCGAGCGCCACAGCGTGAAGTCGTTCGGCTCGAACACCATCCAGCGGGTGCCGTTGGCGATGGCCTGCTCGATGGAGATGGACAGCCGGCGCACGTTCAGGTAGCGCCACTCGCTGGCCTCGGCGGCGAGCGTACGGGCGCCCCAGAGGCGGATGCCCTCGCCGGCGAAGAACCGGATCACGTTGACGCCCTTGGGGTTGAGCACGTCGTGCTCCGGCCGGGTCACCCGGTAGGCCAGGTCGACGGCGCCGCGTACCGGCTCGTTGGCCGGCGCCTTGTGCACGCCGCGCAACGCGTCGGTGCGGGCCCAGATGCCTGCCACGTGCCCGCTCGGCGGGGTGAACACGAGGTCGCCGCTGAGCGGGTCACGCACCCGGATCCAGGGGAAGTAGTAGGTGGCGAAGTCGGACTGTCGGGGCCGGTCGCCGCCGGTGCCGGGCGCGTCGTCGTCGCCGTCCTTCGGCGTACCGTCGGCGGGTTTGTCGGACGAGGCGGGCTTGCCGGCCGACGGCCCGGACGCGGGTTTGGCGGGCGTGGCGACCCGGGTGAGCCGGGAGACGTCGGCCACCTCGGGCGGCGGGTCGCAGATCGCCACCATGGTGCGCAGCCGCTCGGCCATGCTGATCAGGGCCTCGTGCGAGACCGGGTCGTGGTGGCCGGGCGCGGCCAGGATGGAGATCTCGTCGATCGCCTCCAGCACCTGCAGGCCGCCGCGCCGCCCGCCGGTGCCGGTGAGCTGGCCGCCCTCGCCGACGTTGACCACCCAGCAGCGGGTGCCGCCGTTGTCCAGGAAGCCGAACACGGCCCGGGCCAGCGGCGTGCTCTCCGGGTGCTCGCCGTCGGCGTAGAGGCGCAGGAACTCGGTCCAGCTGTTGACCGCCATCGGCCGGTCGACGTACGCGGTGCGGTTCGGCGCGACCCCGACGAAGGCGGCGGTGCTCGTGCCGACCGGCCCGATCGGGCGGGCCCCGGAGGGCACCTCCTCGACGTAGATGCCGGGGGAGAAGTAGGTGGGCATCGGTCCTCCTGGGGAGTCAGTCGGGGGCGGGGACGACGACCAGGTCGTCGCCGGCCGGGTCCAGCTCGGCGGTGTGCACGCGCCCCCGGCCGACCAGCCGGATCCGCACCGGACGGTCCGGCGCGTCGGGGTCGTGCGGCACGCCGACCAGCCGGAAGCGGCCGGCGGCGTCGGTCTCGGTGGCCTGGGCGGTGCCGACCAGTTCCACCCGCATCGCGGCCAGCGGCTGGTCCTGCGGCCCGACCACCCGGCCGTCGAGCGTGCGCATGTCGAGCTGCCGCAGCCGCAGCGGCTGCCGCACCGGCGGAGCGGTCGGCGCCGGCCGGTCGATCCGGGCCGGCACGTCGAGCAGCAACGCCGGCCGGGGCGCCACGCCGAGCGCCCGCCACAGCGCCGGGTCGCCGGCGTCCAGCACCGGCTCGGGCCGGCCGGTCCCGGTGGTGGCCGCGGCGAGCACCCGGTCCAGCGCCGGCAGCGCCGCCGGCCCGCCGCCGCTGACCAGCAGGCGGACCACGAACCGGTACGGCTCGCGCGCCGCGCCGCCGGTCGCGGTCTGCCGGGCCGGCCGCAACTCCAGCGGCCAGACCGTGAGGCCGCCGTCCGGGTCGTCGCGGGGCGGGCCGACCGGGACGGGCTCACCCGCCGCCCCGGTCAGCCAGGCCGTGACGTCCGCGACGGCCGCCTCGATCGCACCGGTCATCGCGGCGGCGTCCCCTGGATCCGGTACGCGATGGCCTCGTTCCAGACGTGCGGGTAGACGCCGATCTCGAAGTAGCGGGTGAACCGGTTGATCGGCGCGTTGGTGTGGTCGTGCCAGAGCAGCCACACCGGGGCGATGGTGAACAGCGCGTAGTTGAGCGCCACCAGCGGCAGGTAGAGCGGGCCGAGCAGCCGGGCCTGGAACACGTGCACGTCCTCGTGCCGTTGGATGCCCGGGCTGGACCCGGCGCAGACCGTGCCGATGGTGGTGGCGTAGCGGGGGGAGACGCCCTCGACCACGTTGACCCGGCCGCTGCCGGCCGAGACGACCCGGTCGAGCTGGTGGCCGAAGACCAGGTGCAGGGCCAGGTAGAGCGCCCCGGCGAACGTGTTGAGCAGGCTCCACGTGTGGTCGACCACGAAGAGGAAGACCCCCTTCGCGTCGGCGCCGTACGTGCCGGCGGAGGCGGTCGCCCAGCCGAAGGGCGCGCCGACGAGCAGGCCGACGACCGCGCCGACCAGCAGGCCGACGGTGCCGGCGGCGGCCTGCCCGAGCACGGCGCCGAAGGCGATCTGGACGGCGGCGCTGAGGATGCCGAAGACCATGACGGTCACCTCTCTCAGACCCAGGAGCGGACGAAGCGGGGCTCGTTGCCCTGGGCGAGCTGGGTCGGCGACGCCTGTGTCGCCTGCCGGTTGCCCGGGGGCAGTTGGTTGATGCCGAGCGCGGCGGAGAAGATGACCAGCCCGTTGAAGAACGCGATGATCCACTTCTCGGGGCCGGCGTCGGCGAACGCGGCGGTCAGGTAGGAGAGCAGGAGCGCGAAGCCCAGCGCGATCCACTTGCGGGCCTTGTCGCCGCTCGGCCCGATCAGGCCGCCGATGACGTTCGTGGCGAGCAGGGTGGCGGCGCTGGCGCCGGTCAGACTGCCCAGCGCGGCCCAGGTGAAGAGATCGTTCACGGCGATCCCCCTTTTCAGACGGTGCGGTGGTGCGGGCTCGGGTGGGATGGTGCGGCGGCCCGCGGCGATGGCTGCGGGGTCCGCCCGGTCGGCGGTGGGGCCGGCGGTCTGCCGCCGGTGATCGGGGTCGGTCCGGCGCCGGTGACGCGGGTCGGGGGCCGGGCCGGCGGGGCTCAGACCGGCGGGCCGGCGGGTGGCGCCGGCGCGGCCGGTGCGCCCGGCGTGGCCGGTCCGGTGGTGGGGGCGGTCGACGTGGCGGCCGGGCTCCCGCCCCGGCGGCGGCGCAGCAGCAGCACGACCACCACGGCGACGACCAGCAGCAGCACGACCACCGCGCCGACGACCAGCAGCCAGGGGAAGGATCCGCCGCCGACCACGGCCGCGGCCGCGCTGGTGGCGGGCGCCGCCGGCGCCTCGGCCACGGCCCGCAGCTCCGCCGGCTTGGGCTGGTTGGCGACGACCTTCCAGCTCACCGAGCGGCCGGTGGTGGTGCCGTTGGTGTCGAGGACCCGGCCGGGGAACGTCACCGAGATCTCGAACGACATCAACGTCATGAACGCCTGCTGGTTGCGGGGATCCTGTTCGGCCACCTTTCCGCCGTATTTCTTCGGATCCAGCGGCAGCGAGAAGCGATAGAGATCGCCATCCCGAACAAGATTCACGCTCTCACTCGTGAATTGCGCCAGCGGCGTTTTCCGGTAGGTGATCTGAATGCCGT
The DNA here is from genome assembly GCF_013694245.2 of Micromonospora ferruginea. Classification (NCBI taxonomy): domain Bacteria; kingdom Bacillati; phylum Actinomycetota; class Actinomycetes; order Micromonosporales; family Micromonosporaceae; genus Micromonospora; species Micromonospora robiginosa. The sequence continues at coordinate 1,771,698 of NZ_CP059322.2, forward strand.
AGAAGTTGGGATCCTCGTAGCGGGTCTCGGTGCCGGCGGGAAGCGTGGGAATGTTCTGCCGCAGTTCGGCGAAGGCCACCGCGACGTCCGGGTTGCGCTGTTTGAGCACGGACTTCTGCGCGGTCAGCAGGAGCTGGCCGGAGATCGTGTCGTCGGGGTTCACGGTCAGCCCGAGGTTGAGTTGCATGCAGCCGCTCAGGGTCGCCACGAGGGCGAGACACACCGCGACGCGGAATGCCCGGCTGCGGCGGAGTCTCGTATTCATGCGCTCAGTGTGGGTGGTCGGGGCGGGCGCGGCAGTCAGCGATCAGCCGCTGCTTTGTCGCCGATCTTACCGGCCGCCTCTCCCATTCGGACGACCCCGGAAACGCGCGCGATCGATATCCTGAAAGGTTGTCATTCCGCTGTTTCCGGCGCCGGTCGGTCCGCCACGATCCGGAAGACCGGGATGGTCGGGGCGACGCGCGCGAACTCGGTGAGCGGGGCGTGCCTGTCGACAGGCACGTGCGGGCGCGCGCCGGGGGCGAGCGCGAGGTGGCGACGCAGGATCGGCGGCCGGTCGGCGACGTCGACCTCGACCAGTCGGACCGCCTCCCGGCCACGGTGGCGCAGCACCGCCCGCCCGTCGGCGGCCCGGACGTTGGCCACCCAGTTGACCCGGTCGCCGAGCATCGACACCAGGTAGCGCTCGCCCTCGTGGTCGGCGACCACCAGCGGCAGGGCGACCGTCCGGCCGCTGCGCCGGCCCCGCACCTCCAGCGTCACCCAGTGCCGGGGGCCGAGCCCGGCGGAGTGCTGCCGCGCGGCGAGCCCGTTCAGCACCCGGGCGAGCCGGTTCGGCCGGCCACCCCGATACATCCACCTCAGCTGCCGGCGCCACGATCCGGTGCTCATCCGGACCCCCTCTCCTCCCCTCAATTGGGGACCACGGCGGGCGGCGGCGACCAGGGTCGATCGACCCGGACCTCTTTACCTGATTGAAATCGACTGTTATCTTTCCGGCAAAACTTGCAAGTTTTTGCAACAGCCGGAAGTCGGCCGACGTCCGCACGCACCGTCCACCCGCGTCCCCGTCGGAGACCGCCATGCCCAGACCCCGTCCGGTCCTCGCCCTGCTCCTCGCCGCGGTGCTGTCCGCCGTCGGCCTCACCGCCGCCGCGCCACCCGCCGGCGCCGCCGTCGACGCCCGCGCGCTCGGCGCCCGCTACGACGCCACCGGCTCGACCATCACGTTCCGGGTCCACTCCGCCGCCGCGACCCGGATCGCCGTCTACCTGTACGCCGCGCCCACCGGCGCCGCCGAGAAGGTCAGCTACGTGCTCACCCGCGACGCGTCGGCGGTCTTCGGCGTCACCGTAGACGTCGCTATCCTGCGCGACACCCACGGCCTCACCGGCACGATCTGGTACGGCTACCGGGCCTGGGGGCCGAACTGGCCGTGGACCAGCACCTGGACCAAGGGTTCGTCCGCCGGCTTCGTGGCCGACGTGGACGCCGCCGGCAACCGGTTCAACCCCAACAAGCTGCTCGTCGACCCGTACGCCCGGGAACTCAGCCACGACCCGCTGCGCCCCGGCGCGACCGACGACACCGTCTACGCCTCCGGGCCGGCCCACCGCACCGTGGACAGCGGCCCGTACGCCCCGAAGGGCGCGGTGCTCGCCGTCGCGACCGGCGCCACCGGCGTCAAGCCCACCCGGGCGTTCAAGGACGACGTGCTCTACGAGGTGCACGTACGCGGCCTCACCCGCGACGACCCGAGCGTGCCGGAGGCCTGGCGGGGCACCTACCGGGGGGCCGCGACCAAGGCCGGCTACCTCGCCTCGCTCGGCGTGACCGCGGTGGAGTTCCTGCCGGTGCAGGAGACGCAGAACGACACCAACGACGTCGACCCGACCGGCACCGCCGGGGACAACTACTGGGGCTACATGACGCTCAACTGGTTCGCCCCCGACCGGCGGTACGCCGCCGACCGCTCCCCGGGCGGCCCGACCCGCGAGTTCCAGGCCATGGTCAAGGCGTTCCACGACGCCGGGATCAAGGTGCTGCTCGACGTGGTCTACAACCACACCGGCGAGGGCGGGGCGCGCACGATCGGCGGCGCCCCGGCCTACGACCTGTGGTCCTGGCGCGGGCTGGACAACCCCACCTACTACTCGTTGACCGCCGACCGGCAGGCGTCCTACGACAACACCGGGGTGGGCGGCAACTACAACACCTACCACCCGGTCGCCCAGGACCTGGTCGTCGACTCGCTGGCGTACTGGAAGGACACGCTCGGCGTCGACGGGTTCCGGCACGACCTGGCCACCGTGCTCGGCAACACCTGCCAGCACGGCTGCTACCGCTACAGCCGCACCGACCCGGGCACCGCGCTCAACCGGATCGTCCGGGAGATGCCGGCCCGCCCGGCCGGCGGTGGCGCGGGCGTGGACTGGATCGGCGAGCCGTGGGCGATCGGCGCCGGCACCTACCAGGTGGGCAACCTGCCGGCCGGCTGGTCGGAGTGGAACGGCCAGTACCGGGACGCGGTGCGCAGCGACCAGAACCGGATGGGCTACGACCCGATCACCCCGGGCCAGCTCGCCACCCGGCTCGCCGGCTCCGCGGACCTGTACGGCGACGACGGCCGCCGGCCGGGGAACTCGGTGAACTTCCTCGTCGCCCACGACGGGTTCACCCTGCGCGACCTCTACGCCTGCAACGCGAAGAACAACAACCAGCCCTGGCCGTACGGCCCGTCCGACGGCGGCAGCGACGACAACCGCTCCTGGGACCAGGGCGGCGTCGCGGCCGACCAGCGCCGGGCCGCCCGCACCGGCCAGGCGCTGCTGCTGCTCTCCGCCGGCACCCCGATGATGACCGGCGGTGACGAGGTGCTGCGCGGCGTGCGGTGCAACAACAACCCGTACAACCTCGACTCGTCGGCCAACTGGCTGACCTGGAACCCGGACGCGAACCAGAGCGCGTTCCGCGCGTTCACCTCCCGCCTGGCCGCGTTCCGCGCCGCGCATCCGGCGCTGCGGCCGGCGACGTTCTACTCGTCCGCCGACGGCAACGGCAACGGGCTGGGCCAGCTCACCTGGTTCACCCCGGCCGGGGCCGCCCCGGACGCCGGGTACTGGAACGACCCGAACAACCACGCGCTCGGTTGGCGGATCGACGGCACCGAGTTCGGCGACCCGGCGTCGGCGATCTACGTCGGCTACAACGGCTGGTCCGGCGACGTCGGCTTCACGCTGCCCTCGCCCGGGGCCGGCAAGCAGTGGTACCGGGTCACCGACACCTCCACCTGGGCGGAGGGCCCGGAGCAGGTGGCCCGGCCGGGCGCCGAGGCGGCGCTGGGCGGCCAGGGCACCGGCTATCTGCTGCGCGGCCGGGGCCTGCTGCTGCTTGTCGCCCGCTGACCGACCGGCCCGGTACGCCGACGCTCAGCCCGGTGGCTGCCAGTCGGCGTACCGGGCCATGCCGCGCAGCGCCGCCCGGGACGGGGTGAGCCGGAGCACGGTGTCGCGCAGGGCGCGCGCCACCGGATGGCGGAGCTGCTGGCCGTACCGCGCGGTGCGCAGGGCCGCCCGCGCCACGGCCTGGCTGCGGGGCCGCCGTTGCCGGTCGTACGCGGCCAGCGCGCCGGCCAGGTCCGCCGAGCCGTGCGCGCAGGCGGCGCCGAGCACCACAGCGTCCTCGATCGCCTGGCACGCGCCCTGGCCCAGGTGCGGCGTCATCGCGTGCGCGGCGTCGCCGAGCAGCGCCACCCGCCCGTGCACGTACGTCGGCAGCGGGGTGGCCAGGTGCAGCAGATCGGTGCGGAGCACCACCTCCGGCGGGGTGGCGGCCAGCAGCGCCGGGATCGGGTCGTGCCAGTCGCCGAACCGCTCCCGCACCGCGGCCAGCTCGTCCGGCTCCCGGCCGCCGGCCGGCGCGACGTCCGCGGCGTACCAGTAGAGCCGGCCGTCGCCGAGCGGGACGGTGCCGAACTCGCGCCCGGCGCCCCAGGTGACGGCGGTCGCCACCGGCGCGGACCAGGGGACGACCGCGCGCCAGGCCGTGGAGCCGGAGTAGGCCGGCGGAGGCAGCGTCGGCCACAACCGCCGGCGCAGCAGGCTGTGCAGCCCGTCCGCGCCGACCACCAGGTCCGCCGCGAGGACGTGCACCGCGTCGCCCGCGCGGTAGGTCACCGACGGCGCGCCCGCGTCGACGTCCACGACCTCGGCGCCGGTGCGGAGCGCACCGGTGGGCAGCGCATGCCGGAGCAGGCGGTGCAGGGCGGTCCGGTGGATGCCGAGCGCCGCGGTGCCCAGCGTGCGTTCCAGGTCGGCGCCGTCGACCCGGGACAGCCACCGGCCGGAGCTGGCGCGCAGCCCGCCCGGGGTGTCGGGGATGCCGTCCCGCCGGACCGCGTCGCCCAGGCCCAGCGCGTCGAGCCCGCGCAGCGCGTTCGTCATCAGCGTCAGGCCGGTGCCGAGTTCGCGGGGGTGGTCGGCGCGCTCCAGCACGGTGACCCGCCACCCGCGCCGGTGCAGCGCCAGCGCCGCCGCCAGGCCGCCGATCCCCGCACCGACCACCACCGCGTGCGTGTCGTCCACCCCGCCACCTCCTTCTACAGATGTAGAAGGAGATACTACGCCCGACGGAGCGGATCGAGGGGGGCGGACGTGAGCGCACGAGCGGCCCGGGTGGCGGTGCTGGCCGACGCGGCGGTGGACCTGCTCGCCACCGGTGGCATGCGCGCGCTCACCCACCGCGCGGTCGACGCCCGGGCCGGCGTGCCACCCGGCACCACCTCGGCCTACCTGCGTACCCGGCAGGCCCTGATCGAGGCGGTGGTGCAACGCCTGGCCGACCTCGACCGGGTGGACCTGGCCGCGCACGACCTGCCCACGGCGCCGACCGGACCCGCCCCGGCACTCGGGCCGGACGGGCTCGACCAACTCGCCGCCGGGGTGGCCGAGGTGCTGGACCGCTGGCTGACCGTCGGGCGCAGCCGCTCCCTGGCCCGCTACGCCTGCCTGCTGGAGGCGACCCACCGACCCGAGCTGCGCCGGATCCTGCACCACGGCAGCATCCTGCGGGTGCAGGCCCGGGAACTGCTGGCCCGCGCCGGCGCCACGGACCCGGCCCGGCAGGGCGACCAGTTCGTGGCGTTCGTCGACGGGTTGCTCTTCGACCGCCTGGCCGGCGCCGGGGCGCTCGACGCGCCGCCGCCCGGCACCCGCGCCAGCCGGGACGACCTGCGAGCCGGCGTCCGCACCCTGCTGCGCGCCTTCACCGGCGCCTGATCGACCGATCGGGTGCCGCCGATCACTGCCGCCCGCGCCGCGAGGTTGCAGGATGAGGTGGGCGCGACAGGAGGGCGGGCGATGGCGACGGTGACCAGGGAGCGGATCGGCCCGGCCGTACGCGAGGCGGCCGGACGGCTGCGCCGGGGCTGGCTGCCGGTGGTCGAGGCGACACTCGCCGCCACCGTCGCCTGGATCCTCGCCACCCGGATCGTCGGGCACCCCCAGCCGTTCTTCGCCCCCGCCGCCGCGCTGATCGTGCTCGGCCAGGCACGCGGCCAGCGGATCCGCCGCGCGGTGGAGGTGGTGCTCGGCGTGGCCGCCGGCGTGCTCGTCGCCGACCTGGTCGTGCAGGCGCTCGGCCCGCGCACCACCTGGACCGTGTTCACCGTCATCCTGCTCACCGTCGCGCTGGCGGTGGCGGTCGGCGCCAGCTCGGTCACCGTGGTGCAGGCCGCGGTCTCCGCGCTCTACCTGGTCGTGGTGTCCCCGCCCACCGAGTCGCTGATCCCGTTCCGGTTCGTCGACGCGCTGATCGGCGGCGCGGTGGCGGTGGTCGCCAGCCAGCTCGTCGACGCCCGCCGGCCGCTCGCCCCGCTGGTCGCCGAGTTCCGGCACACGTTCACCGAGCTGGCCGACGTGCTCGACGACATCGCGACCGCGCTCGACGGCGCCGACGACCGGGCCGCGCTGGCCGCGCTGGAACGGGCCCGGCACGCCGACGCCGGGGTGGAGCGGCTGCGCGGGGCGGTCCAGGCCGCCGGCGAGGCGCTGCGGCTCAACGTCCGCCGGCGCCGCCACCTCGGCCGCCTGCGCTCCGTCGAGGGGTCGATCCGGCAGATCGACTACGCCGTGCGCAACGTGCGCGTGCTGGCCCGCGCCGCGGTCACGTTCACCCGCGGCGCCGCGCCGGTCCCGGCCGACCTCGGCGGCACGGTCCGCACGCTGGCCGAGGCGGTACGCGCCGCCGGCGACGCGCTCGCCGCCGACCTCGGCGGCCAGGACCAGGTCGCCGACGCGCACGCCACCCGCGCCGACGCGGCGGCGCTGGAGGCGGTACGCGCGGCCGGACGCCTCTTCACCGCCGGCTCGACCCTGCCGCTCGCGATCATCATCGGCCAGGTCCGGGCCACCGCCATCGACCTGCTGCGCGGGGTGGGCGTGGACGACGACGCGACGGTGCTCAGCCGGGTCGACGCGGCGGTCACCGGCCCGGAGCGCTGACCGGCGTCACCTCAGGCGCTCTCCCGGGTCACCAGCGTCGACGCGAACGCGGTGCTCGGCGGCGCCGGCGCCTCGGTCAGCACGGCGGTGGCCGCGGCGGCGGCGATCCGGTCGACCGGGTGGGTCGCGGTGGTCAACGCCGGGCTGCTCATCGCCGCGTACGGCAGGTCGTCGAAACCGGCCACCGCCACGTCGTGCGGCACCCCCACGCCCCGCCCGCGCAACGCGGCGATCACGCCGAACGCGGTCGCGTCGCTGGCCGCGTAGATCGCGTCCACGTCCGGCCAGCGGCGCAGCGCCGCCAGCGCCGCCGACCCGCCCCGGACCGCGGTGAAGTCGCCGGTCACCAGCCGGGCCGGCGCACCCGAGGCGCGCATCAGCTCCCGGTAGGCGGTCACCGACCGTTCCGCACAGGTCAGCCAGCGCGGCCCGGTGACCATCACGATCCGGCGGCGGCCGGAGGCGTGCAGGTGGCGGAGCACCGCGTCGGCGCCGGCGGCGTTGTCCACGTCGAACGACGGCACGGTCGCCGAGCCCCGGCCGATGGAGACCACCCGCCCCCGCAGCCGGGTCGGCACCGCGTCCAGCGCCGCCTGCGTGGTGTTGACCAGGATCACGCCGCACACCCCCCGGTCGGCGCCGAGCCGGGTCAGCCCGGACGGATCGGCCAGCGGCAGCCACTCCAGCGCCACCCCGATCCCGTGCGGCGCGCACACCCGCGACGCGGCGCTGACCACCCGGTGCACGTACGGGTCGTCGAGGACCCGGTCGTCGCGGCCCACCACGGCCACCACCAGCCGTACGCCCGCGCCGCGCACCAGCGCCCGCGCGGTCCGGTCCGGCACGTAGCCGAGGTGCTCGGCGGCGGCGCCCACCCGCGTCCGGGCGCGCGCCGAGGCGAAGCCGTAGCCGCCGAGCACCCGCGAGGCGGTCGCCCGGGACACCCCGGCGGCCCGGGCCACGTCGTCGAGCGTGGGCGGTCGTGCGGCAGGCGTACCCATGGATCGCATCATGCCCGGTCCGGGCCGCGGCGGGTAAGGGGCGGGCGGGCTTGTGGTGGTAGCGCTCTCAGGTGTGCGATCGTCGACGGGAACCATTCGGGGAAGGGACGACCGCACCGTGAGCAAGACCCTCGACGCACCGGCCGCGCGACGGCCACCGGTGCCCCGGCCGGTGCTGGCCGCCCGCACCGGCGTCGCCGTCGTCTTCGCCCTCAACGGGCTCGCGGTGGCGAGCTGGTTCTCCCGGGTCCCGGCGGCCCGCGAGGCGCTCGGCCTCAGCCCCGGCCGGCTCGGCCTGCTGCTGCTCTGCATGTCGGTCGGCGCGCTGCTCGCCATGCCCGCCGCCGGCCTGGTCACCCAGCGGCTCGGCCCGGCCCGCACGGTGGTCGTGGCGACCGTGCTCGTCGCGCTCGGCATGACCGTGGCCGGCCTCGCCACCGGCCTGGCCGGCTGGGCGGTCGGCGTCGGGCTCGGCCTCGCCGCGTTCGGCTTCGGCTCCGGCCTGTGCGACGTGGCGATGAACGTCGAGGGCGCGGCCGTGGAGAAACGACTCGGCCGCACGATCATGCCCCGGTTCCACGCCGCCTGGAGTCTCGGCTCGGTGGCCGGCGCCGGCCTGGGCGCGGGCGCCGCGCGGCTCGGCGTACCGATCGAGGTGCACCTGCCGGTGCTGGCGGTGGTGATCCTCACCGGCACGCTGCTCGGCGCCCGGGCCTTCCTGTCCGCGCCGGCCGAGTCGACCGACGCGGGCGCGCCGGCGGCCCGGCGACGCGCGCTGCTGGCCGCCTGGCGGGAGCCGCGCACCCTGCTGGTGGGCCTGCTGGTCCTGGTGATGGCGTTCACCGAGGGCAGCGCCAACGACTGGCTGGCGGTGGCGTTCGTCGACGGGTACGGCGTGGACGAGGCGGTCGGCGCCGCCGTGTTCGGCGTGTTCGTGATCGGCATGACGCTGGGCCGCACCGCCGGCACGGTCGCCATCGACCGCTGGGGCCGGGTGCCGGTGCTGTACGGCACCATCGCGCTGGCCTCGGCCGGCGCGGCCCTGGCCGTGCTGGCCGGCTCCGGCCCGCTGGCCGTGGTCGGCGTGGCGATGTGGGGGATCGGCGCGTCGCTCGGGTTCCCGGTCGGGATGAGCGCCGCCGCCGACGACGAGGACCGGGCGCCGGCCCGGGTCAGCGTGGTCGCGGTGATCGGCTACACCGCGTTCCTCGCCGGGCCGCCGCTGCTCGGCTTCCTCGGCGACCACTTCGGCGTGCTGAACGCGCTCGGCGTCGTGCCGCTGCTCCTGCTGCCCACGCTGGCGCTGGTGCCGGTGCTGCGCCCGCCGGCCACCGCCGCGACCACGGCCCGCTGAGCGCGCTGCCCAGCCGACTCCCACGGCGCTCCCAGGCGCCTGCCAGGCGCGCGTGCTGCACTAGAGCACGACGCCGAGGAGAGGAGGCGGGCATGGGCTGGTTCAGCCGACGGGCCGCCGACCCGACGACCCCGACGAAGCTCGACCGGGAGGCGACCCGGGAGGACCTGGCGCAGCTCGAGGCGTTCGTGACCAGCCGGCGCGGGGTCGAGTTCTATCTCGAACCGGAGACCACCGCCACCGACACCACGGTGGTCGCCATCGCCCACGACGGCGAGTGGATCCGTCGCCGTACCGGCTCGCCCCGGGTCGCCGGCACGATCGCCCGCCGGCACGCGGTGCCGCTCTACGAGGCGGCCCGCACCGGCTACCCGGAGCGGATGCGGGCCTGGAACCGGGCGCACCCGGAACGCCGCAAGCGCTGAGCGCCGCGCTCAGTCGCCGAGCGCGGCGCGGGCCTGGTCCCGGCGCAGCGGCTCGTCGTGCGCCGAGACGTACCACTCGACGTGCTCGGAGAGCAGGCTGCGGGCCAGCCCCAGATCCGGCCCGTCGGTCGCGGTGCGCTCGTGCAGCGGGGGCGGATACCAGCAGTCGCCGAGCAGCAGCACCCGCGAGTCCGGCACCAGCACCACCGTCGAGTCGCTCGCGTGCCCGCCGCCGACGTACCGCAGCACGACACCGGTGGGCAGCATCAGCTCGTCGGTGAACGTGCGGGTCGGCGGCAGCACCGCGAAGCCGTCCCAGTCGTCCACCGCGAGCGCCCGGGCCCGGTAGCTGGGCCCGAGCCGGGGCTCGGCGCTCACTGCTTCACGCAGGTGCCGGTGGCTCCACGGGCGGGTTGCCTCGGCGCGCAGCGGGGCGACGCCGGCCTCGTGCCCGACGATCTCCACGTCCGGCCAGGCGCAGGCGCCCCAGACGTGGTCCCAGTGGTGGTGGGTGTAGACCAGCCAGCGCGGCTCCGGCAGCCGGGCGGCGGCGAGCCCGGCGCGGATCTCCCGGGCGTGCGCCGGACTGTTCCCGGCGTCGACGAGCACGCTGCCCCGATCGTCGGCGACCACCGCCACGGTGGGCCGGATCGCGCCCGGGTCGGGGTCGCCCGGGAACAGCCAGACCCGGTCGGCGAGGTGGCGTGGCTCCATGGCGGCATCCTCTCGCAGTTCGGCCGGATGCTACCGCCGTCCCGCCCTCACCGGCTGCCCCGTCAACCGGCGAACGCGGACACCACGGCGTACCCGAGGAACGCCGCGCCGAGCCCCGCGACCACGCTGAGCAGCACGTTCGCGGTGGCGTGCCGGCGCGCTCCGGTGCGGGCCAGCCGCAGCGTCTCGTAGCCGAGCGTGGACCAGGTGGTCAGCGCGCCGCAGAAACCGGTGCCGACCAGCGCGGTCACCGCCGGGTCGGCGGGCACCGCGAGGACCCCGCCGAGCAGCAGCGAGCCGGCCACGTTGACGGTCAGCGTGCCCCACGGGAACACCGAGTCGTGCCGGGCCTGCACGGCCCGGTCGGTCAGGTAACGCAGTGGGGCGCCGAGCGCCGCGCCGAGCACGATCAGCAGGACGGTCACCGGGCCACCCCGTGCCCGGCGGCGAGCAGCCGGCCGGTCACCGCGTCCCCGGCGGCGACCGCCAGCAGCGCGGCGAGCACGGTGGCCGCCAGGTAGACCAGCGCGGTGCCGGGCGCGCCGGCCGTCACCAGACGCTGCGCGTCGACCGCGTACGCGGAGAACGTGGTGAACCCGCCGAGCACCCCGACGCCCAGGAACGGCCGGACCAGCGGGCCGGCCGGGCGGGCGGTGAGCACCGCCATCAACGCGCCGATCAGCAGGCAGCCGGTGACGTTGACGCCGAACGTGGCCCACGGGAACCCGGTGGGCGGGTGCGGCAGGGCGGCCTGCACGCCGGCGCGGGCCAGCGCTCCGAGCGCGCCGCCGGCGGCGATCACGCCCAGCACCGCGGCCGGGTGCGCGGCCAGCTCGGCCCGGTCGGCGGGTACGCGGAGGTCGACGTCGGGATCGACGCGGGACTCGGGCGGTCCGGTCACGGTGCCTCCCACCAGGACGGGCATCACTGGCAGGGACCGTTGGCGATGTCGCGGTTCTCCCGGTCGCGCCGGGACGGCGGGCCCCACCGCCGCTCGCCCCGAGCATAACCCCGCCCTCCCGCCCGCCCGTCGCCCCGTGCCCACCCCGCCTGCCCGCTCGCCCCGCCCCGCTCGCCCCGCTCGCCTCGGCCCGCTCGCCCCGCCTCGCCCCGCGATCTTGCAGTTTTGGCCCTGGCAAAAGGCGCGAATGGCTCATCTCGGGGCCGAAACTGCAAGATCGGCGGGGGTGGGGGCGGGTGCGGGTGCCGGGGACGGGTGCTGGGCTGGGGGCGGGGCTGGGTGGGGCGGGCGGGGTGGGGGTGGGGGTGGGGGCGGGGGATGGGTGGGGTGGGTCAGGAAGGGGTGGGGGACAGGGCTTGTGGGGTGGGGGTCGGAGTGGACGGGGTGCGGTGGGTGGCGCGTTCGGCGATCAGGAGCACCGCGAGGCCGAGCAGGGTGAGGCCCGCACCGGCCCAGATCGGGGCGGTGAAGCCCAGGCCGGCGCCGATGGTCAGGCCGCCGATCCAGGCGCCCAGCGCGTTGCCGAGGTTGAACGCGGCGATGTTGGCGCCGGAGGCGAGCGTCGGCGCCTGGTGGGCGTACCGCATGATCCGCATCTGCAGCGGTGGCACGGTGGCGAAGCCGAACGCGCCCATCAGGACCAGCGCGACCACGGTCGACGCCGGGTCGGCGGCGGTCAGCGCGAAGCCGACCAGCACCAGGGTGAGCACCGCGAGCACGGTGACCAGGGTGACCGGCAGCGACCGGTCGGCGGCCCGGCCGCCGGCCAGGTTGCCGACGAACAGTCCGACGCCGAAGAGCACCAGCAGCCACGGGACGGTGGTGGTGGCGAAGCCGCTCACCTCGGTCAGCGTGTACGCGATGTAGGTGAACGCGCCGAACATGCCGCCGAAGCCGAGCACGGTGACCACCAGCGAGAACCAGACCTGCGGCTGGGTGAAAGCGCGCAGCTCGCGGCGCAGGCCACCGCCGGCGCCGGCATCGGTGGCCGGATCCCGGCCGGGTACCAGCAGCGCCAGTCCGGCCAGCGCGACCACGCCGATGCCGGTGATCGCCCAGAACGTGGAGCGCCAGCCGAGGTGCTGGCCGAGGAACGTGCCGAACGGGACGCCGAGGACGTTCGCGACGGTCAGGCCGGCGAACATCATCGCGATCGCGCCCGCCCGGCGGGCCGGCGCGACGAGTCCGGCGGCCACCACCGCGCCGATGCCGAAGAACGCGCCGTGGCAGAGCGCCGCGACGATCCGGCCGGCGAGCATGGTGGCGTAGTCGCCGGCCAGCGCGGAGAGCAGGTTGCCGGCGATGAAGAGCAGCATCAGGGCGAGCAGCACCGGCTTGCGGCGCAGCCGGGTGACCGCGGCGGTGAGCGCCACGCCGCCGACGGCGACGCTGAGCGCGTACCCGGAGATCAGCCAGCCGGCGACCGACTCGCTGACCGCGAAGTCGGCGGCGACCTGGGGGAGCAGCCCCATGATCACGAACTCGGTGAGGCCGATGCCGAACGCCCCGATCGCCAGTGCCAGCAGGCCGCCCGGGAGCGCGGAGGTGCGTGAGGACATGACATCCGTTCCATGCGTGGGAGTAATGAGTGCGCGTGCAACTACCCGCGCTAGCAACGAAATAGTTGCACGCGCTTTATATCGGCGCAAGCGTGCTAGGCTGGGGCGACGTCCACGTCACACCCGAGGAGGGCCGATGGGCATCGGCGACGACGCGGTCGAGATCCGCGCCCAGGGGTGGCGCACGCTCGCCGCGCTGCACGGCCTGATCGAGACCGCCCTGGAACGCGCCCTGCAGGCCGAGCACGACCTCTCCGTCGTGGAGTACACGGTGCTCGACGCGCTGTCCCGGCAGGACGGCTGGCACATGCGGATGCGGCAGTTGGCCCGCGCCGCCGCGCTCTCCGGCAGCGCCACCACCCGCCTGGTGACCCGGCTGGAGGAACGCGGCCTGCTCACCCGGATCCTCTGCGCCGACGACCGCCGGGGCATCTACACCGAGCTGACCCCCGCCGGTTCCGAACTGCTGGCCCGCGCCCGGCCCACCCACGACCGGGTGCTCGCCGACGCGCTGGCCGAGGCCGAGCGCACCCCCGAGCTGGCCCCGCTGGTCGGCGCGCTGCACCGCCTGCCCGCCGCCCGCTGACCACCGCCGGGCCCGCCGACGTCGCTGACCTGGCAGGACCGGCCGTACGGGCGTACGGTGATCGGCATCCCGCCCGGCGCGGCGGCGTCGGGCCCGTCGCGCAGGAGGCAACTGTGCAGGACCGCACCCCTCGTCCGGACGAGCTGGATCCCGTCGAACGGATCGGCGTCGACGAGCTGCGGGCACGGCAACTGGACCGGCTGCGGTGGTCGCTGCGGCACGCGTACGACCACGTGCCGCACTACCGCCGCGCGTTCGACGACGCCGGCGCGCACCCCGACGACGTACGCGACCTGGCCGACCTGGCCCGCTTCCCGTTCACCGCCAAGGCCGAGCTGCGGGAGAACTACCCGTTCGGCATGTTCGCCGTGCCCCGCGAGAAGGTCGCCCGGCTGCACGCCTCCTCCGGCACCACCGGACGCCCCACCGTGGTCGGCTACACCCGGGCCGACCTGGACACCTGGGCGAAGCTCATGGCCCGCTCGATCCGGGCCGCCGGTGGCCGGCGCGGCGACCGGGTGCACGTCGCGTACGGCTACGGGCTGTTCACCGGCGGGCTGGGCGCGCACTACGGCGCCGAGGAACTGGGCTGCACGGTGATCCCGGTGTCCGGCGGCATGACCGAACGCCAGGTCATGCTGATCCGCGACCTCGAACCCGAGGTCATCATGGTCACCCCCAGCTACATGCTCGCCATCGTGGACGAGATGGAACGCCAGGGCGTCGACCCGCGCGCCACCTCGCTGCGCGTCGGCGTCTTCGGCGCCGAGCCGTGGACCGAGGACATGCGCCGGGAGTTGGAGCAGCGGTTGGACATGCACGCGCTCGACATCTACGGACTCTCCGAGGTGATGGGTCCCGGGGTCGCCGTCGAGTGCGTGGAGACCAAGGACGGCCTGCACCTGTGGGAGGACCACTTCTACCCGGAGATCATCGACCCGGTCACCGGCGCGGTGCTGCCCGACGGCGAGCGGGGTGAGCTGGTGCTGACCTCGCTGACCAAGGAGGCCATGCCGGTGGTCCGCTACCGCACCCGGGACCTGACCCGGCTGCTGCCCGGCACCGCCCGCCCGATGCGGCGGATCGAGAAGATCACCGGACGCACCGACGACATGATGATCCTGCGCGGGGTGAACGTGTTCCCGACCCAGATCGAGGAGCTGATCCTGCGTACCCCCGCCCTGTCGCCGCACTTCCAGTGCGTGCTGGACCGGCAGGGGCGGCTGGACACCCTGACCGTCCACGTGGAACGGCGCGCCGGGGCCGCGGTGGACGAGGCCGAGCGGGCCGGGGCGGCCCTGGTCGAGCAGGTCAAGAACACCATCGGGGTCTCGGTGGCGGTCCGGGTGATCGAGCCGGACGGGGTGGAGCGTTCGATGGGCAAGATGCGCCGCATCGTCGACCAGCGGCGGGACCGCTGAGATGGCGGGGGACGAGGGTCGTACCGCGGCCCACGCCATGTTCGACGCGGACGTGGCCTCGAAAGGGCTCGGCATCGAACTGGTCTCGGCCGGCGACGGCGCGGCGGTGGCCCGGATGCGGGTCACTCCGGCGATGCTCAACGGGCACGCGATCGGCCACGGCGGTTTCGTCTTCCTGCTCGCCGACACCGCGTTCGCGCTGGCCTGCAACAGCCACGGACCGGCCACCGTGGCCGCCGGTGGCGAGATCAGCTTCCTGCGCCCGGTGCGCGCGGGCGACGTGCTGGAGGCGTACGCGACCGAGCGGGTGCGGCAGGGGCGCAGCGGCATCTACGACGTGACGGTCCGGCGCGGCGACGAGGTGGTGGCCGAGTTCCGCGGGCGCAGCCGCACCGTGCAAGGCGGGGGCCCTTCTTAACGCATTCCGCATAACAGGGGGCCCCGCTTAACACCAGGCTCGTCCGGGTCGGAGTGGCCCCGTGCCCGCTCCGACCCGGACCCCGCGGCTCAGGCCGCCAGCCTCAGTGCGACACCTGTCGAGGCGCGCCGGCCCACCGGCTCGGGCAGGCGCGCCGCCCGCTCGAACGGGTGCGCCGGCTCGCCCGCCGCGTCCGGTCCGGCAACGGACGTTCGCGTACCGCCCGGGGCGGCACGCGACGGCGGACCGGCCCGCCCCGCGTCGGAGCCGGCGTACCCCGGCCGGCTCGCGACCGTCGCGGCCGGACGGGACGGCGGGACGGGCGCCGGTCGGGCCCCTCCACCCGACCGGCGCGGCCGTCCCGCCCCGAGCGGGCAGCCGGCCCGCCCGTCGGCGGCCCACCCGGGGACGCCGGTCCCGGATTCCGCCGCGGCCGGGTGGCGCGCGGCGGAGGCCTCGCCGGACCGCCGACCGGCGATCGCGCCCGGCCCGGCGCCGGCACCCCCCACCGTGCCGGCGCCGGACGGCACGGCGTCGGCATCCCCCTCGATGCCGGCGCCCCGGGTCACCCGGGCGACCGCCTTGACCCCGGCGCCCGGCCGGGCCCCGGCACCCCCCACGGTGCCGGCGCCCGGCGTGACCCGGGCGGCCGTTGCGGCGCTGGCATCCCCACGGTGCCGGCGCCCGGCGTGACCCGGGCGGCCGTCGCGGCGCCGGCATCCCCCACGGTGCCGGCGCCCGGCGTGACCCGGGCGGCCGTCGCGGCGCCGGCATCCCCCACGAGGCCGGTGCCGGGTGCGGCCTCGCCGGCCGGCACGGTGCCCGGCCCGCCGGCGGCAACCCGCCCGACGCCGGTGCCCGGCCCGCCGGCGGCAACCCGCCCGACGCCGGTGCCCGGCCCGCCGGCGGCAACCCGCCCGACGCCGGTGCCCGGTCCGGCGTTGGCGCCCGCCCGGACTCCGGCCCTCGGGCGACCGTTCGCGCCCGGTCCGGCGTTGGGCGCGGGCCGGGCGGCGGCGCGCGGTGCCGGCCGGTCGGGACCGGTCGACGCGTCGGGCGCGCCGGTGACCAGCCGGCGGGCGAAGTCCGCCCGCACCGCGCGGGGTAGCCGATGGGCGGCCACCCGGGCCACCACCGGCTCGATGATCGTCCAGCCGCCGGCACCGGCAGCGCCCATCGTTACGCCCGACCTGGCTGAACCGACCACGCCGTCCGAGCCGATCGTGGCGACTGAACCGACCGCACCAAGCGAATCGACCGCACCAAGCGAATCGACCGCACCCGCCGGAGCGACCGCACCCGCCGGAGCGACCGCACCCGCCGGAGCGACCGCACCCGCCGGGACGACCGCACCCGCCGGGACGCCTGTGCCCGCGGTGACGGCCGCGCCGGCTGGGACGACCATCGCGGTCGGCACGACCGACCCGGTCGGGCCCGGCGTGTCCGCCCGGCCGGTGCCGGTACGCCGCAGCAGCCCGGCCGCGGCCAGGGCGTGCAGCGCCGGCCCGGCCTGTCCCGCCGGCCAGCCGAGCATCCGCTCGACGGTGGCGGCGGTGATCGGGCCGCCCAGCGCGGCGCCGGCCATCAGCACCGCCCGGCGGGTGCCGTCCAGCGTGTCCAGCCGGGCGTCCACCAGGCGGCGTACCGCGGCGGGCACCCCCGCCGGCTCGGCGTCCGGGTCGGCCGCGGCGTAGGCGGTGGCGACGCCCGGGTTGCCGCCGACCAGGGGTAGCAGGCGCGCGACCAGGGCGGCCGGCCGGTCGGCCCGGTCGAGCAGGTGGCGCAGCAGGCGGCCGGTGTCGCGGGCGCCCAGCGGCGGCAACCACACCCGGTGCCGCCGGCCGGCCGGCCCCGGCCACGGGTCGGCCCGTCCGGCGCCGTGCGTGGTGACCACCGCCAGCGCCAGCCCCCGGTCGCCGGCGGTGGCGTGCAACTGGCGCAGGAAGCGGTGCAGCGCCGGCGCGGCGCGGTCCAGGTCGTCCACGGCCACCACCACCGGGCTTCCGGTGGCCCGGTCGAGCAGGAGGTCGCGGCAGGCGGTCGCGGCCCGGGCGCCGGCCGCGGCGTCGCGCGGCGCGGCGAGGAACGCGGCCAGCGCGGGGCTGGTCGCGGACCACACGGCGCGCGCGGGTCGCGGCCGGACGCCGGCGACGTCCGGCGTGAGCAGCGCGCGGACCAGGTCGGCCAGGGGCGCGAGGTCCCCGTCCGGGTACGGTGGGCAGTGCGTCACGCACCAACGCACGGTGGTGCCGTCCACCCGCGCCACGGCACGGGTCAGCTCGTGCAGCAGCCGGCTGCGACCGCTGCCGGGCGGCCCGGTCAGCGAGATCCATCGTGGACGACGCTCGCGCAGCGCCCGGGACACCGCGTCGGCCGCGCCGGCCAGTTCGCGCCGGCGGCCCACCAGCGGGCCTCGGTGCCGGGCCGGCCGGTGCGGGGACACCCCGGTGACCCGCCAGACGTCCAGCGAGGACGCCTTGCCGGTCAGGGTCACGGTGGCGAGGGGGCGGACCTCCACCAGCCCGGTGACCGCCCGCCGGGTGGTGGGGCAGACCACCACCCCGCCGGGTGGCGCGTACTCCTGCAGCCTCGCCGCGGTGGTGATCACCGCGCCGCTGGCGGCGCCGTGCCCGCCGTCGCGGGCCCCGGTCAGGTCGACCAGCACCTCGCCGGTCGCCACCCCGACCCGGACCCGCAGCCGGGCGTCGCCCGGGGACCGCCGGTCCAGCGCCGCCTGGATCTCCAGCCCGGCCCGCACCGCCCGGTACGCGTCGAAGCCGTCGCAGTCGGGCGCGCCGAACAGCGCCATCACGGCGTCGCCGACGTACTTCTCCACCACGCCCCGCCAGCGGCGCAGCACGCCGGAGACGGTGCCGAAGTAGACCCGTTGCAGGGTCCGCACGTCCTCCGGGTCGAGCCGTTCCACCAGGGCGGTCGAGCCGACGATGTCGACGAAGAGCACGGTGACGGTCCGGCGTTCCTCCGGCAGCGGCCAGCGGGGCGCGCGGACGTCTTCCCGACTCCCCACGGGCGTGGTGATCACCATCGCACCCACCCTTTCCCTGGTCCGGTGCCCGACGACCTCCGGACACTTTCACCACCGGGTCCTCGGGGGATCGGTAGGACGACGTATGTCGGGCACGCGCAACCGTTAGTCGGTTTGTCGACGCGAGGAGTACGAGTGGGGCCGTGAGGCCGTAGAACGGTGCGGGGACCTGTGACTAGGCTGCGTGCCATGGCCAGCGACCCGGACACCCCACCGCTCGTCGGCCGCACGGGGACCCTGGCGACGCTGCGGTCGGCGCTGCTCGACGACGTCGCCCCCGGGCAGACTGCGGCGGTGTTCCTCACCGGCGAGAGCGGGGTGGGCAAGACCCGGCTGCTCGGCGAGACGGGTGAGCGGCTGCGGCAGGCCGGCGCCCTGGTCCTCACCGGCGCCTGCCTCGACATCGGTGACGCCTCGCCGCTGCACCCGGTGCGCCAGGCGCTGCGCCGGCTCGACGCCGACCAGTCCGGGGCGCGCACCACCTCCGCGGTCCGCGGCCTGCTGAACGTCTTCGACGAGGAGACCCCCGGCCCGGACGGCGCCGGCGCGCTGCTGGAGCGGGTCGCCCAGGGGCTGCACCTGGTCGCCGGCGGCCGACCGCTGGTGCTTGTCCTCGACGACCTGCAGTGGGTCGACCGGAGCACCCGCCAGCTCCTGCTCTATCTGCTCGCCGGCCTCGGCGACCTGCAGCTCTCCGTGCTCGCCGCGATCCGGGCCGAGTCGCTGCGCGGCGCGCACCCGCTGCGCCGGGTGCTCACCGAGCTGCGCCGGCTGCGGTCGGTGCGGGTGGTCGACCTGCTCCCGCTGGACCGGGCCGGCACCGACGAGCTGGCCGCCGCGATCGTCGGCGCGCCGCTGCCGCCGGAGGCCGCCGAGCAGATGTGGCAGCGCAGCGGCGGCAACCCGTTCGTGGTGGAGGAGTTGGCTCGCGACCGGCGCGACGGCCGCGACGGCCTCTCCGACACGCTGCGCGAGGTCTTCCTGGACCGGGTCGACGCCCTGCCCCAGCCCGCGCATGCCGTGGTGCAGGCGGTCGCCGCCGGCGTCGAGCCGGTCGAGCACTGGCTGCTGGCCCAGGTGGTGCGGCTGCCGGAGGACGAGCTGCTGGAGGCGGTGCGCGAGGCGGTGGCGCACCGGCTGCTGGTCGGCGCCGACGACGGCTACCGGCTGCGGCACCGGTTGGTCGCCGAGATCCTGGCCCACGAGCTGCTGCCCGCCGAGCGGGCCGCGCTGCACCGCCGCTACGCCGAGGCGCTCACCGCCGTCCCGGCCGAGCTGCACCAGGCCCGGCTGGCCCATCACTGGCGGCAGGCCGGCGAGCCGGCCCGCGCGCTGCCCGCGACGATGGCCGCCGCCCGCGAGGCGGAACGGCTGCACGGGTACGCCGAGGCGCACCGCCACTGGTCCGCCGCGCTGACCCTGGCGGCCACCCCGACCGTGGTGCCGCCGGACGGCCGCCGGCCCGAGCCGATCGAGGTGGACCGCGCCGAGCTGCTCAGCAACGCCGCCGAGGCCGCGCACCACAGTGGAGAGCACGCCCGCGCGCTGACCCTGCTGGAGGAGCTGGCCGCCGACCCGGCCGGCCCGCCGGCCTGCGCGTTGCACATCCGGCGCGCCCGCTACCTGGCCGCCGCGGGCCGTTCCGCGCCGGCCGAGGAGGAGTACCGGCGGGTGCTCGCCTCGACCGACTGCACGCCGCACGAGCGGTGCACCGCCGCCGCCCGGCTGGCCGAGCTGCTGCTGCACCTGGGCCGCTACGCCGAGGCCGGCGAGCAGGCCCGGGAGGCCCTGGACCTGGCCGCCGGGGTGCCCGGCTCCACCTCGGAGGTGGTGCTGGCCAGCGCCGCGCTGGGCTTCAGCGAGGCGTTCCTGGAGGACCCGACGGCCGGGCTGGCGGTGATGCGCCGGGCGCTGGGGACCGCCGAGCGCTCCGGCCGGCCGGAGGACGTGGCCTGCGCCTACCTGCACCTCGCCGAGCTGCTCACCGGGCCGCTGAACATCCTCGAGGAGGGGGTGGTGGTGGCCCGTCGCGGCGCGGAGCGCGTCGCCGAGCTGGGCCTCGGCCGCACCTGGGAGACCCGGCTGCTGGCGGTCGCCACGAACGGGCTGTTCCGGGTGGGGCAGTGGGCCGAGGCGGAGAAGGTCGTCGCCGCCGCGCTGCGGCACCGGCCGTCCGGCGCGGACGCGGTCGAGCTGCTGCTGGCCCGGTGCCGGCTCTCCGTCGGGTACGGCGACGTGGAGGCCTCCGACCGGGACCTGGAGGCGGTCGCCACGGTGCTGGCCGGCGGCGGCGCCCGGCACGTACTGCCGATGCTCATCCTGCGCGCCGGGCTGTTCATGTGGCAGGGCCGGCACGACCTGGCCCGGCAGGCCGTGCAGCGGGGCCTGACCGAGAGCCGCTCCGACGACGTGATCGTGCTGGCCACGCTGGCCTGGCACGGGCTGCGGGCCGAGGCCGAGGCGGCGGCCAGCCGCACGGTCGAGGTGGACCCGACGGCGGTACGCCGGCTGCGGGAGGCGGTCGACCGGGTGACCCGCAAGAGCGGGCAGGCCGGCGCCCCGGTGCGCTACGTGGCCGACGGTTTCCTGGCGCTCTGCGACGCCGAGCTGAGCCGGCTCGACGACGGCCGGGGCGACCCCGAGCTGTGGGGGCGCTCGGCCACCGAGTGGGACCGGCGCAACCATCCCTACCCGGCGGCGTACTCCCGGTTGCGGCAGGCCGAGGCGCTGCTGGCCCGGCGCAGTCGGGTGGCGACCGCCGGCAAGCTGCTGCGCCAGGCCCACGCGATGGCGCAGTCGCTCGGCGCGGTGCCGCTCAGCGCGGAGATCCGCACCCTCGCGGGTCGGGCCCGGGTCACCCTGGACGACCCGCCGTCGGCGGCGCCGGTGCCCCGGCCGCGGGCGGCGGCGACCGCGGCGCCGGCGGTGGACGAGCTGGCGGTGCTGACCGCCCGGGAGCGCGAGGTGCTCGCCGCGGTCGCCGAGGGGCTGACGAACAGGGAGATCGGCCAGCGGCTGTTCATCAGCGAGCGGACCATCGGCGTGCACGTGTCGCACATCTTCGACAAGCTCCAGGTCCGCACGCGGGTGCAGGCCAGCGCGATCTTCCTGCGCAACCGCCCGGAATAGACGTACGTCGGTAATACGTCGTTCTACTGATCCGACGCGCCCACGGCGGCTGGCAGGCTGTGCCGCGGAATCGGGTGGCGTCGTGGGGGACGCCGACCATCGTGGAGGAGAGATGACCGAACCGGTCTGGGGTCCCGTGCACCAGGACATCGTCGGGTTGCTCGCCGACCACCCGGCCGACGTGCCGGCGGTCGTCGACCATCTCACGAAGCTGCAGGACCTGCTGGTGCGGCTCCCGCCGCTGGAGGCGAGCTGCCCGCTGGCCGACTTCAACAAGCTCTACCTGGTCATCACCAGCACCGTGCTCGACGGGCTCTACGAGGACCGGTTCGTCGACCCGGCGTTCCTGGCCCGGCTCGACGTGGACTTCGCCGCCCGCTACTTCGAGGCGCTGCGATACTGGACCGACTCCAGCCCGAGCACGCCGCGCGCCTGGTCGTGCCTGTTCAAGCGGATGCGCGGCCCGGACGCCCGGCCGCTGCCGTCGGCCGCCGCCGGGGTCAACGCGCACATCAACTACGACCTGCCGTTCGCGCTGGTGACCACGCTGGAGAGCCTGGAGTCCGAGCCGGTCGACGGCAGCGACCAGCACCGCGACTACCTGGAGATCAACAAGATCTTCGCGGAGCGGATCCCGGAGCTGCGCCGCGGCTACCTGGACCACTGGCAACTCATGATCGACATGGTCAACGGCGACATCGACGACTGGTACCAGGGCGAGCTGGTGGAATACACCCGCAACGTGGCCTGGCGCAACGCGCAGAAGATCTGGCGCTGCCGCCACGACCCGCACGCCCGCGAGTGTGAGCGGACGCGGCTGGACGACAACGCCGCGCTGCTCGGCCGGCTGCTGCTGTCGCCCCTGGGGGCGTTCCTGCAGTAGCCGGGACGGGGGGTCCCCGTGTCCCGCCGTCCGGGCGCGGGACACGGGGACGCCGTCCCCCGCGTCGCTGGTTCGATCGGCATTCCGCCGGGTCACGCCCCGGGTACCGCCTACCGTCGGGGCATGGCGCAGGCACGGGACGGGGAGCAGCCCCGGCGTACGCGGGACCGGCGCCGCGAGGCGCACGCCGCCGCCGCGGCCCGGGCCGGTCGCCACGCCGAGCCCGGCGACCGGGCCGGGCGCGCCCCGGGCGCGCTGCCGGAGCGGGTGGAGACGCCGGCCCGCCCGCCCGCGCCCGCCGACCGGCTGCACCGCTGGCTGTTCCAGCACCGGGTCGAGCCGGTCGGCCCGGAGGTCCGGGAGCACCAGACCCGGGCCCACCCGTGGTGGCAGGTGATGTGCCTGACTGGGGTCGACTACTTCTCCACGCTGTCCTACCTGCCGGGCATCGCCGCGGTCGCGGCCGGCGCGCTCAGCCCGCTGGCCACCCTGCTCATCGTGGCGCTGACCCTGCTCGGGATGCTGCCGATGTACCGGCGGGTGGCCCGGGAGAGCCCGCACGGGCAGGGCTCGGTGGCGATGCTGGAACGGCTGCTGCCGTTCTGGCGGGGCAAGGTGTTCGTGCTGGTGCTGCTCGGCTTCGTGGCCACCTCGTGGATCATCACGATCACGCTCTCCGCCGCCGACGCCAGCGTGCACCTGTTAGAGAACCCGATCCTGCCCCCGTCGTTCCCGCACGACGCCACCGCGGCGGTGGCGGTCACCGTGGTGCTGCTGCTGGTGCTCGGCGGCGTGTTCCTGCTCGGCTTCAGCGAGGCCGTGCAGGTCGCCATCCCGCTGGTGGCGGTCTTCCTGGCGTTGAACGCGGTGGTGGTGGTCGCCGGCCTGACCGACGTCGTCGCCGACCCGGGCGTGCTCGGCGACTGGACCGACCGGCTCACCCGGGTCGGCGGCGCCGGCGACGTGCTGGCCACCAGCGTGCTCGCCTTCCCGCTGCTGGTGCTGGGGCTGTCCGGCTTCGAGACCGGGGTGAGCATGATGCCGCTGGTCCGCGGCGACGGCGTGGACCGGGAGCAGCGGTTGGCCGCCCGGATCCGCAGCACCCGGCGGCTGCTCACCACCGCCGCCCTGATCATGTCGGTCTACCTGGTCGCCACCACGTTCGTGACCACCGTGCTGATCCCGCCCGCCGCGTTCGCGCCCGGCGGGGCGGCCAACGGCCGGGCGCTGGCGTACCTCGCGCACGAACGCCTCGGCGAGGCCTTCGGCACCGTGTACGACATCAGCAGCGTGCTCATCCTCTGGTTCGCCGGCGCCTCCGCGATGGCCGGGTTGATCAACATCGTGCCGCGTTACCTGCCGTCGTACGGGATGGCGCCGGAGTGGGGCCGGGCGGTGCGGCCGGTGGTGCTGGTCTACACGGCGATCAGCATCGCCATCACGGTCGCGTTCCGCGCCGACGTCAACGCCCAGGCCGGCGCGTACGCCACCGGGATCCTGGCGATGATGGTCTCCGGCGCGATCGCGGTGACCATCTCGGCGCTGCGCGCCCGCCACCGCGCGGCCGCCGCCGGGTTCGCGGTGCTCACCGCCGTGCTGCTGTACGCGCTGGCGGAGAACGTGGTGGAGAAGCCGGACGGCATCACCATCTCCGGGTTCTTCATCGCCGGGATCGTCGCGGTCTCGCTGATCTCCCGGGTCACCCGGACCACCGAGCTGCGCGCCGAGCGGATCGAGTTCGACGGGCCGGCCCGCCGGTTCGTCGACGAGTCGGTGGCCCGGGACGGGCGGCTGCACCTGATCGCCAACAAGCGGCAGAGCGGCTCGGTGAAGGAGTACAAGGTCAAGGAGCGGGCCCAGCGGTCGATGAACCCGGTGCCCGGCGCCGCCGACGTGATCTTCCTGGAGATCGACATCAGTGACCCGTCGCAGTTCAGCGACGTGTTGCGGGTGCACGGGGTGGAGGTGGGCGACTACCGGATCCTGCGGGCGCGCAGCCCGGCCGCGCCGAACGCGATCGCCGCGATCCTGCTCGCGTTGCGGGACGCGACCGGGGTTCGGCCGCACTGCCACTTCGAGTGGTCGGAGGGCAATCCGATCGCTCACCTGCTGCGCTACCTGATCCTGGGGCGCGGCGACACCCCGCCGGTGGTCCGCGAGATCATCCGCAAGTCGGAGCCCGACCCCACCCGGCGGCCGGGCATCCACGTCGGTGGCTGAGGTGTAAGGAGGGGCCCCTTGTTAACGCATTCGGTAGAGGAAGGGGCCCCGTTTAACGCGCCGTCCAGCCGATAACCCAGCCTCCTAGGATGGCCTAGGAGGAGTGATGGAGCAGCCGGCGGGCACGGAACGGCCCGCGCTCGCCGGGCGGGCGCGGGCCGGGGACGTGCGAGGGGTACGCGGGCAGGGCCTACTTGGACGGCTGCGGCAGCTTGCAGTCGACCTTCGGGTTGGCGCCGATGTAGTTCAACGGGCCGGCCACGATGGTGACCAGGATCGTGCCCGCCTCCGCGCAGTTCGTGTCGTCGTTGCTGTAGTAGCCGCGCTGGCCGGCCGCGATGGCGCCGATGATGAGCCAGATGACGACCAGGACGCCGAGTATCGAGGTGCCGCGCATCAGTTGCCTCCACTGGGGTTGTGGTGAGTTCGAGGTGGAGGGCATGTACCCCGCGCGGGTGATCCGCCAAACGGCGCGCCGGAACGGGCGCGGCCGATTCCGATTACCGGCCGCTCAGTGCGGGGGAGCCGGTTCCTCGGGCGGGCGGCCCCGGCTGCGCCGGTGGTCGGCGCCGGCCACGCCGGCCAGCACCAGCATGGCGCCGAGGGAGGCGTACACCGGGGCGAGGAACAGCAGTGCCGGTGCGATGCTGAGCAGCGCCAGCACGCCACCGGGGCGCGACAGCGACACCCGGCTGAACACCTCGTACTCGAAGGCGGCCCGACCGGCCAGGAACAGCGCGGGACCGCCGAGGATGACCGCCAGCCAGGCCGGTGGGGTGTGTCCGGTCGGCTCCAGCAGCACCAGGTCGAAGCCGGCGGCGGTGGTGACCACCCCGGCCACCATCAGCAGGTGGGTGTACGGCGCGGTGTTCAGGAACTTGCTCGGCTGTGTCGACCGCGCGATGGCGTCCGGCAGCAGCTCACCGGACTTGTGCACGTAGATGCGCCAGAGCAGCAGCGTGGTGCCGAACGCGGTGGTGAACGCCGCGATGTTCTCCACCTCGGAGTGGTGCAGGCTGAACACGGTGCCGGAGACCAGCACGGCGTCGCCCAGCGCGATGATGAAGAACTGCTGGTAGCGCTCGGATAGGTGCTCGGCGGTCACCTTGCGCTGCGCGTCCGGCACCGAGCCCAGGCCGGGCACCGGGTACGCGAGCCGGAACCCCAGATAGTCGATGGCCAGCGCGCCGGCCCAGAACCACAGGCGGGCGGCGCCGTGCGCGGCGACCGCGCCGACCAGCCAGGGCACCGCCGACACCGCGAACCAGACGAAGATCCGGATGGCCCGGCGGCGGGTCTGCGGATGGCGCCGGACCGCCGGCATCAGGAACAGCCCGCGTCCGAGATGGATCGCCACGTACGTGCCGGCGAACACCAGCCCGCGCGCGCCGAACGCCTCCGGGATGGCGGTGGTCATCAGCAGCGCGCCGAACATCACCGTCACCACCAGCAGTTTGATCTCGGGGCGCTGCGGATCGTAGAGGTCGGTGACCAGGGTGGTGATCGCCCACGTCCACCAGATGGCCATCAGGATGATCAGCGACTCGGCGGCGCGCTCCCAGCGGACCTCGCCGACCAGGTAGCGCGAGGTCAGGGCCAGCGCCACCACGTAGACCAGGTCGAAGAACAGCTCCAGCAGCGTCACCCGGCGCGGCGCCTCGGGATCGCGGACCGGTGGCCGCGGGCCGGCGGGCTCCGGTGTCGCGGTGGGCACGAGCTGCTCCCTGCGGTGGCGGATCGCGCGGCGGGGCGGTCCCGCCCCTTCACCGACGGTAGCGACGCCCGTGCGCGCCCGTCGGCTTTCCCGGCATTCCGACCGTGCCGGACCCGCGGGTCCGGGGGCCCCGGCCGGGTGAGGTGGCGGTGAGACGCCGCGGGCCGGTGGCAACCGTCGTCGCCACCGGCCCGAGATTCCGGTACGGGCTACTCGGCGCCGGCCGGGAGCACCCGCTCGGCGTCGGCGCGCGCACCGGCCAGCACCTTGGCCTGCTGCGGCCAGGTGGCCAGGCCCGGCGCGGCGCGCAGGCCGGCGGCCTTCACGGTCTCCCGCAGCGCGGCCTCGTCCAGGTCGGCGAGCTGGCGGTAGGTGCGGATGCCGGCCTCCTGCAGCGCGGCGGCCAGCTTCGGCCCGATGCCCTGGATGCGCCGGAAGTCGTCCGGCGCGTCGTTCTCCGCCGAGGCCCGGGGCGCCGGGACGACCGGCGTGACCGCCGGCTCGGTGTCGGTCGTGGTGGCCGGCTCCGCCACCACGCCGACCGGCGCCGGCGTCGCGTCGACAGCCGGTTCCGCGTCCACCGACGGCGTCGCGTCGACGGCGGCGGTCGTGGCGGGTACGGGCTCCGTCCCGGTCGCCGCCGTGGCGGGCTCCGGCTCGGCGAGACCGCCGACGGCGGGCTCCGGGGCGACACCGGTCCGGACCGGCTCCACGGCATCGGCCGGCTCCGCCGGATCCGAGGCGGCGACGGTCACCGGCTCCGCCGGGCCGGCGGACGGCGCGGTGGCGTCGACCGGCTCCACGGAGCTACCGGCCGGCGACGCCACGGTCGCGACCCGCTCGGGCTCGGCCGCGGCGTCCGTCTGCGCCGCACCCGCGGCGACCGGATCCGAGGCGGCGATCGGCTCCGGCGCGGTGGCCGGCTCCGAGGTGGTGGCCGGCTCCGAGGCCGGGATCGGCTCCGCGGCGATCGGCTCCGGGGCGGTGGCCGGCTCCGCGCCGGTGATCGGCTTCGAGTCGGCCGGCGTGGTGGTGTGCTCGGGTTCGGCGGTGACGACGACCGGCTCGCGGTCGATGGTGTCGGCGTCGAGGCGCGAGGTGCTGTCCTCCTCGACCGGACCCGGATGGTCGGTCACGGCGGCGGCCGCCGGCGTCTCGTCGACCACCGCGGCGGGTCGCGGTTCGTCGACGGTGGCGGTCACCTCGGTGGCCGGGGCGGCGGCACCCTCCACGGTGGGCGTCGAGGCGTCGGCGCCGGACCGGCGGCCGAACACCGCCCAGCCGACGCCCACTCCGATGAGCAGGGCCAGGATCACGAGCAGCCACTGCCCGAAGCTCGACGGCATGGCCAACCTCCTTCTATGTACGTGCACGACTGTCACGAGAAAGCTCGGGGCAGCTTCGCACACGTGCGCGCGGGGCGACAGGCAGGTCCGCGCCGGGGTCCGGCGGTGGGACCGGTCGCACCGGGCGGTGGCCGGGGGATGACCGTGGGTGCGGAGGGCACCCCGGGACCTGGTGCCGTGCGCGGTCCCGGGGTGCCCCGTCGGTGGCCCGTGCCGGTCAGTGGATCCGGTCGGGCGCGGTGGTGTCGGCGGAGTTCCAGCTGTAGAAGCAGCCGGCCACGGCGTCGCGGGGGGAGTGCCAGGTCGGCAGGTACGGCGAGGTGTGCGCGGACAGCCGCTCGTTGACGCGTTCGTAGAGCGGGTTGTCGCGCAGCTCGGCGGCCAGGTCGGGGGCGACGTCGACGGTCTCCATCAGATGGACGCACAGGTCGTGCAGGTAGTACAGCGACCGGTGCCGGACGCCGGTGAGCCGGGGCAGGTCGGTCGCGTCGGACTCGGCGAAGATCTGCGCCACCCGGCCCTGCGATCCGGGCACGATCCGGCTGACCACCAACAGTCGACTCATCGCAGACCCCTCTCGCCGCGCCGCCGCCGCGCCGAACCCGGCCGGCCGGCGGCGGTCGTCGTACGTCCACGGTGTCGGTGCGGGTGTCACCTCGCCGTCACGGCGTACCCCTGGGCATTGATGGCGGTGGTGAGGTCGCGCCGCGCGGGTGCGGCGCGGGGCCGCGCGGCGCGGCGGCGGGGGTCCGGGCGGGGCGGCGCGGCGGCGGTTCCGCGCGGCTGGCCCGGCGGATCGGGGCGAGGGTGTCGTCGAGCAGCGCGGTCATGGCCGGGGACGGTTCCAGGCGGAGTTCGCGCAGGAGCATGTCCCGGTAGACGTAGAAGGAGTGCACCGCCTCGAACGCGTTGCCCTCGGCCAGGTGGATGCGGACGACCAGCCGGTGCGGGGTCTCGCGCAGCGGTTCGGCGGCCATCGCCTCCAGCGCCGCCTCCAACGCCTCGCCGTGGCGGCCGGCGACGAGGTGGTTGCCGGCCAGTTCCTCCAACATGTGCAGGCGGAGCTGGCGCAGCCGTTCCCGTTCCAGCAGCACCCAGTCGTCGTACCAGCCGGGGAGCAGGTCGTGCCGGCCGGCGCCGGTGACGCCGCGGGGGATGACGCCGTCGCGGACCCGGGCGGCGGCCTCGACCAGTTCGTCGGTGTCGAGGTGGACGGTGGGGTCGAGGCGGACGGTGTCGCCGTCGGTGCGCAGCGGGCAGCACGGGTCCTGGCGCAGCCGCCACAGCGCGGTGCGCAGTGAGGAGAGCGCCCGTTCCTCGGGGTTCTCGGGCCAGAGCAGCCCGGCGAGGTGACTGCGGGTGGCGCCCGGGCGCAGCCCGATGAGCGCGATGACGCGTTGCAGGCCGCGGGGCACCACCACCGGGACGCCGTCGTGCAGCAGTTGGAAGCCGCCGAGCAGGTGCAGCGCCACCCGGGGGGTGTGGTCTCCTGCCGTCGGCATCGTCGATCCACCGGACACGGCGCACCCCCCACCGTCGGGCACGGGGTCCCGACTGTCCTGTCTGCCCGGATCGGCTCGCCCGCGACCTCGGTGTCGGAACGCCTCCGCGACTCCTCGCCGGAGGTGTGCCGTGGCCGGGCGATCGGTACGGAGAATATCAACGTCTGTTACTCTCAGTCAACGTCCGGAGATGTCGTTGACTGTCCGTAACGGACTCGTAAGTTGGCTGTGATCTGCGAAAAAGTGTCGCCAACCGATAACCGGAAGTGGATCTTCGCATAGCCCACGCACAGTTTGCGTCAACGCAGCGTCACCATCCTCGTGGCCCGATGGTGGCCGGTTGACGCCCGGTTGACGGCACCGGCGGCACGGTGAGCCATCCGCGCGGCGTGACCGCTCCGCCGCGCACCGGGACGTACTCAGGGGAGGCCGCGGATGGACCGTTCGCTCATCGTCGCCAAGGTGGTGCCCACCGCCGAGGACCGGATCGCCGAGATCTTCGCCGAGTCCGACGCGACCGAGCTGCCCGGCCTGGTCGGCGTGCGACACCGCGCCCTCTACCGGCTGCACGACCTCTACGTGCACCTGCTGGAGACCGAAGCGCCGACCGAGGGCGCGGTCGAGGACGCCCGGGGGCATCCCGAGTTCGTGCGGATCAGCGAGCGGCTGCGGCCGTACGTGTCGCCGTACCTGTCCACCTGGCGCTCGCCCCGCGACGCCATGGCGCACTGCTTCTACCGGTACGACGCCCCGGGTCACCCGGCCCACCCGTACGACGCCGCCGGGCGGCGGCCGTGACCACCACCGCGCCCCGTGACGAGCAGCTCTGGTCACGGTGCGACGGCTGCGCCTCGCTGCTCTACCGCAAGCGGCTGCGCCGCAACCTGGACGTCTGCCCGGAGTGCGGCTCGCACGCGCGGCTGGACGCGCCGGAGCGGGTGGCGCAACTGGTCGACCCGGACTCGTTCACCCCGCTGCCGGACCGGGCGGTCCGGGTCGACCCGATCGACTTCGTCGACGCGGTGCCGTACCCGCACCGGCTCGGCGCGGCCCGCGCCGGCACCGGCCTGGACGAGGCGGTCCTCTGCGGCACCGCCCGGCTGGGCGGACACCCGGTCGCGCTGGCGGTGATGGACTTCCGCTTCCTCGGCGGCAGCCTCGGCTGCGCGGTCGGCGAACTGATCACCCGGACCGCCGAACGGGCGTTGGCCGACGGCACCCCGCTGGTGCTGGTCACCGCGTCGGGCGGGGCGCGGATGCAGGAGGGCGCGCTGTCGCTGATGCAGATGGCCACCGTCAGCCAGGCCCTCGCCGGGCTGCGCGAGGCGGGCCTGCTCACGGTCAGCGTGGTCACCGACCCCACGTACGGCGGGGTGGCCGCGTCGTTCGCCACCAACACCGACGTGGTGCTCGCCGAGAGCGGCGCCCGGCTGGGCTTCGCCGGCCCCCGGGTGATCCGCCAGGTCACCGGCGCGGCGCTGCCGGACGGCTTCCAGACCGCGGAGTACCTGCTCCGGCACGGGCAGGTCGACCTGGTGGTGCCCCGGCACGCGCTGCGGGGCCGGCTGGCCGCGCTGCTCGCCGCCGCCGAGGCCGGCCGCCGTCCGCCGGCGGCCCGTCCGGCGCCGCGCCCGTCCGCCGCGCCGCTCGTCGCCGCGGGTCCGGCCCGCGACCCCTGGGAGACGGTACGCACCGCGCGGCACCCCGGCCGACCCACCACCCTGGACTATCTGGAGACCGCGTTCGACGGCTTCGTCGAGCTGCACGGCGACCGCCTCGGCGCGGACTGCCCGGCGATCGTCGGCGGCGTGGCCCGCCTCGACGGGCGCCCGGTGATGGTGATCGGCCACCAGAAGGGGCACACCACCGCCGAACTGGTGGCCCGCAACTTCGGCATGGCCTCCCCGGCCGGGCACCGCAAGGCGCTGCGGCTGATGCGGCTCGCGGCCCGGCTCCGGCTGCCGGTGGTGACGCTCGTGGACACACCGGGGGCCGACCCCGGGGTGGCCGCCGAGCAGCAGGGCCAGGCGGCGGCGATCGCGGAGAACATCCTCGCGCTGAGCGTGCTGCCCACGCCGGTGGTCGCGGTGGTCACCGGCGAGGGCGGCAGCGGCGGCGCGCTGGCCCTGGCGGTCGCCGACCGGGTGCTGATGCTGGAGCACGCCGTCTACTCGGTGATCAGCCCGGAGGGCTGCGCGGCGATCCTGTGGCCGGACAGCTCGGCCGCGCCGCAGGCCGCCCGGGCGCTGCGGCTGACCGGCGCCGACCTGTGCCGCCTCGGTGTGGTCGACGAGCTGGTGCCGGAGCCGGGCCCGGCCGCGCACGGCGACCCGGCGGGCGCCGCGGAACTGTTGGGCCGGGCGGTCGCGGCGAACCTCGCCCCGCTGCTCACGGTGCCCCCGGCCACCCTGGTGCGCCGCCGCCGCCAGCGCTTCCGCCGCTTCGGCGCGGCCCGCTCCGCCGGCCCGTCGGCGACCCTGCCGGGCGGGACCGCGTCGGCCGGCGGCCGGACGGAGGTGGCGTGATGGCCGACGACGGGTCCGAACAGGTGTTGGACGGGCTGCGCCGGCAGGCCCGCCGGCTGGTCGACGACCTCGCCGGCCCGGTCCGCCGGGTGCGGCTGCGCAGCGGCGACGCCGCGCTGGAGGTGGAGTGGCACGACCCGGTGCCGGCGCCGCGCGACGCGACCCCGTCGGCCGGTGCGCCGGCCGCGCCGGCCGGCCCGGAGACGGCCGCCGCGTCCGACCGGCCGGCCGTGCGCTCGCCGGTGGTGGGCACGTTCTACCGGTCCCCGGAGCCCGGCGCCGCGCCGTTCGTCGCGGTCGGCGACCTGGTCCGGCCGGGCCAGGTGATCGGCATCGTGGAGGCGATGAAGCTGATGAACGAGGTGACCGCCGGCCAGGCCGGCCGGGTGGTCGAGGTGCTGGTCGACGACGGCAAGCCGGTCGAGTACGACCAGCCGCTGATCGCCCTGGACCCGGTCACCGGACGGGACGCCTGATGTTCGACAAGGTGCTGATCGCCAACCGGGGCGAGATCGCGCTGCGGGTGCTGCGCGCCTGCCGGGAACTCGGCGTGCGGACGGTGGTGGTGCACTCCAGCGCCGACGCCGACTCGCTGCCGGTGCGGCTGGCCGACGAGGCGGTCCGGATCGGCCCGGCGGCCAGCCGGCGCAGCTACCTCAACGCCGCGGCGATCGTCGAGGCGGCCCGGCAGACCGGTGCGCAGGCGGTCCACCCCGGATACGGCTTCCTCTCCGAGGACGCCGACTTCGCCGAGATCTGCGCGGAGAACGGGCTGGTGTTCGTCGGCCCGCCGCCGCAGGTGATGGCCGCGCTGGCGGACAAGTCCAGCGCCCGCGCGCTGATGAGCCGGGCCGGCCTGCCGCTGCCGCCGGGCAGCGTGCGGACGTCGCCGACGGTGGCCGAGGCGCAGGAGGTGGCCGCCGAGGTCGGCTACCCGGTGATCGTCAAGGCCGCGGCCGGCGGGGGCGGGCGCGGGATGACCGTGGTGCGCTCCGCCGCCGAGCTGCCCCGCGCGTACGCCCGCACCCGCGCCGCCGCGCAGGTCGCCTTCGGCGACGACCGGGTGTACGTCGAGCGCTACCTCGCCGACGCCCGCCACGTGGAGGTGCAGGTGCTCTGCGACGGCCAGGGCAACGGCGTGCACCTGGGCACCCGGGACTGCTCGGTGCAGCGCCGCCACCAGAAGCTGGTCGAGGAGGCCCCGGCGCCGGCGCTGCGACCGGCCACCCTGGACACGCTCGCCGAGGTCGCGCTGCGCGGCGCGCTGTCGGTCGGCTTCACCGGCGTCGGCACCGTCGAGTTCCTGGTGGACGACGCGGAACGGGCCCACTTCCTGGAGATCAACTGCCGGATCCAGGTGGAGCACCCGGTCACCGAGATGGTCACCGGCATCGACCTGGTGCACGAGCAGCTCCACGTGGCCGCCGGCGCCCCGCTGCGGCTGCGCCAGTCCGACGTGCGGCTGCACGGGGTGGCGATCGAGTGCCGGGTCAACGTGGAGGACCCGGACCGCGACTTCGCGCCCGCACCCGGGCGGCTGGAGCGGTTCCGGCCGCCCGGCGGCCCGTTCACCCGGGTCGACACGCACGGCCACGTCGGCTACCTGGTCAGCCCGCACTACGACTCGCTGCTGGCCAAGGTGGCGGTCTGGGCGCCGGACCGCGACGCCGCGCTGGACCGGCTCGACCGGGCGCTGGCCGAGTTCGACGTGGCCGGCCCCGGGGTCCGCACCACCATCCCGTTCGCCCGGCGGGTGCTGCGCGACCCGGCGTTCCGGGCCGCCCGGCACACCACCGCGCTCGTCGAACGCCTGCTCGCCCCGCATCCCGAAGCCGGGGACCCCGCCCCCGCCCCGACGGCGCCCCGCACCACGTACCCGACCCGCGCGGCGCGGCCGACCCGGCCGGCCGTACCCCCGCTCCCGCCGTGCCCGCCGCCGGCCCGACCACCTGGAGGAACCCATGACCCTCGCCCCCGACCGCCCGCTGACCAGCGATATCACCGAGATCCTGGTGACGCACTGCGGCCTGGACCCGGACACGGCCGCCGCCGCGCCGGCGGCCAGCCTGGAGGAACTGGGCATGGACTCGCTGGCGCTGCTCGAACTCGCCGCGGTGGTGGCCGACCGGTACCGGGTGAAGATCCCCGAGCAGGCCGGCGCGCTGAGCATCGCCGGCGTCGCGGACCTGGTCGCCCGCCGCGCGGACCCGCCCGGGCACACCGAGAACGGCGTGGACATCGCCGCCCCGCTGCCGCTGGTCTGGGACGTCACCAACGACGTGGCCCGGTGGACCGAGCTGTTCACCGAGTACGCGGTGGCCGAGATCCTGCACCGCGACGGCGACACGGTCCGCTTCCGGCTGACCATGCACCCGGACGACAACGGCGTGGCGTGGAGCTGGGTCAGCGAGCGCACCGCCGACCCGGCCACCCGGCAGGTGCACGCCCGGCGGGTGGAGACCGGACCGTTCGAGTACATGCGCATCCACTGGCGCTACGAGGAGATCCCCGGCGGCACCCGGATGATCTGGACCCAGGACTTCGCCATGAAACCCGGCGCGCCGCTGGACAACGCCGGCATGACCGACCGGATCAACACCAACAGCGCGGTCCAGCTCGCCGTGATCAAGGACAAGATCGAGCGGGCGTACGCGGCGGGAGGCACCCGATGACGGACACCACCACGGCCCGGGTCTCCGTCCACGACGTGCCCGCCGACCGGCGGCGCGGCGGGGAGCTGCGGGTGCTGCTCGGCCCGAAAACCGTCGGCAGCACCTCCGGGTTCATGGGCGTCGCCACGCTCGCGCCGGGGGAGCGGATCGCCGAGCACTACCACCCGTACAGCGAGGAGTTCCTCTACGTCGCGCGCGGCGCCCTCACCGTCGACCTGGACGACGAGCCGGTGCCGGTGGCCGCCGGCGAGGCGCTGTACGTGCCGAAGGACGTCCGGCACCGGCTGCGCAACACCGGCGACGAGCCGGCCGAGGTGGTCTTCCACCTGGGCCCGCTCGCGCCCCGCCCGGAACTCGGGCACGTCGACACCGAGAGCGCCGCCCCACCGCCACGGGAGCCGTCGTGACCGGCCGGCGCACCGTGGTCACCGGCGTCGGGGTGGTGGCGCCCGGCGGCGCCACCCGGGACCGGTTCTGGAAGACGATCACCGAGGGGCGGACCGCCACCCGGCGGATCAGCTTCTTCGACCCGTCGCCGTTCCGCTCGCAGATCGCCGCCGAGTGCGACTTCGACCCGGACGCCGCCGGGATCACCCTGGCCGAACGGCAGCGCGCCGACCGGTACGTGCAGTTCGCGCTCGCCTGCTCCGCCGAGGCGCTCGCCGACAGCGGGCTGGCGCTCACCGACGCCGAGCGGGAGCGGGCCGGCGTGGTGCTCGGCACCGCCGTCGGCGGCACCATGGCGCTGGAGCAGGAGTACGTCCGGGTCAGCGACTCCGGCCGGCACTGGCTGGTCGACCACGCCCTCGGCGGCCCGTACCTCTACCAGGCGCTGGTCCCGAGCAGCCTGGCCGCGGACGTGGCCTGCCGGCACGGCCTGCACGGCCCCGCGCAGGTCGTCTCCACCGGCTGCACCTCCGGCATCGACGCCATCGGGTACGCCCACCAGCTCGTCGCCGACGGCGAGGCCGACGTGGTGCTGGCCGGGGCCGCCGACTCGCCGATCTCCCCGGTCACCGTCGCCTCGTTCGACGCGATCGGGGCCACCAGCCCGGACAACGACGACCCGGAGCACGCCTCCCGGCCGTTCGACGCCGACCGGCACGGCTTCGTGCTCGCCGAGGGCGCGGCGGTGCTGGTGCTGGAGGAGGCCGAGCACGCCCGCCGCCGGGGCGCGCACGTCTACTGCGAGGTCGCCGGCTACGCCAGCCGCAGCAACGGCTTCCACATGACCGGCCTGCGGCCCGACGGCGCGGAGATGGCGGTGGCCATCTCCGACGCGCTGCGCCAGGCCCGGCTCGCCCCGTCCGCCGTGTCGTACGTCAGCGCGCACGGCTCCGGCACCCGGCAGAACGACAGGCACGAGACCGCGGCGTTCAAGCGCGCGCTCGGCCCGACCGCGTACCGGGTGCCGATCAGCTCGATCAAGTCGATGGTCGGACACTCGCTGGGCGCGATCGGCTCGATCGAGATGGCCGCCTGCGCGCTGGCCATCGAGTACGGCGTGGTTCCGCCGACCGCCAACTGGACCACCCGGGACCCGGAGTGCGACCTGGACTACGTGCCGAACGAGGCCCGGGAGGTGCCGGTGGACGTGGCGCTCTCGGTGGGCAGCGGGTTCGGCGGCTTCCAGTCCGCGATGGTGTTCCGCCGGCTCGCGACGGCATCATGACGGCGCGGGCGGTGGTGACCGGCATCGGCGTGGTCGCGCCCAGCGGCGTCGGCTCCGACGCGCACTGGGCCACGGTGGCGGCCGGGACCCGGCGCACCGGGCCGATCACGTTGTTCGACCCGGCGTCCTACCCGACCCGGGTGGCCGGCGAGGTGGCCGACTTCGACCCGGCCGGGTTCGTCGACGCCCGGCAGCGGGTGCAGACCGACAGGTGGAGCCACCTCGGCTTCGCCGCCACCCGGCTGGCGCTGACCGACGCCGGGCTGGCGGACGTCTCGCCCGACCCGTACCGGTGGGCGGTGACGCTGGCCAGCTCATCCGGCGGGAACCTGTTCGGGCAGCGGGAGCTGCAACGGCTCTGGGGCGGGCCGACCCGCACCGTCGGGGCGTACCAGTCGATCGCCTGGTTCTACGCGGCGAGCGTCGGCCAACTGTCGATCCGGCACCAGTTCAAGGGCCCGTCCGGGGTGACCGTGTCCGAGGCGGCCGGCGGGCTGGACAGCCTGGCGCACGCGGTGCGCACGGTCCGGCGGGGCACCCCGGTGGTGATCGCCGGGGCCACCGAGTGCCCGCTGAGCCCGTACGCGCTGGCCTGCCAGCTCCGCTCCGGGCTGCTCAGCGACGTCGCCGACCCGCAGCGCGCGTACCGACCGTTCGACGTCTCGGCAAGCGGCTACGTGCCGGCCGAGGGTGGCGCGGTGTTCGTGGTGGAGGAGCTGGGGCACGCGCTGGGCCGGGGCGCCCGGATCTACGGGGAGATCACCGGCTGGGCGGCCACTCACGACGCCGCGCCCACCGACGGAGAGCACGGGCCGGACCCGACGCACTACGCCCGCGCGTTGAAGCTGGCCCTGGACCGGGCCGCGGTCCGTCCGCACGACGTGGACGTGATCTGGCCGGACGCGCTCGGCGTGCCGGCGTACGACCGGGCCGAGGCGAGCGCGCTGCGCGCCGTGTTCGGCGACCGGACCCCGCCGGTGACCACCCAGAAGCCGCTGACCGGCCGCGCGCACCAGGGCTCGTCGGCGTTGGACGCGGCCACCGCGCTGCTCGCGTTCTCCCGTGGCGTGCTGCCGGTCTCCGCCGGCCCGGACGAGCCGGCGCCCGGCTGCGAGCTGCCGTTCCTGCGCGAGCCCCGCGCCCCGCGCAGCCGGATCGCGCTGGTCGGCGCGCGCGGGTTCGACGGCTTCAACAGCGCGCTGGTGCTGCGCGGCGCCGCGCCCCCACCGACCGGGGAGGGCTGAGCGGCCGGCCGCGCCCGGCGCACGGAGACGCGGCCGGCGGGCCACCAAGCCGGCGTGCGCCCGATCCTGCCTGTCCGATCGAGCCTGAGCAATCCACCCAGCCGCTGTTTTGGATCTAGCCATTTGCATCTGGCGATGCTGATAGGCCCGTCGTAGGGTTCCGTGAGCCCATCGGAGAGCGCATCCCGAGGGCGGGTCTCACGCACATCTAGGCTGGGCGGTGGCGGGTCGTGACCGGGGCGGAAAATCCACAGTCGACGGCGGGTTGGGTGGACGACATCCTGCTCGCCGGGGCCGCGAGCGACGTCTGCCTCCGGCTGCCCGAACCGGTCGACCGGGGCACGCTGCGCCGGCTGGTCGGCGAGGCGCAGGAGCGACTGACCGCCGCCGGGCTGCGTCCCGGTGGGGCCGTCGCGCTGCGCCTGCCCCCGTCACTGGCGTACGTGGCGCACCTGCTCGCCACCTGGCGGGCCGGCGCCCAGGCGGTGCTGCTCGACCACCGGCTCACCGACCACGAGGTCGACCGGGCGCTGCACCGGCTGCACCCGCAGGTGGTGGTCGCGCCGGTGCGCACCGGCGGCGGCGCGCTACGCGTCTTCGTCGACGTCACCGCCGGCGTGCGGCCCTGGTCGGACCGGCCGGCCGGCAGCCCACACGCGGTGATCCAGCTCAGCTCCGGCTCCACCGGGCCGTCCAAGGTGATCGGCCGCACCGCCGAGGACCTGGTCGCCGAGGTGCGCCGTTACACCCAGATCGACGGGGTGGCGCGGCCCGGGGAGCGGATCATCCTGCTGCCCAGCATGGTGCACGTGCTCGGCCTGGTCGGCGGCCTGCTCTACGGGCTGCACGCCGGCGTCGAGCTGTGCCCGCCGGAGCGGCTCAGCGGCGACGCGGTGCTCGCCGCGGTCGCCGCCCAGGACACCCCGGCCACCGTGCTCGGCGTGCCGTTCCACATCGGCCTGCTCGCCTCCACCGTGCCGAGCGGGCCGCTGCCCCAGCTCGCGCGGATGACCACCGGCGGCGAGCTGGTGCCCACCGCGGTCGCCCGGGCCTTCACCGACCGCTACGGCGTCCCGCTGGGCAACATGTACGGGATGACCGAGGTCGGCGTCATCGGCACCGACCTGTACGGGCGCCACCGCCCCGCCATCGCCCCCGCCCCCGGCATCCGGGTGCGGGAGCGCGACGGCGAGCTGTGGGTGAGCTGCCCGGCCAACCCGTACGTCGGGCTCGCCGACCCGACCCGCTGGGCCGACGGCTGGCTGCACACCCGCGACGCCGGCGTGGTCGACCCGGACACCGGTCTGGTGACCATCCGGGGCCGGCTGGACTCGCAGGTGTCGGTCGGTGGCCTGAAGGTCGACCTGACCGAGGTGGAGGCCACCGTCGCCGGCCTGCCCGGCGTCACCGCCGCGGTGGTGGTCTGGGACGACGGGATCAGCGCGTACGTGCAGCACGACGGCGCGCTGACCGAGGACACCCTGGACCGCCTGCTCGCCGAGCGGCTGGCCGGCTTCAAACGGCCCCGCGCCCTGCACCTGCTCGACCAGTTGCCCCGCACCACCACCGGCAAGCTGGTCCGTTCCGTCCCGGCGCTGCGGGAGGCGGTCTCGTGACCGGCCCGCTGCGCGCACCCGACAGCCACCGGGCGCCCACCGGGCACCCGGCGTACCCCGATCCCCACCCCGGGCCGGCCGGGCGGCGCGCCACCCGCGCGCCGGATCCGCCGCCGCGTCAGCTCCCACGCGACGCCGGCGGCCCGACCGGTCCATCCGAACACGGTGTCCCGATCGGGCACCGGTAAGTGGTTACCCGGAAATGAGGTCACACCCATGCGCGACGAGGTCCGCACCTTCGTCATCGAGCAGCTCACCGACATGAACTACGACGTCGAGGAGATCGACGACGACACCACCCTCGGCCCCTCCGGCGTCGACCTGGAATCACTGGCGCTGGCCGACCTCGCCGTCCGCGTCGAGGACCGCTACGGGTTGAAGTTCGCCGACGACGAGTCGGAGAAGCTGGCGCTGATGACGGTCGGCGAGTTCACCACCATGATCGCCGACCGGGCCGCCGCGAACAGCGACCAGTCCTGATGTCCGGTCAGCCCGACCTGGGGCGAGCTGACCTGGTGAGCATGCTCGCCGAACTGACCGCGAAGCCCGCCGACCAGGTCCCGGACCGGGTCGGCTCGATGGAGCTGGCCTGGCTGGTGCACCTCGTCGAGCAGCGCTACGACCGCCGGCTCGACCTCACCGACGACCAGCTCGCCGGCATCCGCACCGTCGACGACGCGCTGGCGGTGTTCCACACCTCGCTGACCGCTCCCGCAGATGGCTGAGCGGGACACCGTACGGATCACCGGCACGCACGCGGTCAGCGCCCTCGGCAGGGGCGCGGACGCGTTGCTGGCCGGGGTGCTCACCGGCGCCCCGGCGTTCACCCCGGTGCGCCGTTTCGACACCACCGGCCGCCGGGTCACCGTGGCGGCCACCCTGCCGGAGACCGGCACGCTCGCCGACGAACTCGCCGACGCGATCGACCGCGTCGGGCGGGCCGCCGGGCTGGGCCCGGCCGACCGGGAGGACACCGCGCTGTTCCTGGCGACCCACGGCGGGCCGCCCTCGCTGCCCGTACCGCAGGGGGTGCCGGAGCCGACGGTGCCGGCGCTCGCCGGTCACCTGGCGGCCCGGTGCGGCCTGGGCGGGCGGACCCGGGTCTACACCACCGCCTGCGTGTCGGCGAGCACCGCGGTCGCCGACGCGGCGGCGCTGATCCGCCGCGGCGACCTGGAGCGGGTCGTGGTCGCCGCCGGCTACCTGGTCGAACCCGACCAGTACGCGCTCTTCGACGCCGGCCGGGCGCTCGCCGCCGACGGGGCGGTACGCCCGTTCAGCGCCGGGCGCACCGGGCTGCTGCTCGGCGACGGGGTGGCGGCGGTGGTGCTGGAGTCGGCCGCCGCCGCCGCCCGACGGGGCGCGGAGACGGTCGCCACGGTGGCCGGGTGGGGTCGGGCCGGGGACGCCTACCACCCGTGCCAGCCGCATCCGGGCGGAGACGGGCTGGCACGTGCGGTCGACGCGGCACTGCGCCGCGCCGGGTTGCCCCCGGAGGCGGTCGGCTACGTCAACGCGAACGCCACCGGCACCCCGTTCAGCGACGCCTCCGAGGCGGCGGCGCTGCGGCGGGTCTTCGGCGAGCGGGCCGGGCGGTTGCCGGTCAGCTCCACCAAGTCGGTGCACGGGCACGCGTTGGAGGCGTCCGGGCTGCTCGAACTGGTGGTCACCGTGCTGGCGCTCCGGGACGGCACGTTGCCGCCCACCGCCGGCTGGCTGGCCCCCGACCCGGACTGCCCGCTGGACGTCGTCCGCGACGCCCCCCGCCCGGCCGCCACCGCGTACGCCCTGACCCTGAACGCCGCCTTCGGCGGCGCCAACACCGCGCTCCTGGTGAGCACCCCGTGACCGCCCCACCGCACCATCCCACCCCACCCCCGCGATCTTGCAGTTTCAGCCCCGACAATCCGGGCGAAAGCCCCGACACGGGGGCACCAACTGCAAGATCGACGGGCTGGGGGGTGCTGGCCGAGGCGCGCTGGCCCGAGGACGGGGACGAGGGAGCAGCGCCGGGGGTGCCGGGGTTCGTGCACTCGGGGTTCGCCCCGCTGGTGGTGGCGGTCGCCGAGCGGTGCCTCTCGCGGCGGTACGGGGACGGGCCGCTGCCGGCCGGGAACCGGACTGCGGTGCTGCTGGCCAGCGCGAGCGGGGACACCGCCGGCGCGGCACACGTCCGGCAGACGGTGGCCGCCGGTGGGCGGGTCGGGCCGCTGTTCTTCTTCCAGTCGGTGCCGAACAGCGTGGCCGGGCACGTCGCGGCGCGCTGGGGACTGGACGGGCCGGTGGTGTGCCTGAGCCCCACCGGCGACCCGAGGGCCGAGGGCGAGGCCGAGGCCGAGCTGTTACGCGACGACGGCGACGCCGCACAGGCGTTGCTGATCCTGATCGAACTGGCACCGGACGGTACGCCGGGCGAGGCGACCGCGGTGCTGCTGGGGGAGGGGACACGTCAATGAGGACGAAGGGACTGCGCGGCGCGCTGGCCGCCGACACCGAACTGGGCGCGGGCAACGTGCTCGCCCGGGTGCTGGCCCACGGCGCCGACCCGGACGGTCCGGGGCTCACGTTCGACACCGAGGTCGACGGCCGCCCGGCCGAGACCCCGCTGACGCTCGGCGAGCTGGACCGGATGGTCGCCGCCCGGGCGGCCTGGCTGCACGAACGCGGGGTGCGCCGGCGCGACCCGGTCGCGGTCTGGGCCGGCGCCGCCGCCGACATGGTGCTGTCGTTCCTGGCGCTGACCCGTCTCGGCGCCATCCCGGCGCTGATGAACGGCAAGCTGCGCCCGGAGATCGCCGCCGAGTACATCCGCCGGCTGCGCGCCGCCGGGGTGCTCGCCGACGCGGAGCACGCCGCCGCGCTGGCCGGGCACGACCTGGGCGCACCGCTGCTCGGCGAACCGGCGACGGCCGGCGGCGGGGACCCGGACGCCGCGCCCGCGCCCTACCGGCACCACCAGGACGACCCGATCGTCATCACCCACACCTCCGGCACCACCGGGGTGCCGAAGGCGGTGCTGCACTCGCACGCCAGCCTCTTCGCCGCCACCCGGCACCTGCTGTCCATGCCGCAGGCCCAGGGCACCCGCCGGATCCTCAACGCGCTGCCCGCCCCGCACACCGCCACCGTGCTCATGGTCAACCAGGCGCTGGGCAACCGGGCCGAGATGTTCCTCCTCTCCGAGCAGGGCGGCGAGCGGGTGCTCGACGCGATCCAGCGGTGGCGCCCGGACGGCGTCTTCGGCTTCTCGGTGACCTGGGCCGAACTGGCCCGCTTCGACCTGTCCGGCTACGACCTCGACTCGGTGCGGCTGTGGTTCAACACCGGCGACTGCTCGCACGAGCCGCACGTGCGCCGGCTGGTCGCGGTCGGCTCCCGGGACGTGGTGACCCGCGACGGGGTGACCCGGGTGCCCGGCTCGGTCTTCATCGACGGGCTCGGCTCCAGCGAGATGGGCCACTCGATGTTCCACGTCACGCACACCGTCGACACCAACCACTACGGCCGCTGCGTCGGGCGTCCCTACCGGTTCGCCACCGTGGCCGTGCTCGACGCCGACGGCGACGAGCTGCCCGCCGGCGAGGTCGGCTGGCTGGGCATCGACTCGCCGTCGCTGTTCCGCGGCTACTGGAACGACTCGGTCACCACCTACCGCTACCGGCTGCGCGGCTGGTACCTCACCGGCGACCTGGTGTACGCCGACGCCGACGGCCGCTACTACCACCTGGACCGGGCGGTCGACTCGATCGAGGTCGGCGACGGCAGGCGCTTCTTCACCGCGCTGTCCGAGGAGCGGATCCTCGCCGCCTGCGCCGACGTCACCGACTGCACCGTCGTCATCGTCAAGGCGGCGGACGGCACGGTCACCACGGACGTGCTGCTGGAACTGGCCGCCGGCGCCGACCCGGCGGCGGACCGCACCGACCGCATCCGGGCCGCGCTCGGTGCGGACGTGGCGGCCACGCTGCGCCGGGTGGTGCCGGTACGCGCCGACGACATCCCGGTCACCGTCACCGGCAAGGTGCGCAAGGTGGCGCTGCGCGAGCGCTACCTGACCGAGGCGCCGTCATGACCGCCCTGATCACCGGCATGGGCCTGTTCACCCCCGTCGGGCGGGGCGTGGCCGAGACGTTCGACGCGCTGCTCACCGGCCGCTCCGGGCTGCGCCGGCCGCCGGAGGGACACCCGGCGCGTGACAGCCTGGAGGTGGCCGGGGTGCTGCCACCGATCGACCCGCGCACCGTCGCCTCCGGGCCGGAGACCAAGATCCTCGACCGGGTGGTGCTGCTCGCCCTGATCACCGCCGCCGAGGCGCTCGCCGACGCCGGCATCGAGGTCGGGCGCGACGTCGACCCGGAGCGGATCGCGGTGATCGTCGGCGGGGTCGGCGGCATGTCCACGCTGGAGAGCCAGGTCCTCGCCCGCGCCGACCGGGGCCGCGCCGCGGTCAGTCCGTACCTGCTCACCGGCATCCTGCCGAACATGCCCTCGGCGCGTATCGCCATCGCGCACGGCATCCGCGGCTACAGCTCGGCGGTCGGCACGGCCTGCGCGTCCGGCGCCCAGGCCGTCGCCGACGGGGTACGCCTCATCCGCGCCGACGAGGCCGACGTGGTGGTCTGCGGGGCCAGCGAGGCGCCGCTGTTCGGCACGTTCGCCGACACCTTCGGCAACGCCCGCGCGCTGGCCCGGGGCTGGGACGAGCCCACCGAGGCCAGCCGGCCGTTCGACAAGCGGCGCAACGGCTTCGTGCTCGCCGAGGGCGCGGCGCTGCTGGTGCTGGAGCGGGCCGGGCACGCCGCCGCGCGGGGCGTGACCGGGTACGCCGAGGTCGCCGGCTACGGGACGAACACCGACGCGTACCACCCGACCGCGCCGCGCCCCGACGGCGCCGGCGCGGCCGCGTGCATGCGCAAGGCCCTGGCCGCCGGCCGGATCTCACCGGCCGACGTCGGCTACGTCAACGCGCACGGCACCGGCACGAAGCTGGGCGACGTCGCCGAGACCACCGCGCTGGCCGAGGTGTTCGGCGTCGGCGGCGTGCCGGTCAGCTCCACCAAGGCGCTCACCGGGCACCTGCTCGGCGCCTCCGGGGTCCTGGAGACGGCGGCCACCGCGCTGGCGCTCGGGCGTGGCCTGCTGCCACCCACCTACCACCTGGACGACCCGGACCCGGAGTGCGAGGCGGACCACGTCCGCGCCGTGCCCCGGCCCACCCGCACCGACCACGCGCTGACGAACTCGTTCGGGTTCGGCGGCCAGAACGTCAGCCTGCTGCTGCGCCGGGTCGCCACCCCGGCCAGGGACTGACCGGACTCCAACCCCGGGCGAGGTGCCCGGGTCTCGACCACGGGGGAAAAGGGGGAAGCCCATGCACGTCAACGGCATAGACCATCTGGAGCTGTATGTGGGGGACGCCCGGCAGGCGGCCTTCTACTTCGACACCGCGGTCGGGTTCCGGCTGCACGGCCAGGGCGGCCCGGAGACCGGGCTGGGCGGGCAGCGGTCGCTGCTGCTGGCCCAGGCCGGCATCCGGCTGCTGCTCACCACCGGCCTGTCCGC
Source organism: Micromonospora ferruginea (assembly GCF_013694245.2). Taxonomy (NCBI): domain Bacteria; kingdom Bacillati; phylum Actinomycetota; class Actinomycetes; order Micromonosporales; family Micromonosporaceae; genus Micromonospora; species Micromonospora robiginosa. The sequence goes on from NZ_CP059322.2 coordinate 1,815,771, forward strand.
CGAGCACCCGGCCGCCACCTACGTGCACCGGCACGGCGACGGCATCGCGGTGGTGGCACTCGCGGTCGACGACGCCGCCGGGGCCTACGCGGAGCTGGTGGCCCGCGGCGCGACCGGGGTGACGCCACCGCGGACCTACACCGGCGCGGACGCCGAGGTGGTGATCGCCGAGGTCGGCGGCTTCGGCGACGTGCTGCACCGGCTCGTCGAGCGGCGCGGCGACCGGAGCGTGTTCCTGCCCGGCGCGATCGAGCCGGTGCCGGCCGCCGACGGCGACGCGCTGCTCGCCGAGGTGGACCACCTGGCGGTGTGCGTGCCGCCCGGGCAGCTCGACGAGACGGTCGCGCACTACGAGAAGGTGTTCGGCTTCGCCGAGATCTTCGACGAGCACATCGAGGTCGCCGGCCAGGCGATGAACTCCAAGGTGGTGCAGAGCCCGTCCGGGCAGGTGACCCTGGTGCTGCTGGAGCCGGACACCGGCGCCCGGCCCGGGCAGATCGAGGACTTCCTGCGCTGGCACGCCGGCGCCGGGGTGCAGCACCTCGGGCTGCGCACCGACGACATCGTCGCCACCGTCGGCGCGCTCGCCGGCCGGGGCGTGCGGTTCGCCCGCACGCCCGGCGCGTACTACGACGACCTGGAACAGCGGGTCGGGCGGCTCGACGCGCCGGTGGACCGGCTGCGCGAGCTGAGCATCCTGGTCGACTCCGACCACGACGGGCAGCTCCTGCAGATCTTCACCGAGTCGATGCACGTGCGCCGCACGCTCTTCCTCGAGGTGATCGAGCGGCGTGGGGCGCGCACCTTCGGCAGCGGCAACATCAAGGCGCTCTACGAGGCGAAGGAACGTGAGCTGGCCGCGGCGGGGGCGACCCCCACCGTCGCGGCCGGAGGGGCAGGAGCAGGGGTATGACGACCATCGATCCCGGACTGACCGTCGAGGAGGAGGCGCTGCTGCCCTCCGACGACGACGTCCGGCACTACGCCGAACACGGCTGGTACCTGTCGAAGAAGCTGCTCACCGACGACGAGGTGGACGAGCTGGTCGCGGCCACCGACCGCTACTACGCCGGGGAGCGCGACCGGCTGCTGCCGGTACGCCCGCCGAAGCTGGCCTACTGGGAGCCGTCGCGCGGCGACGTGCAGCGGCACAACGACTACGTCCACCACGAGCACGACGGCATCGCCCGGATCCTGCGCAAGCCGCTGATCGGGGCGGTCGCCGCCCGGCTGGCCCGGGCCGTCGAGATCCGGATCTTCCAGTCCACGCTGATCTGGAAGCCGCCGGTCGCCGGTGAGCCGTCGAACATCGTGCCCTGGCACTTCGACAAGCACTACTGGGCGTCGTCGTCGTCGGAGAACATGCTCACCGCGTTCGTCCCGTTCCACGACTGCGGCGAGGAGATGGGCACCATCACCATGGTCGACGGCTCGCACCGGTGGCGGGAGATCGGCGCCGACGACACCGTGGTGCGGCACTTCGCCGACCGCGACCGCGGCCAGCTCGAGGTGATGCTGGCCGAGAACGCGGCGTACAACCACGCCGAGATCCGCAAGGTGCCCATGGTGATCCCGAAGGGGCACATGAGCTTCCACCACTGCCGCACCTACCACGGCAGCGGCGCCAACGTCAGCGGCCGCCCCCGGCGGGCGATCTCGCTGCACCTGCAGGACGGCGACAACGCCTGGCGGGAGTATCCGCTCTCCGACGGCTCGCTCGCCGCGTACAACCACGACGTGCTGGTCCGCCGCACCCACGACGGTCGGCCGGACTACGCGGACCCCGATTACTGCCCGGTCATCTGGCGCGACCGCGCCCAGCAGGGAGGCTGACAATGTCACGGTACGACTGGGGGAAGACGCACCCGGGCATCGAGCGGTTGGAACGGGCCGTGACCGAGCGGCGCGACGTGGTGGTCAAGCACCCGCTCTACGCCAACCTGGACACCCACGAGGCGCTGGTCACCTTCATGGAGCACCACGTCTTCGCGGTCTGGGACTTCATGTCCCTGTTGAAGTCGCTGCAGCGTCAGCTCACCTGCGTCACGGTGCCGTGGATCCCGACCGGGCCGACCGGCAGCCGGCGGCTGATCAACGACATCGTGATGGTGGAGGAGAGTGACGAGCTGGGCGAGGGCTACATCAGCCACTTCGAGCTGTACGTCAACGGCATGACCGAGGCCGGCGCCGACACCACCGCCGTGGCGAAGCTGGTCGACCTGCTGCGCGCCGGCCGGCCGGTCACCGAGGCGCTCGGCGCGGCCGGCGTGCCGGCGGCCTCGGCCGCGTTCGCCGGCACCACCTGGCGGATCATCGAGAGCACGCCGGTGCACTGCCAGGCGGCGGCGTTCGCGTTCGGCCGGGAGGACCTCATCCCGGAGATGTTCACCCAGGTCGTCGCGGTCAACGAGCGCAGCAACCGGCTCAACACGTTCGTCGACTACCTGGAGCGGCACATCGAGGTCGACGGCGAGCAGCACACCCCGATGGCCATGCAGATGCTCGCCGATCTGTGCGGCGACGACGACACCAAGTGGCAGGAGTGCGCGGACACGGTGAACGACGCGCTGGCCGCCCGGGCCCGGCTCTGGGACGACATCCTCGCCGCGATCAAGGAGGGCCGTCCGGCGTGACCGGATCCGACCCGGTCCGGCTCTACCGGACGGTCCGCCTGATCCGCCGCTTCGAGGAGCGCGCGATCGAGCTGGTCGACGCCGGGGAGATCGTCGGTGGCATCCACCCCTACCTGGGCCAGGAGGGGATCGCCGCCGGGGTGTGCGCGGCGCTGGCCGCCGACGACCTGGTGACCGGCACCCACCGCGGGCACGGGCACGTGCTCGCCAAGGGCGCCGACCCGGCCCGGATGCTGGCCGAGCTGTGCGGCCGGGTCACCGGGCTCAACCAGGGCCGGGGCGGGTCGATGCACGCCGCCGACTTCGGCGTCGGCGTACTCGGCGCCAACGCCATCGTCGGGGCCGCCGGCGCGATCCTCACCGGAGCGGTGTGGGAGCGCCGGCGGCGCGGCGCCGACGTGGTCGGCGCGACGTTCTTCGGCGACGGCGCGGTCAACGAGGGGATGCTGCTGGAGGCGTTCAACCTGGCCGCGCTCTGGCGGGTGCCGGTGCTGTTCGTCTGCGAGAACAACGGCTACGCCACCACCATGCCGGTCGCCGGCGCGGTCGCCGGCACGATCGCCGGGCGGGCCGAGGCGTTCGGCATGCCGGCGACCGCCGTCGACGGCCAGGACCCGGAGTCGGTACGCGCGGCGACCGCCGCCGCCGTCGCGCGGATGCGCGCCGGCGGCGGCCCCGAGCTGATCGAGGCGCACACCTACCGCTTCGACGCCCACCACACCTTCGAACACCGGGTACGCCTCGACTACCGGCCGCCGGAGGAGGTGGCCGAGGGCCGCTCCCGCGACCCGGTCGTCATCCAGGGCGCCCGGCTGGCCCCGGCGGTGCGGGCCGAGGTCGACGCGGCCGTGGAGGCGGTCCTCGACGCCGCCGTCGACTTCGCGCTGGCCGGCCCGCACCCCGACCCGGCGACCGCCCTGGACCACCTGTACGCCAGCGGGCTGACCGCCCGGAACGGAGGTGGCTGATGCCCCGGCTCTCCTACCGCAGGGCGCTCACCCGGGCGCTCGCCGACGAGATGACCCGCGACGAGTCGGTGGTGGTGCTCGGTGAGGACATCCGGGTGGCCGCCGCGAACGTCACCACCGGCCTGCTGAAGAAGTTCGGCCCGGAGCGGGTCCGCGACACCCCGCTGTCCGAGCAGGCGTTCACCAGCTTCGCCACCGGGGCGGCGCTGGCCGGGGCCCGCCCGGTGGTGGAGTTCCAGATCCCGTCGCTGCTGTTCCTGGTCTTCGAGCAGATCGTCAACCACGCGCACAAGTTCCCGCTGATGACCGGCGGTCAGTGCGCGGTGCCGGTCACCTATGTGGTGCCCGGCTCCGGCTCCCGCACCGGCTGGGCCGGGCAGCACTCCGACCACCCGTACGCGCTCTTCGCCCACGTCGGGGTGACCACCGTGGTGCCGGCCACCCCGGCCGACGCGTACGGGCTGCTGGTCTCCGCGATCCGCTGCGACGACCCGGTGGTGGTCTTCGCCCCGGCCGGAGCGCTGGACCTGCGCGAGGACGTGACCGACCCGGCGCCGGTGCCGCTGGGCCGGGGCGTGGTCCGCCGGTCGGGCGACGACGTCACCGTGGTCGCGGTCGGGCACCTGGTGCACGACGCGCTCGCGGTCGCCGAGGAGCTGTCCGGCCAGGCGTCGGTCGAGGTGTTCGACCCCCGCACGCTCTACCCGTTCGACTTCGACGGGCTGGTCGACTCGGTGAGCCGCACCGGGCGCCTCGTGGTGGTCGACGACGGCAACCGTTCCTGCGGCATCGCCGGCGAGATCATCGCGACCGTCGTGGAGCGGGTCCGGCTGGTCGCCCCGCCCCGGCGGGTCACCCGGCCCGACGGCGCCGTGCTGCCCTTCGCGCCGGCCCTGGACCGGGCCGTGCAACCCGGCCGGGACCAGCTCACCGCCGCCATCCAACTGACCCTCAAGGACGGATGAACGATGGACCCGAACTACCCGTGGCCGCCGCTGGGCCAGGCGTGGACCGACCTGCCCGAGCCGACCCGCGCGGCGATGGTGACGGCCGGCGCCGGCGCCTGGAAGGAGATCTTCCACGGCCGGGCCACCTACAACAAGCAGTGGCGGCTGGCCCGCCCGCCGGTGCTCACCGCGGACGCCTTCCGCGAGCTGAACGAGGTCTCTGACCGCATCGTCCAGCTCATCCTGGAGGCCTGCCGGCGACGTGCCCGCACCGCGGGTGAGCTGCGCCGGCTGCTCGACGTGCCGGAGGGGGAGACCCGGCTGCTGGACCCGGACGAGGAGCTGCACGAGGGGCTGCTGGCCGCGTACCGGCCGGACGTGCTGTTCTCCGGCGGCGTGCCGTGCATCGTGGAGTACAACATCGACAGCAGCCTCGGCGGCGGCTTCGACGCGGACACGGTGATCCAGCGGTACGCCGACCTGTACCGCGCGCACGGCCTGCTCGACGGCGTCCGGCCCGCGCCGTCCCTGCTGGACCAGCGGTTCGTCGCCATCCGGGACAGCCTCGGCCTGCCCGACGGCGCGCGGGTGGCGCTGCTGATGGACTTCGAGGCGGAATATCCGGGGCTGGACGACCCGGAGACGTTCATCCGGATCCTCTCCCCGCTCGCCGACCAGGCCCGGCCGTTCGGCATCGACCTGGTCATCGCCCCGGTCGCCACCGCCACGCTCGACGACGAGAGCCGGCTGGTCGTCGGCGGCGCCCCGGTGGACGCGCTGTTCCGGCTCTTCGTGCCGAACCGGGTCACGCCCAGCGCCGGCCTGGACGCGGTGGCCGGCGCGCTGGCGGCCGGCACCCTGCCGATGTTCGTCAGCAGCGCGGCCTGGCTGCTCAGCAACAAGCTGAACTACGCCTGGCTCTGGGCGGACCTGGACCTGCTGCCGCAGCCCGACCGGGCGCTGATCCGCCGGTACGTGCCGCACACCGTCGCGCTCACCGCCGACCAGCTCGACCGGGCGCTGGCCGAGCAGGCCGACCTGGTGGCGAAGCCGGCCGGCGGCTCGGCCGGGCACGGGGTGCTGATCGGGCCGGAGTGCAGCGCGGTGGCCTGGGAGGACGGGGTCCGCGCCGCGATCGACGAGGGCGGTCACATCCTGCAGCGCTATCACGAGGCGGATCGGGTGGCGATGGACTTCGTGCAGATCGAGACCGGTGAGACGGTGACCGCCGACGTCCCGTACAGCCTCGCCCCGTACCTGTTCGGTCGTACCGGCTCCGGCGCGCTGGCGCGTGTCGGCTATCCCGGCTGCGAGGGGGTGCTCAACCTGGCCCGGGGCGTCCTCATGACCGGCGTGCTGCTCACCGACGCGCCGGCCGCCTCGGCTCGGTGATCATGAAGTTAGCGGTGCTCGGCGTCTGATTTGTCGCCGCCAACTTCATGATCGCCGGGGGTGGTGAAGAAGGCGGCGAGGGGCGTGGTCAGTGTGGGGGGTGCGACGGCGATGCCGTTGTGCGGGCTGCCGGGAACGCGCAGGGTGTGGGCGTGGGGGAGCACGGCGGCCAGCATGTCGTTGGTCTCGGTGAAGAACGGGGCGGCCTTGGCGCCGCTGATCAGCAGCGTCCGGGCGGTGATGCCGGCGTACTGCTCGGCCGGCCCCTCGTACGCCTCGATCTGCCGCGACTCGGCGAGCGTCATGCCCACCAGTTCGCCCATCGTCCGCCCGACCTCGGTGCGCAGGAAGAGCCGCGTGATCGCCGTGCGCACCGCCAGCGGCAGCCGCGACGCGGGGTTCTGCGGGTCGACGGCGGCGGCCACGATCGCCAGGGCCCGCGCCGGGTCGCCGGCCCGCACCGCCGCCTCGGCCGGGTCGAGGAACGCGGTGGGCATGCCGCGCCCGGCGAGCCGCAGCGGGGTGTCGTAGACCGCGATCCGCTCCAGCGGCAACCGCAGCGCGGCGCGCAGCACCACGAACGCGCCGTAGCTGTGCCCGACCGCCGAGCGGGCGCCGGTGTGCGTGAGCACCGCGCCGAGGTCGTCGATCTCCTGCTCCACCGTGTACGGATCGCGCCGGGCCGCCGCGTCCGCCCGGCCCCGCCGGTTGTAGAGGTGCACCGTGAACCGGTCGGCGAGCCGGGCGACCAGCCGGCGGTATTCCCGGATGGTCACCCCGCCGCCGTGCACCACCACCAGCCCGGGCCCGGTGCCCGTGGTGTGCAGGACGATGCCCGCGCCGTCCGGCGCCGTGATCCGTTGCATGACCGTTCCCTCCGACCCCCTCGAAACTGCGAACGCCGTTTGCAGTTTACAGTGGGAGGGGTGAGCGGCGCACCCTCGAATTCGATCTGGAGCCGGCCGGTACGCGGCACCCGCGGCCCGACCCCGACGCACGGCCGGGACGAGATCGCCGCGGCCGGCGTCGCGCTGGCCGACGCCGGCGGGCTGGACGCCGTATCCATGCGGGCGGTCGCCGGCGCGCTCGGCACGGCCGCCGGCTCGCTCTACCGGCACCTGTCGTCCCGCGACGACCTGCTGGACCTGATGGTCGACAGGTGTGTGGGCGAACTGCGCCCTCACCCGGCCGACGAGGGGAGCTGGCTGGAGCAGTTCCTCCTGCTCGCCCGCCGCCAGCTCGCGTTGCACGAACGGCACCCGTGGCTGGCCGACGCGCTCGCCCGGCGCAGCGTCCCCGGCCCGAACACGCTCGCCCACTTCGACGCCTGCCTGCGCATCCTGGGCCCGGTTCCGGCCGGGACCGCCGCGAAGTTCGAGGCGATCGCCATGGTCACCGGCGTGGTCACGCTCTTCGCCCGCGCCGCCACGGCCACCGGCACGGTGACGTTCGACCACGTCGACCTGACCGCCTACCCGCACCTGGCCGCGTCGTTCACCGCCCCCGCGCCCGCCCCGCCGCCCGGGGACGACCTGTTCGCCCGCACCCTGCGCGCCCTGCTTACCGGCCTGTTGACCTCGGACGGTCCCCACCAGAGACAGCCCTGACCGCCTGCCGGCCGAGCGGCGGTGGACTTGGACGGCGGTGGACTTGGACGGCGCTGGACTGAACCAGCCGTGGCCCTGAACGACCGGTGGCGCCCGAGCGTCCCGGACCACCGGCCGCACCGGTGGCACCCGACAACACCGATAGTCGTCATGCCTCGTTCCGGAACAGTGGTTTCGGTCGCCTTTGGAGCTGACATCAGAAACGACTCATCGTGTTCCCGTGCGGTCCGACGCGGGCGGCGGACCGCACGCTCCGGCGTGATCCGTGCTGGTCCGCGCGGTGTTCGCCGTCGACCTGCCGCAGCCACCGGCGGTGAGTCGTTTCTGATATCAGCTCCAAAGGCACTCGCGGAGCCGGTGCCTGGTGACACTGGCCGCTCACGTCCCGCCCGGCCAACGAGACCGGTCCGGACGGAGGGACCGGTCTGGCGTGCGGGGCCGGTCTGATGGCGGGGCCGGTCTGATGGCGGGACCGATCAGGGCGGCACGGGTAGATCCGGACGGCGGGGCCGCTCAAGGGGCGGGTCGGGCATGGCGCGGGCGGCCAGGACGCGCAGCGTCTCGGCGGTGGCTACCGCGTCGCTGCGGGCGCTGCCGTGCCGGCCGTCGCCGCTGTAGAGGGACGGGTCGGCGACCAGCGGGTGCTCGGTCAGGTGCACGTGCAGCGTGCCGAGGTGCTCGGCCACCGCGCGGGTGTGCCGGGAGAGGCGGCGCATCCGCTCGCCGAGGCCGGCTCGCAACGTGTCCGGCACCGCCGGGCTGTACGACACGTCGAACATGCCCACCGTGATCACGTCCGCGCCGGCGTCGCGTAGCGCGGTGACCATCGCGGTCAGCTCGGCGTCGACCGCGTCCGGGTCGAAGCCGGTGCGGAATGCGTCGTTGCCGCCGCATACCACCAGGGCCAGGTCCGGCGCGAAGGCCAGCGCGTCGTCCAGTTGGGTGGCCCGGACCTCGTGCGCGCGCAGCCCGCGCCGGCCCAGGTTCAGGTAGGCCAGCTCGGGTCGCACCACCCGCAGCTCGGCCGCGATCCGATCGGCCCACTGGACGTCGGGATAGCCGGGCGTCGGCTCGCACAGCCCCTCGGCGACGCTGTCGCCCAGCACCACGAACCGGTGCCACGGATGCCCGCCCAGCAGGTCGGCGGCCTCACCGGGCCGCAGGCACCACGGATCCGTGGCCTCGGTCAACGTCGATGGCATGCCCGGCACGCTAGCCGACGCGCCGCCGTGGAGGAAGGCGTCAGACGTCGGCCCGGTGCGCGGCGGCGAGTCGCTTCGGGGCACGCGCGAACCACGCCTCGGTGATCAGCTCGGTCAGCTCGGCCACCTCGATCCGGTCGAGCCGGACCAGCACCACCGACGAGCCGTCCAGGTGTGGCACGGTGAAGTGGACCGCCGGGTCGTCGGCCAGCACCGCCTCCTTGGCGCCCAGGTCGGGCATCCGGACGCCGAGGACCGGGCCGTCGGGCGCGGCGTCGCCGAGCGCGTCGAGGTCGGCGCGGCGCAGCGGCCGTTCCCAGACGAACATCTTGTCGCGCACCCGCCAGGCCGGCAGGTCGTCGTAGGACCCGCGCTCGGTCGTCTCCGGCAGGGCGAGCGCGATGCGCCGGACGTCGTCCCAGGTGGCCATGCCGCGACGGTACGCCCACCCACCGACAACTCCCGGTCAGGCCGGGGTGGGGGCGACCGGCTCCGGCGCCGGCCGGTCGGCCGGGGTGCGGAAGAACAGCAGCGGCGCCACGGTGAGCACCAGGCAGGCCACCGACATCACCAGCAGCGCCGGGGTCAGGTCGAGCAGCGCCACCGACCAGCCGCCGAGCAGAGCGCCCACCGGCAGGCCGAGGAACGCCACCGAGCCGGAGATGCCGAGCACCCGGGTCTGCAACGACTCCGGCACCCGCTGGTAGAGCGCGGCGCCGAGCAGCGGGTTCACCGCCGCGATCCCGATGCCGGACAGGAACGTCACCACCAGCACCACCACCAGGTTGTCGCTGAGCGCCAGCGCCAGCAGCCGGGGCGCGCCGCTGAGCGCCAGCCCGAGGGCGAACGTCGCGCGGGCCGGCAGCCGCGTGCCGGCCAGCGTGAACAGCAGGTTGCCCAGCAGCGCGCCGGCCGAGAACACGCCCAGCAGCAGCCCGAACCCGGCCGGGTCGCCGAGGACGTCGTTCACCCAGAGCGGGATCCAGACCGCGACGCTGGCGTTGGCGAACATGTTGGACACGGACACCACCAGCAGCATGACCAGCAGCGTCCGATCGGTGCGCAGATAGGCGAAGCCGCCCCGCAGCGCCCGCAGGTAGCGCTCCCGGGGTGGGGGCTGCGCGAGCGCGGGGGGCCGCACCAGCACCCCGATCAGCAGGGCGCAGACCGCGAACGTGGCCGCGTCGATCCAGATCGCGCGGGTCAACCCGACCCAGTCGATCAGCAGCCCGCCCAGCACCGCGCCGAACAACGTCATGCCCCGGGCCAGCCCGTCGTAGGCGGAGGTGAGCCGGATCAGCGGCACCCCGGCCCGCTCGGCGGCCGGCTTGAACAACACGTGCTTGACCCGGTCGCCGATGCCGCGCAGCCCGCCGGCGACCGCCACCAGCACCAGCAGCGTGCCGAACCCGAGCCACGGCGCGAGCGCCACCACCGCCATCGCCGCCGCGCTCGCCGCGTCCACGAAGACCGAGGTGCGGCGTACCCCGAAACGGTCCGCCCACGGCGTGGCCAGCGCGCTGGAGAGCATGTACGGCAGCGTCTCCGCGGCCGCGACCAGGCCCATCCGGGTCGGGCTGCCGGTGGTCTCCAGCACCAGCCAGGGGATGGCGACCACCGAGATCCGGGTGCCGAGGTTGGACAGCAGGTCGGCGCCGACCAGGGTGTACAACTCCCGGCGCGGGTTCACGCCGGGCTGCCGATCGGGTGGTTGGCGGCGTAGCGGGCCCGCAGCGCCCGTTTGTCGACCTTGGCGGACCGGTTCAGCGGCAGCGCGTCGACGAACTCCACCGCGCCCGGCGCCCAGGTCTCGCTCAGGTCCCGGGTCACCAGCGCGATCAGCTCGTCGCCGGTGACCGACGCGCCCGGCGTCGTCACCACGTACGCGTGTGGCAGTTCCCCGGCCACCGGGTCCGGCACCCCGATCACCGCGGCGGCGCGGACCTCGGGATGCCCGGCGAGCACGTCCTCGATCGGCCGGGAGTAGATCGGCCAGCTCCGCTGCCGGGTGAGGATCCGGTCCTGCATCCGGTCGACCAGGTAGAGGTAGCCGTCGTCGTCGAGGTGGCCGATGTCGCGGGTGCGCACCCACCCGTCGACGAGCGTCTCGGCGGTCAGCTCCGGCTGGCCGTGGTAGCCGACGAAGCTCAGCTTCGTGCGGGCCCACACCTCGCCGTCGACGCCGGCCGGCAGCACCCGCCCGTCGGCGTCGCGGATCTCCACCGTGACGTCGCCGTACGGGCGACCGCAGGACCGCAGCCGCTCCGGGTGCTCCGGGTCCTCGGTGAGGCCGGGCTGCGCGCAGATGACGACGGCCTCGCTGAGCCCGTAGACGATGCGCAGGCACGGGCCGAACCGCGCGATCGCCTGGCGCAGCCGGGCCGGGGCGGCGGGCCCGGCGCCGACGTTGAACATGAACATCGCGGAGAAGTCGGCGCCCGGCAGGTCGGGATGGTCGAGCACCTCGTAGAGCATCGGCGGGGTGACGAACGTGGAGGTGAGCCGCTCGGCGTCGACGGTGGCGACGAACGCCGCCGGGTCCCACTGCTCGCGCAGGAACAGGACCCCGCCGGTGAACAGGTTGAACAGCGTGGTGACCTGGCCGCTGGCCAGCCACATCGGCGAGTGCGACAGGTGGCGCAGCAGCGGGAACCCGGCGCCCCGGAAGTCGGCCGCGAGCGCGAGCACCTGCCGGTAGAAACTCTCCCGGTGGTGCACCAGCTTCGGGGTGCCGGTGGTGCCGCTGGTCTGCAGGAACGACTCCGGCGCCGGCACGTCGGCCGGCAGGTCGGCGTCGGGGTCGAGGTCCGCGGTGAGGTCCGGGCCGGCGCCGCCGGGCCCGAGGCAGAGCACCGGTACGCCGGCCAGCCCGGCCGCGAGCTGCCCGCCCATCGGGTCGCGAGGGTCGTGCACGAAGACCTCCGGCGCGGCCAGCGCGACGAACTCGTCGATCTCCCGCCGCGAGGTGACCGGGGCGATCCACATGCTGCGGCAGCCGAGCAGGTGCAGCGCGAGTTGCAGCAGCGGGCCCTCGACCGTGTTGCCGAGCATCACCAGCACCGCCGCGCCGGGGCGTACGCCGTGGTGGCGCAGCGCGGCGGCCAGGCCGCGCACCTCGGCGGCGACCTGCGGGTAGCTCAGCCGGCGTCCGCCGCCGACCAGGGCCTCCCGGTCGCCGAACCCGGCGAACAGCTCCAGCGCCTCGTGCACGTAGTTCGGGCGGTCGGTCATCGGGCAGCCCCCATCGTGGTCCGCGAGCGGTGCCCGGCCAGGTCGGGGCCGGTACGCGGGCGGCGGGTGCCCAGGTCGGCGACCGCACCGCCGCCGCTTCCGAGCCTAGGCAGCGGCGGTCCACCGGGGACAGAGCCGATCGTCGGTGCCCGGCATCCCCCGGGCATTTGATCATGTCGATCAGGTTGATTGACGCTCGTCACCGCAGGCGGCTAGTTTCCGGTCCATCGCCCGGGCCGATGGCGCGACCGCGCCACGCCCGGGGCTGCCGAACATGGAGGATCGATGCCGACCCCGAAGAGATGGCACGTCATAGCTTCCGCCGCTACGCTGCTGCTCGCCGGCACCCCGGCGGTCACCGCGAGCGCCGGCCCCGCCGACACCGACCGCGCCGGGCACGGGCGCGCCGAGTGGGCCGGGAGCTGGGCCGCGGCGGTGACCCGCGGGAACACCGTGGGACTGACGAACACCGGCCTCAACGACCAGAGCATCCGGATGACGGTGCAGACCACGGTGGGCGGCCCGCGCCTGCGGGTCCGGCTCACCAACCTCTACGGCGAGCAGGCCGTCAAGGTCGGTCACGCCACCGTCGCCCGGCCGAACACCGCCACCGCCGACGACCTGTCCGACGTCGACCCGGCCAGCGTCCGGGAGCTGACGTTCTCCGGTGGCACGTCGGCGACCATCAACAAGGGCGCCGAGCTGCTCAGCGACCCGCTGGCCTATCCGGTGGCCGAGCAGGAGGACCTGGTGGTCACCCTGTACTTCCCGGTGCTCACCGGGCCGGTCACGTTCCACGGCCAGTCCCGGGTCACCAACTTCATCGGCGCGACCGACCTGACCACCGCGGCCGGCGGCGCCGGTTTCACCATCAAGCCGAACTGCTGCTGGATGTTCCTCTCCGGCATCGACGTGGAGCGCAGGGCCACGCCCGGCTCGGTGGTGGTCCTCGGTGACTCCATCGGCGACGGCAACGGCAGCACCGTCAACGCCGACAAGCGCTGGCCGGATCTGCTCGCCCAGCGCCTGGTCGAGGCCCGCCCGGAGGTGCGTACGCCGGGCGTGCTCAACCTCAGCCTGGCCGGCAACCGGCTCAACCACGAGGGCACGGAGCCCGGCGCGGGCGGGTTCCCCGGCTACTACGAGCTGGGCCCGAACGCGCTGGCCCGGCTCAACGAGGACGTCTTCCCGCAGACCGGCGCCCGCACCGTCATCACCCACCTGGGCATCAACGACATCTGGATGAGCGACGACAGCAGCGAGGCGATCATCGCCTCGCTGCGGCAGCTCAACCAGCAGGTGAAGGCGCGCGGGCTGACCAGCCTGGTCGGCACCATCACGCCGTACGAGGGCAACGGCGGGCCGGGGGTGTGGACCGAGGAGAAGGACGCCACCCGCAACGCGGTCAACGCCTGGCTGCGCGGCGCCGGGCGGGCCGAGTTCGACGGCGTGCTCGACTTCGACGCCGTGCTGCGGGACCCGGCGCGGCCGAGCCGGTTGCTGCCGGCGTACGACGCCGGGGACCACATCCACCCGAACGACGCGGGCGCGCAGGCGATGGCGAACGCCGTCCCACTGCGACTGCTCGGGCTGTGACACCGGGCGGGGGCGGCGTCGACACGGCGGCCGCCCCCGCCGCCTTTTCCTGGGGAGGAAGAACCGCCGTGGACGTCAGTGAGATCCTGACCGGCCTGTACAGCGAGCAGGGCCGGCAGAACCCCTATCCCTTCTACGCGGCCCTGCACGCGCACGGGCCGATCAACGCGATTCCCACCCGCGCCGAGCACAGCACCGTCACCGCCGTGGCCGGCGGGTACGACGTGGTGGACCGGATCCTGCGCGATCCCGGGTGGTACAAGGGCTTCCCGCCCGGCTGGGAGGAGCAGGAGATCCTGCGGACCTTCCTGACCTCGATGATGTTCATCAACCCGCCGGACCACACCCGGATGCGCGCGGTGTTCGCCAGCACGTTCACCCCGCGCCGGCTGGGCGCGTTGGAGCCGGTGGTGGTGCGGATCGTCGAGGAGCGGTTGGCGGCGATGGCCGAGGCCGGCGCGGACGGCGCCGAGGTGGACTTCGTCGCCGACTTCGCGTACCCGGTGCCGGCGCTGGTGATGGCCGAGTTCATCGGCCTGCCGGCGGCGGACCTGGCCTGGTACCGGCAGCGGGTGGACTGGATCGACGAGTACATGGACGTCGCCGGCAAGACGCCGGAGCGGCTGGTCCGGGCCAACCAGGCCGCCGAGGAGCTGCGGGCCTACTACCGCGACCTGATCGCCCACCGCCGCCGCTCGCCGAGCGCCGACCTGATCAGCGGCCTGGTCGAGGTGCTGGACGCCGGCGACGTGGAGTTGACCGAGGACGAGCTGATCAGCAACCTGATCGTGCTGTTCAACGCCAGCTTCGTCACCACCGTCTACATGTTCAGCAACGGACTGCCGCTGCTGCTCGCCCACCCGGAGGTGACCGCCGCGCTGCCCGGCGACGACGCGCTCGCCCGCGGCTGCGTGGACGAGGTGCTGCGGATGGAGAGCCCGGTGCACTTCCTGGCCCGGTCCGCGCCCGCCGACGCCGACCTCGACGGCGTGCCGGTGGCCCGGGACGACAACGTGCTGCTGCTGATTGCCGCCGCCAACCGGGACCCGTCGCGGTTCCCCGACCCGGACCGCTTCGACCCGCACCGGGACGGCCCGCCGTCGCTGGCCTTCGGGGTGGGGCTGCACTTCTGCCTCGGCTCGGCGGTGTCGAAACTGGAGGGTCGGCTGGCGCTGCCCCGCCTCTTCGCCCGCTTCCCCCGGCTCGCCGTCACCCAGCCGTACACCTACAGCGGCAGCCTCTTCCTGCGCGGCATCGACAAGCTCTTCGTCACCACCGGGGAGGCCGGATGACGCTCGATCCGCAGGTGGTCGCGTGGCGGGCCGCGCGCGCGACCGCCGGCGCCGCGCCGCTCTACACCCAGACCCTCGCCGAGGCCCGCGCCGCCGACCTGGCCGCGATCCGCGCCGGCGGCGGCGCGGTCGAGCCGGTGGCCGAGGTACGCGACACGACGGTGCCCGGCCCGGGCGGGCCGCTGCCGGTGCGGATCCACCGGCCGCCCGGCGACGGCCCGCTGCCCACCCTGCTCTACTTCTTCGGCGGTGGCTGGACGCTCGGCAGCGTGGACACCGCCGACGGGATCTGCCGCCGGCTGGTCAACCTGGCCGGCTGTCAGACCGTGACGGTCGGCTACCGGCTCGCCCCGGAGCACCCGTTCCCGGCGGCGGTGGAGGACTGCCACGCCGCGCTGCGCCACCTGGCCGCCCGCGCCGACGAGTTCCGGGTCGACCCGGGCCGGCTGGCGGTGGGCGGGGACAGCGCCGGCGGCAACCTGGCCGCCGCGGTGACGCTGCTGGCCCGCGCCGACGGCGGTCCCCGGCTCGCCGCCCAGGTGCTGGTCTACCCGAACACCGACCAGCGTCCCGGGCAGCGCCCGGCCGACGACGAGGACCCGCTGCTGTTCAACCGGCACTCGGTCGGCTGGTACCGCGGTCACTACCTGGCCGACCCGGGCGACGCGGCCCACCCGCTCGCGTCGCCGCTGCTCGCCGAGGACCTGTCCGGCCTGCCGCCGGCGCTGGTGGTCACCGCCGGTCACGACCCGCTGCGCGACGAGGGCCGCCGGTACGCCGAGCGGCTGCGCGAGGCCGGCGTGCCCACCGAGACGGCCGACTACCCGGGCATGGTGCACGGCTTCTTCGCCATGCCCGGCGTGTTCGACGCCGGCCGGGACGCCCAGCAACGGGCCGCCGCGTTCCTGCGCCGGCACTTCGGCCTCGACCCGGTGCCGGGTGAGGAGCCGGCGGACGCGGCGTCGGGCGGTCCGAACTCGGCGGGCGGGCAGCCGGCGGACTCCGGGTCGGTCGGTCCGGCGTCGGCCGGCGGGGCGCCGGGCGCGAACGCGACGGGTGCCCGGGCGCATGGCTGAGCGGACCGGCGGGACGCCGACCCCGACGGCCGGCGCGGCGCCGGCGTGCCTGGACGACTTCGCGGCGCTGGCCCGGGCGGTGCTGCCGGCCGACGTGTGGGACTACGTCGACGGCGGCAGCGGGGCCGAGACCGCGCTGGCCGCCAACCGGGCCGCGCTGGACCGGGTGGCGGTGCTGCCCCGGATGCTGGCCGGGGTGGAGGAGGCGTCCACCGAGGCGGTGCTGCCGGGCGGCCGGGCCGCGCTGCCGGTGGCGGTCGCGCCGATGGCGTACCAGCGGTTGCTGCATCCCGACGGGGAGCTGGCGCTCGCGGCGGCGGCCGCCGCGGCCGGCGTCCCCTACGCGGTCAGCACGCTGTCCAGCACGCCGGTCGAGGAGGTCGCGGCGGCCGGCGGGACGGTCTGGTTCCAGCTCTACTGGCTGCGCGACCGGGCGCTGGTGGCCGACCTGCTGGACCGGGCGCTGGGTGCCGGCTGCGCGGCGGTGGTGGTCACCGTGGACGTGCCGGTGCTGGGCCGGCGGCTGCGCGACGCGCGCAACGGCTTCGCGCTGCCGCCGCACGTCACCGCCGCGAACCTGCCCGGCGGCCGGGACGACCTGGCCCACCGGGGCACGCCCGGCGTCTCGGCGGTGGCGGTGCACACCGGCGCGGTCTTCGCCCCGGCGGTGAGCTGGGCGGACCTGGCCTGGCTGCGCGAGCGTACCCCGGTGCCCCTGCTGGTCAAGGGCATCCTGGACGCGCGCGACGCGGTCCGCGCGGCGGACGCCGGCGTCGACGCGGTGGTGGTCTCCAACCACGGCGGCCGGCAGCTCGACGCCGCCCCGGCCAGCGTGAGCGTGCTGCCGGAGGTGGTCGACGCGGTCGGGGAGCGGTGCGCGGTGCTGCTGGACAGCGGCGTGCGCGGCGGCGTGGACGTGCTGCGCGCGCTCGCCCTCGGCGCGTCCGGCGTGCTGCTCGGGCGTCCGCTGCTCTGGGCGCTCGCCGCCGGTGGGCGGGCCGGCGCCCAGGCCGCCCTGGCGCTGCTCGCGGCCGAGCTGCGCGACGCGCTCATCCTCAGCGGCTGCCCCGACCCGGCGGCGGCGCGGGGGCTGCGGACCCGGATCGGAGGCTGACGTGGAACCGGTGGACCTGGCCGTCACGGCGCTGCACGGCAGCGTCGGCGACCCGGCGTTGAACTCGATGAACTTCCTCAACGAGGTGGCGCAGCACTATCCGGAGGCGGTGTCGCTGGCCGCCGGCCGGCCGTACGAGGAGTTCTTCGACTCGTCGACGCTGGCCACGCACCTGGACCGCTTCCGCCGGCACCTCGCCGACGACCTGGGGCTCGGCCCGGCCCAGGTGGACCGGACGCTGCTGCAGTACGGGCGGACCAAGGGCATCGTGCACCACCTGATCGCCCGCAACCTCGCCGTCGACGAGCGGATCACGGTCGACCCGGAGGCCCTCGTGGTGACCGTCGGCTGCCAGGAGGCGATGTTCCTGGTGCTGCGCGCGTTGCGCGCCGACCCGGCCGACGTGCTGTTCGCGGTCGCGCCGACGTACGTCGGGCTGACCGGCGCGGCCCGCCTGGTCGACCTGCCGGTGCGGCCGGTGGCCGGCGGCCCGGACGGCGTCGACCTGGCCGACCTGCGCGCCGGGGTGCGCCGGGCCCGTGCCGAGGGACTGCGCCCGCGGGCCTGCTACGTGATGCCGGACTTCGCCAACCCGTCCGGGGTCAGCATGGACACCGCCCACCGGCGGCGGCTGCTCGACCTGGCCGCCGAGGAGGACCTGCTGCTGATCGAGGACAACCCGTACGGCCTCTTCCCGGCCGACGGCACGGACCGCCGGCCCACGCTCAAGGCGCTGGACACCGCCCGCCGGGTGGTCTACCTCGGGTCGTTCGCCAAGACCGTGCTGCCCGGCGCCCGGGTCGGCTACGTGGTCGCCGACCAGCGGGTGGCCGGCGCCGACGGCACGGTCGGCCCGCTCGCCGACCAGCTCGCCAAGATCAAGAGCATGGTCACGGTGAACACGTCGCCGATCAGCCAGGCGGTGATCGGCGGGGTGCTGCTGGCGCACGACTGCTCGCTGGTGGCCGCGAACGTCCGGGAGCGGGCCGCGTACGCCCGCAACCTCGCCCATCTGGTCGACGGCCTGGCCCGGCGCTTCCCGGCCGGCGGGCCGGTGCGCTGGACGGTGCCGGCCGGCGGCTTCTTCGTCGTGGTGACCGTGCCGTTCCCGGTCGACGACGCGTTGCTGCACCGCTCGGCGCGGGAGTACGGCGTGCTCTGGACCCCGATGGCGCACTTCTACGACGCCGGCACGCCGGTGCACGCGTTGCGCCTGTCGCTGAGCGCGGTCACCCCGGCGCAGATCGACCTGGGGCTGGACCGGCTCGCCGCACTGGTCACCGACACCACGGCGG
Source organism: Micromonospora ferruginea (assembly GCF_013694245.2). Classification (NCBI taxonomy): domain Bacteria; kingdom Bacillati; phylum Actinomycetota; class Actinomycetes; order Micromonosporales; family Micromonosporaceae; genus Micromonospora; species Micromonospora robiginosa. Next base: position 1,834,124 of record NZ_CP059322.2, read on the forward strand.
CGGTCGGGGCGCCGGCGTGACGCCGCAGCGTGGCGGCCGGAGCACCACCCGTGTTCCCCGACCGCCGGTCCTCCGTTGATAATGGACGGATGGTTGCCTGGGAGTACGCGTTGCTGGTCCGCCGCTATCAGGGGCAGGGCCGGAATTTCCACGTCTCGTTCGTCTGGTACGGCCCGGACGGGTCCCGCACCGACGTCACCGCGTACGGCGACACCGCGGTCGCGCACCTCAACCGGGTCGGCCGGGAGGGCTGGGAACTGGTCACCGCCGCCGAGGACGTGAACAACGTGCAGGGCAGCACCGAGGTGCACCGCTACCACCTCAAGCGCCCGCTGCGCTGAGGTTCCGCGCCCCCCGCCGGCCACCGGTCGGCGGGGGGCGCGGCCGGGCTCAGCCCAGCGAGACCTCGGGGTAGAGCGGGAACGGGACGAGCAGGTCGGCGGCCTGCTTGCCGACCGACTCGGCCACCGCCGGGTCCAGCACGTACTTCGCCTTCGACGGCGCGCCGTCCGGGCCGGTGCCGGCGGTGGTCCGGTCCAGCACCGTGTGGATCAGCTCGGCGGTGGCGTCCATCTCGGCGGCGCCCAGCCCCCGGGTGGTGAGCGCCGGCGTGCCGATCCGGATACCGGAGGTGTACCACGCGCCGTTCGGGTCCTGCGGCACCGCGTTGCGGTTCGTCACGATCCCGGAGTCGAGCAGCGCCTGCTCGGCCTGCCGGCCGGTCAGGCCGTACCCGGACACGTCGATGAGCACCAGGTGGTTCTCGGTGCCGCCAGTGACCAGCGTCGCGCCCCGGCGCAGCAGCCCGTCGGCGAGCGCCTGCGCGTTGTCGACGATCCGCTGGGCGTAGTCGGCGAAGTCGGGGCGCCGGGCCTCGGCCAGCGCGACCGCCTTGGCGGCCATCACGTGCGGCAGCGGGCCGCCGAGCACCATCGGGCAGCCCCGGTCGACCTGGTCGGCCAGCTCCGGGCCGCAGAGCACCATGCCGCCGCGCGGGCCGCGCAGCGACTTGTGCGTGGTGGTGGTGACGATGTGCGCGTGCGGCACCGGGTCGAAGTCGCCGGTGAAGACCTTGCCGGCGACCAGGCCGGCGAAGTGCGCCATGTCGACCATGAAGGCGGCCCCGACCGAGTCGGCGATCTCCCGCATGATCCGGAAGTTGACCTTCCGCGGATACGCCGAGTAGCCGGCGACCAGGATCAGCGGCTTGAACTCCCGGGCCGCCTCGGCCACCCGGTCGTAGTCGATCAGGCCGGTGGCCGGGTCGGTGCCGTAGCTGCGCTGGTCGAACATCTTGCCGGAGATGTTCGGCCGGAAGCCGTGGGTGAGGTGGCCGCCGGCGTCCAGCGACATGCCGAGCATCCGCTGGTTGCCCAGCTCCCGGCGCAGCGCGAACCAGTCCGCCTCGGTGAGCTCGTTGACCTGGCGGACCTGGGCCTTCCTCAGTGCGGGCGACTCGACCCGGTCGGCCAGGATCGCCCAGAACGCGACCAGGTTGGCGTCGATGCCGGAGTGCGGCTGCACGTAGGCGTGGGACGCCCCGAACAGCTCCTTGGCGTGCTCGGCGGCGAGCGCCTCGACGGTGTCCACGTTCTGGCAGCCGGCGTAGAAACGCCGCCCGATGGTGCCCTCGGCGTACTTGTCGCTGAACCAGTTGCCCATGGCCAGCAGCGTCGCGGGGGAGGCGTAGTTCTCACTGGCGATCAACTTCAGCGACTCACGCTGGTCGGCCAGCTCTGCCCCGATGGCGTCCGCCACCCGCGGCTCGACGCCGCGGATCACCTCCAGCGCGGTGCGGAAGGCGGTGGACTCGACGTTGTGCGACATGCGACCTCCTGGTGACGTGCGGAAGGCCCAGGCGCTCGGCATGCGTCCTCATGACGAGGCCGCTCCCCGATGGTGCTCCATCTCCACGCGCCAGTCACGGCCCGAGGGAAATCCTAGCGGTCCCCGCCAGGCCGGACCCCCAGCGGCCCGCCTGTAAGGAGGGGCCCCTTCTTAACGCATTCTGCATAGGCGGGGCCCCCGCTTAACATCCACCTGTTAAGCGGGGGCCCCGCCTTGCACCCGGGCTCAGGCGACCACGGCGTCGCGGGCCTTCTTCAGCGCCTTCGGGGCGGTCGGCGTCTTCGGCGCCGTCGGCCGTACGTCGAGCATGCGCTGGCCGATCTCCTGGAGCTGGTTACGGCCGAGCGCCTCGCGCACCTTGGGGAACCACTCCTGCTCCTCCTCCTCGACGTGGTGCAGCACGTTCTCGATGAGCACCGTCGTCTTGGCGACGAACCGCTCGTCGTCGGCGTCCATCGCGTGCAGTTCGAGGCAGAGCACGTCCGCCACGTGGTGCTCCTCGTACGACTCGAGGATGTCGTCCTCGACGTCCGGCACCAGCTTGCGGACCTCCGGGTACATCACCTCGTTCTCCAGGTAGGTGTGCACCGTCAGCGCCTCGATGATCTGCGTGACGATCTTCCCGCGCCGGCTCGCCGGACCGTCCTCGGCCTCCTGGAAGGCCTTGAACAGTCGGCGCATCTCCTTGTGGTCCTCCTTGAGCAGGACGATCGCGTCGGTGGACACCGGGTTACCTCCTCGGTCGGCTGATGAGGGCCCCCTACCCGGCGTCCGACCAGGACAAACAGACCGGGCCCGGCGATTCGTCGCCGGGCCCGGTCGGTCGGTGGGGAGGGTTACCGCACCGCGTTGTACGCGTCGACCAGGCCGGCGCCGTAGAAGCCGTTGCGGTTGCCGCCGGAGCAGGTCGCGTCGTAGGCGTTCGGACCCGTCGGGATCAGCGGCACCGGGTTGTAGACGCCGGCCGGGCAGGACTGCGCCACCGCCGTGCGCTCCAGGAACGACGAGAGCTGGCCCGCGGTCATGCCCGGGTGGGCCGACAGCGCCAGCGCCGCGACGCCGGTGGCGTGCGGGCCGGACATCGAGGTGCCCTGCTTGTAGCCCCACCCGTTGGTGCGGGTGACGGTGTTGAAGGTGGTGGACAGGATGCCGTCGGTGGACGTCGAGCGCGCGCCCTGGGTGCGGAAGCGGGTGTCGCCACCCGGCGCCGTCACGTCGATGACGCCCTGGCCGTACGAGGAGTAGTAGCTCTTCTGTCCGGTCGGGCCGACCGCGGCGACGGTCACCACGCCGGGCGCCTCGGCCGGCAGGTCGAGGCAGGCGTTGGTCAGGTTCTCGCGCTCCTCCGGGGTGCCGTTGTTCGGGCTGCCGGTGTCGGTGATCTTGTGCGCGAGGTCGTAGTTGGAGTTGCCGGCGGACGCCACGCTCAGCACGCCCTTGGACTGCGAGTAGCGGATCGCCCGCTGCACGGCCTGCCACACCGGGCGCTGCCGCGCGTCGTTGCGGCAGTTCAGCTCCCACGGGTCGATGTAGTAGCTGTTGTTGGTCAGCTTCATGCCGTGGTCGGCGGCCCAGAGGAACCCGCAGACCGCGGCCTCCGGGAAGATGTAGCCGTCGTCGTTGACCACCTTGACCGCGGCGACCTTGACCCCCGGCGCGATGCCGGTGACGCCGACGCCGTTCACCGCGGCGGCGATGGTGCCGGCCACGTGGGTGCCGTGGTCGCTGGTGGTCGGGTTCCAGGCCGCCTCGGTGGTGTCGGTGACGCCGCCGACGCAGGACGTGCTCTTGTCCTTGGCGATCTGGGTCGCCAGGTCCGGGTGGGTGCTGGAGATGCCGCTGTCCAGCACGCCGACGACGACGTCCGGGCGGCCGGTGGTCACCGCGTGGGCCTGCGGGAGGTGGATCATGTCCATGTCCCACTGCTGGCCGTAGAGCGGCTCGCGGGTCGGGTCGGCGGTGGCGTCGGCCGCGGCCACCTCCACCGTCTCGCCCTCGTCGAGGGCGGTGCCCAGGCCGGCGGTGGAGGCGACCGACTGGACGCCCGCGCCGGCCACCTGCGTGGTGAAGGCCGGGTTGGTCGAGCGGACGACGAGCACGCCGATCTGGTCGTAGCGGGCCACGACCGTGCCGTCGGCGGCGGCCACCCGGGCGGCGGCCCGGTCGGTGGTGGCGCCCTGCGGGGCGAGGACCAGGTAGGAGGTGTCCGGTCCGGCGGCCAGCGCCGGGGCGGGCACGCCGGTCAGGGCGAGCCCGGCGCCGAGCGCGGCGGCGGACGCGCCGGCCAGTGTCTTGCGACGAAGGTTGTTCACACGTACTCCCAGGGGCCGATCCGGTCCGACGAGCAGGCTGCTCGCCGTTGCCGGTTCAGCGCCCGGCCGGTCTGTGGTGTTACACACACCACAGACCGGCTGCCGTCGACCGTCAGACCGTCGCCAGCGTGTACGGGATCTCGTCGAGCAGCTCCCGGGCGAGGAAGCCGATCCGGCCGTACCGGGGCACCAGCCGCTGCCCGCTCACCGCGTGCGCGAACGCCGCCCAGCAGGCCGCCTGCGCCGGGTCGGCGCCGCGGGACAGCAGCCCGGCGAGCAGCCCGGCCCGCACGTCCCCGCTGCCCGAGGTGCCCAGCCCGGCGTCGCCGCTCTCCTCCCGCCAGGCCCGGCCGTCCGGGGTGGCGATGTGGCCGTACAGCGACACCACCGCCTCGTACCGCCGGGCCAGCTCGACCGCCTCCGCGTCCAGGTCGTCGCCGGGGTCGCGGTCGAGCAGGTGCCGGGCCTCGGTGAGGTTCGGCGTGAGCACCACCTTGCGCCCGGAGCCGACCAGCAGGTCCGGCTCGTGGCTGAGCGCACCGAGCGCGTACGCGTCGAGCACCAGCGCGGTCTCCCGGCCGGCCGCGTCGAGCACCAGGCGCAGCAGTTCCCCGGTGGCGTCGATGTCCCGCAGGCCCGGGCCGACCGTCACCACGTCCGCCTCGGCGACCAGGCCGCCGAGCACATCTCCCGGGTCGCCCCGGACCGCGCCCTCGTCGGTCTCCGGCAGGCCGACCACCAGCGCCTCGGGGACCTGGATGCTCAGCGACGGGGCGGTGGACTCGGCGGCGGCCAACTGGAGCACGCCGGCCCCGGCGCGCAGCGCGGCGACGCCGGCCAGCAGCACCGCCCCGGGGGTGAACCGGGAGCCGCCGACCACCAGCACCGTGCCGCGCGCCTCCTTGCCGCCGGTGGGCACGGGCAGCGCCCAGTCGCGCAGCAGCGCGGGGGTGATCACGTCAGACCGGTTCGGCATGGACCTCGTCCTCCCTGGTGGGCCGCGCCCCCTCGCGGTGCAGGTGGGCGACGTCGTTGAACGTCTCCGGGCGGAGCCGCCCGGCCCCGTCGGCGCGCCACCCGGTCACCGAGCAGTTGGCGATGACGTGCTCGTGGGTGAGCGCCATCAACTCCGCCTCGGTGAGCCCCTCCACCAGGTAGCGGAGCAGGAAGACCAGCGCGTCGTGGCCGAACAGCAGCACCCGCCCGCCGTCGTGGTCGCGGCGCAGGTCACCGAGGAGCGCGCGCAGCCGCAGCGCCACGTCGGTCCACGACTCGCCGCCGGGCGGGCGGTAGTAGAACTTGCCGAGCCGGTCGCGCCGCCGCGCCTCCTCCGGGTGGCGCCGGCGCACCCCGTGACCGGTGAGCCCGTCGAGGATGCCCAGCTCCCGGTCGCGCAGCCGCTCGTCGCGGCTCGCCGGGACGCCGGTGCCGGCCAGCGCCAGCTCGGCGGTGCGCACGGCGCGCAGGTACGGCGACATCACGGCCACCTCGGGCCGCTGCTCCTCGGGCAGGCCGGCCAGCCACCGCCCGGTCGCCCGGGCCTGCTCCTCGCCGGTCGGTGACAGCGGCACGTCCGCGTCCCGGTGGGTGAGGTCGATCAGCTCGGCGCCGGACGTCTCGGCCGCGCCGGCCGCGACGTTCGCGGTGCTCTCGCCGTGCCGGACGATCCAGAGCGCTGCCAACTCCGCCATGCGGCTCCCGGTACCCGGGCCCCGCGCCGGGTAACCGCGCCGGCCCGGTCGGTTCGGCCCGGCGGGCTGTGGGCGCACCCGCCCGCTGCCCTGGCCACCCGGGTGCCATCGGTGGGACAGCGCGGGGTTGCATCGACCCGGCAGAATGTCCGCCGGGTCCCCGGTGGCCCGTGCGGAGGGGGGTGGGCATGTCGACGGTGGTCCGAGGGCTGCGCGAGGCGCTGGTGCTCTTCGTGATCGCGGTGGTGGTGATCGCGGCGGCGGTCGGCACCTGGGTGGCGATCAGCGGCGGTGACTTCGTGCACCGGTTGGGTGTGGCGTTCCTGCTGGTCGGCGCCGTGATCGGGATGACCGGCGACCTCACCCTGAGCCGGATCGGCATGCTGCCGGCCCGGTCCACGTTCGGCCTCGCGCCGGAGCGGGCGGACGGCGGCGGCGGCCGGGTGCTGACCGGCGTCGGCATCTTCCTCTTCGTCTCGGTGCCGCTGATCGTGGTCGGGGTCCTGCTGATCACCTGAGGAGATGCCCGCGCGACGGCCGCCGGTGCCCTACGGTGTTCTGCGTGGCGACCGCGGCGGCCGAGGAGATCCGGGTGGGCGAGCGGCTGGTCCGCGTCTCCAGCCCCGACAAGCCCTACTTCCCGGAACGCGGGCTGACCAAGCGGGACGTGGTGCGCTACTTCCTCTCCGTCGGGGACGGCATCCTGCGCGCGCTGCGCGACCGGCCGACCATGCTGGAACGCTGGCCGCGCGGGGTGTTCGAGGGCGCGACGGTGGCCACCCGGCAGACCAACAGGGGCGACGCGTTCTACCAGAAGCGGCTGCCGGCCGGCGCGCCCGACTGGGTACGCACCGCGCACATCACGTTCCCCAGCGGCCGGACCGCCGACGAGGTGGCCCCGAGCGAGCTGGCGGTGGTCGCCTGGGCGGCCAACCTGGGCACGCTGCGCTTCCACCCGTGGCCGGTGTCGAAGGCCGACGTGGAGCGCCCCGACCAGTTGCGCATCGACCTCGACCCGATGCCCGGGGTGCCGTTCGCGCAGGTGGTACCGGTGGCCCACGAGGTGCGGGCGTTCCTGGCCGAGCTGGGCATGGAGGGCTTCCCGAAGACCACCGGCGGGCGCGGCATCCACGTCTACCTGTCGATCGAGCCGCGGTGGAGTTTCGGCGAGTGCCGGCGGGCGGTGCTGGCGCTGGGCCTGGAGATGCGGCGACGCCGACCCGACCTGGTCACCACGACCTGGTGGCGCGACCAGCGGGACAGGCCGGTCTTCGTCGACTACAACCAGATGGCGCGCGACCACACCATGACGTCGGCGTACTCGATCCGGCCCACGCCGGCGGCGCTGGTCTCCGCGCCGCTCGACTGGTCCGAGCTGGACGACGCCCGACCGGAGGACTTCGACGTGGTCAGCATGCCGGCCCGGTTCGCCGGGCGCGGCGACCCGCACGCCGGACTGGACGGGCGGCGGTACTCGCTGGAACCGCTGCTGGAGCTGGCCGACCGCGAGGGGCTGGAGTCGCCGCCGGAGCGCTGAGCGGTCAGGCCCACGGGCTCAGCGTGCCGTCGAACTCCTCGAAGACCAGCCAGGTGCGGGTGGAGAGCACCCCGGCGATGCTCTGCACCCGGTCCAGCACCACGTCCCGCAGGGTGGCGTTGTCCGGCGCGCGGACCAGCGCGAGCACGTCGTGCTCGCCGCTGAGCAGCGCCGCGTGCTCGATGTAGCGCACCTGGGCCAGCTCGGCGGAGACCTCCCGCCAGGTGTTCTGCTCGATGGTCAGCGCGATGTACGCCGAGGTGCCCAGCCCGGCCGGCTCGGGCGCCACCCGCGCGGTGAAGCCGGTGAGCACGCCGTCGCGCAGCAGCCGTTCCACCCGGGCGTACGCGTTGGTGCGCGAGACGTGCACCCGTTCGGCGAGCGTGCGGATGGAGATCCGGGCGTCGGCGACCAGTTCCCGCAGGATCCGCCGGTCGACGTCGTCGAGCGGCCCGGCCGAACGTCCCGTTCCGCCCGCCGCGCCCGGTGTGGCGCCGGTCTCCTGGCTCACCGCGCTCACCTCCCTGTGCCATTCGTCCCGCGTTCATCGCGGATGTTGAGTCAATCATCCCCGGGCAGGAGCATAGGGCCACCACACGTCCAGGAGGTCCCCGCCGTGACGACCACACCCCAGGCGGTCCGCAGGGCATCCCCGCGGACCCGCCGGCCGGCCACCCCGGCCGCCGCCGACCCGTCCGCCGGCCTGCTGCCGCAGTCCGAGCCGGTCCGGCTGCTGAACCCGGACGGCACCGCACTGCCGCCCCGCGACGACTACCCGGAGCCGCCGCTGGAGGCGCTGCGCGAGATGTACCGCCGGATGGTGGTCGGGCGCCGCTTCGACACCCAGGCCACCGCGCTGACCAAGCAGGGCCGGCTGGCCGTCTACCCGTCCGCGCGCGGCCAGGAGGCCTGCCAGGTCGGCGGCGTGCTCGCGCTGCGCGACTCGGACTGGGTCTTCCCCACCTACCGCGAGTCGATGGCGCTGACCGCCCGCGGCCTCGACCCGGTCGAGGTGCTCACCCTCCTGCGCGGCGACTGGCACTGCGGGTACGACCCGGCGGTCACCCGCACCGCGCCGCAGTGCACCCCGCTCGCCACCCAGACCGTGCACGCCGCCGGCCTGGCCTACGGCGAGTCCTACCAGGGGCGGGACACCGTCGCGCTCGCGTTCATCGGCGACGGCGCGACCAGTGAGGGCGACTTCCACGAGGGCGTCAACTTCGCCGCCGTGTTCAAGGCCCCGGTCGTGTTCCTGGTGCAGAACAACAAGTACGCGATCAGCGTGCCGCTGTCCCGGCAGACCGCCGCGCCGAGCCTGGCCTACAAGGGCGTCGGCTACGGCGTGCCCAGCGAGCAGGTCGACGGCAACGACCCGGTGGCCGTGCTGGCGGTGCTGAACCGCGCCGTGGCGCACGCCCGCGCCGGCAGGGGCCCGTACCTGATCGAGGCGCACACCTACCGGATGGAGCCGCACACCAACGCCGACGACCAGACCCGCTACCGCGACGCCGAGGAGGTCGAGGCGTGGCGCGACCGCGACCCGATCGCCCGGCTGGAGGCGTACCTGCGGTCGCGGGGCGCGCTGGACGACGCCGCGGTCGCCGCGGTCGCCGAGGAGGCCGAGGCGTACGCCGCCGGGCTGCGCCGGCGGATGGACGAGCAGCCCACCGTGGACCCGCTCAGCCTCTTCGACCACGTGTACGCCGAGCCCACGCCGCAACTCATCGAGCAGCGGGAACTGGTCCGGGCCGAGCTGGCCGCGGCCCGCGACGAGGACGGGGACGCCTGATGGCCGCCGTGACGATGGCGAAGGCGCTCAACGCCGCGCTCGCCGACGCGCTGCTCGACGACGAGCGGGTGGTCGTCTTCGGTGAGGACGTCGGCCAGCTCGGCGGCGTCTTCCGGATCACCGACGGGTTGCAGGCCCGCTTCGGCGACAAGCGGTGCTTCGACACCCCGCTCGCCGAGGCCGGCATCGTCGGCTTCGCGGTCGGCCTGGCCATGTCCGGGCTGCGGCCGGTGGTGGAGATGCAGTTCGACGCGTTCGCGTACCCGGCGTTCGAGCAGATCGCCTCGCACGTGGCGAAGCTGCGCAACCGGACCCGGGGCGCGCTCAGCGTGCCGATCGTGATCCGGGTGCCCTACGCCGGCGGCATCGGCGGGGTGGAGCACCACTGCGACTCGTCCGAGGCCTACTACGCGCACACCCCCGGCCTGAAGGTGGTCACGCCGGCCACCGTCGAGGACGCGTACTCGCTGCTGCGCGCGGCGATCGACGACCCGGACCCGGTGGTGTTCCTGGAGCCGAAGAAGCTCTACTTCGCCAGCGCGGAGGCGGAGCTGCCGGCGCGCACCGACCCGATCGGCACCGCCGTGGTCCGCCGGCCGGGCACCGACGCGACGCTCGTCGCGTACGGCCCGGCGGTGCCGGTGGCGTTGGCCGCCGCCGAGGCGGCCCGCGAGGAGGGCTGGGACCTGGAGGTGGTCGACGTGCGCAGCATCGTGCCGTTCGACGACGCCACCGTCACCGCGTCGGTGCGCCGCACCGGCCGGTGCGTGGTGATCCAGGAGGCGCAGGGCTTCGCCGGGGTCGGCGCCGAGATCGCCGCCCGGGTGCAGGAACGCTGCTTCCACGCCCTGCACGCCCCGGTGCTGCGGGTGTCCGGCCTGGACATTCCCTATCCCGCGCCGATGCTGGAGCACACCCACCTGCCCTCGGTCGACCGGGTGCTGGACACCGTGGCCCGGCTCCAGTGGGACGACCAGCCCGACTCCCGGTGGGTCGCGGCATGACCGAACGCACCGAGCGCAGCGAGGGCCGTGAGGGCATGCCCGGCCGGCACGGCATGAGTGAAAGCACCGCTGTGGGGACCCGTGACTTCCTCCTGCCGGACCTGGGCGAGGGGTTGAGCGAGGCGGAGATCGTCGAGTGGCGGGTCGCGGTGGGCGACGTGGTCACCGTGGACCAGATCGTGGTCGAGGTGGAGACCGCCAAGGCCGTGGTCGACGTGCCCTGCCCGTACCCGGGTCGGGTCGTGGCGCTGCACGGCGCGGCCGGTGAGGTCCGCCCGGTCGGCCAGCCGCTGATCACCATCGCCCCGCTCGACGGCGACGGCGCCGCCGACCCGCACGCCACCTACCGCGAGGAGGAGCGGGCCGGGTCCGGCAACGTCCTCATCGGGTACGGCACCGGGCACGGCGGTCCGGCCCGGCGGCGTCGCCGGCCCCGCCTGGCGGTCGCCCCGGAGCCCGGCACCCCGGCCTCGGCGGACGTCGGCTCCGGCCCCGCGCGGGCGGCGGCCGAGCGGACGCCGGACCCGGCGGGGGACGGTGGCCCGGTGTCGGCGCCGCTGGTCATCTCCCCGATCGTGCGGCGGCTGGCCCGCGAGCACGGGGTCGACCTGGCGTCGCTGCGCGGCACCGGTCCCGGTGGCGTGATCCGCCGGGCGGACGTGGAGACGGCCCGGACCGCCCCGGCCGCACGGCTGGCGGCGGTGCCGGACGCGCCGGACGCGCACGTCGGGCTCGCCCCGACCGGCGAGGGCGACGTGGTCGTCCCGCTCACCGGCATCCGCAAGGTCATCGCGGACAAGCTCTCCCGCAGCCGCCGGGAGATCCCCGAGGTGACCATCTGGGTGGACGTGGACGCCACCGGGCTGCTGGAGACCCGGGCCGCGATCAACGCCGCCACCCCGGACGCGCCGGTGAGCATCCTGGCCCTGCTGGCCCGCGTCTGCCTCAGCGGGCTGCGGAGGTATCCGCAGCTCAACGCGCGGGTCGACACCGAGGGGCAGCGGATCGTGCAGTCCGCCGGGGTGCACCTGGGCATCGCCGCGCAGACCGACCGGGGCCTGGTCGTGCCGGTGCTGCGCGACGCCCAGCGGCTCACCACCGCCGAGCTGGCCGCGGCGCTGGCCGAGACCACGGCGGCGGCCCGGGCCGGGACCCTGCCGCCCGGCCGGCTGACCGGCGGCACGTTCACGCTCAACAACTACGGGGTGTTCGGGGTGGACGGCTCCACGCCGATCATCAACCACCCGGAGGCGGCGCTGCTCGGCGTCGGGCGGATCGTGGACAAGCCCTGGGTGGTCGACGGTCAGCTCGCCGTCCGCAAGGTGACCCAGCTCAGCCTCACCTTCGACCACCGGGTCTGCGACGGTGGCGTGGCGGGCGGTTTCCTCCGCCACGTGGCCGACTGCGTCGAACGCCCCGCCCTGCTGATCGCCAACACCTGATCCGACGCCGGGAGACCTTGGTACGAAATCGCCCCTGAAAGGGCGAACTCGTACCAAGGTCTTTTCCCGCGCAGCCGTTTCCGAGCAATTCCGCCGAAGGTGCCACACCGTGACGCCGGGCCTACAGAATGTGGGCGAGGGGGTTCCGGAAATGGGGGGCGAAATATGTTTGTGAGGCGGCGACTGACGCTTTTCGCGATGACCGTCGCGGCCGCGCCGCTGGCGGTCGGCGCGTGCACCGCCGGCCCGAGGTCGGCGGTGAAGCAGGCCGAGGCGGCGCCGCCGTCGGTCACGGTGACGCCGGCCGACCGGGCCCGCGACGTGCCGATCAGCGCGGAGGTGGGCACGAAGGTCAGCAACGGCAGGGTGACCGGCGTGAAGCTCACCGACGACAAGGGCCGCCCGGTGCCGGCGCAGGCCCGCGAGGACGGATCCGGCTGGGTGCCGGACGCGCCGCTGGCCAATTCCCGGACGTACACGGCCGAGGTGACCGTGAGCGGCGATTCCGGGAAGACCGCGACGCGGAAGACGACGTTCACGACGATGGCCAGATCCACCAAACCGGCCGTCACCAGCGAATTGTATTTCCAGGACAAGCAGACGTACGGGACGGCGATGCCGGTGGTGCTCGGTTTCGACCCGCCGATCCCGCCGGAGGCCCGGGCGGACGTGCAACGTCGGCTCTTCGTCAGGACCAGTCCGTCGCAGCCCGGCACCTGGTCCTGGATGTCCGACGGCAAGCAGGCCGAGTACCGGGCGCCGGACCGCTGGAAACCCGGCACGACGATCAGCGTCCGCAGCGCGCTGGAGGGGCTGCCCATCGGCAAGGAGGCGGTCGGCGACTCCGACCGGGTGGCGACCGCCAAGGTGGGCCGGCAGGTGTCGCTGGACATCGACAACACCACCAAGCAGATGACGGTCTACCAGGACGGCAAGGTGCTCCGAAAGCTCCCGGTCAGCCTCGGCAAGCCGAGCACGCCGAGTTCCAGCGGCACCATGGTGATCATGGAGAAGCACGAGCACACCACGTTCGACACGCGGGGCGAGCCGGACGGCGGCTACGTGGTCGACGTGGACGACGCGCAGCGGCTGACCTGGGGCGGCGAGTTCATCCACTCGGCGCCGTGGTCGGAGGGGGAGCAGGGCTACAACAACACCTCGCACGGCTGCACGAACGTCTCGGCCGCCGGCGCCGACTGGCTGATGGGCGTCACCCAGGTCGGTGACCTGGTGACCGTCAAGGGCACCGAGGTGCAGCTCCAGCCGGGCAACGGCTTCACCGCCTGGAACGTCGGCTGGAACGAGTTCGCCAAGGGCAGCGCGCTGCCCGTACCGGCGGGGTTGAAGCCCACGCAGAGCCCGACGCCGCACCCGGGCGCGGTGGCCGGCGGGTCCGCGCCCGCCCCCACCCCGACCAGGAGCAACAGCGGCGGCTGAATCCGGGGAGGAACGGCCACGGGCCGGCCCGCGTCCGCGCGGGCCGGCCCGGCGCCGGTCTCAGTCCAGGTCGACGCGGGCCACCCCGGTCGCGGTCAGGCTGCCCAGCCAGAGCTGGCGGCCGTGCTGCCGCACGCCCGTCACCATCGGGTACGCGCCGCTCGGGCCGTGCAGCGTCCGCAGCACCCGCCCCGCGCCGTCGACCAGCGCGACCAGCCCGTAGCGACGCGGCTGCGGCTGCACCGCCCCGGGCAGCAGCGCGACGAGCTGCCGCAGCCGGGGATGGGGCAGCAACCGCTCCATGGCCGGCAGCCGGGGACTGGGCAGCGCGATCCAGTACGTCCCGTCGCCCACCGCGGAGACGTTGTCCGGGTAGGCCGGCAGGTCGGCCAGCACGGTGGCCCGGCCGCCCGGCAGGTCCACCCGCAGCAGCCGGTGGGTGGCGGTCTCCACCAGCATGAGCGCCGACTCGTCCGGGGTGAGCGCCAGCCCGTTCGGGAAGTAGAGCCCGCCGGCCACCACGTCGGTGCGCCCGGTCCGCCGGTCGTAGGCCAGCACCCGGCCGTTGGGGCGGTGCTCCAGCAGGTCCCGCTTCCAGTGCGACAGCGGGAACCGGTCGGACGAGTCGGTGAAGTAGACCGTGCCGTCGTGGGCCACCGCCGCGTTGTCGGCCAGGTGCACCGGCGGCGCGGTGCCGGTCAGCTCGTGCACCGCGCCGGCCGGGTCGACCCGCAGCAACCCCCGGTAGGCGTCGCAGACCAGCAGCCCGCCGTCGACCGGGTCCAGTTCGATGCCGAGCGGGCGACCGCCGGTCACGGCGAGCAGCGTGGGCCGGGTGCCGGCCGGGGCGTCCACCGGCCACCACCAGAGCCGGCCGTCCTCGTCGCCGCTGATCGCCCGGCCCTCGGCGTCGACCACCACGTCCTCCGGCCCGAGCCCGCCGTCGGGCAGCGGCAGCAGGTCGGCCCGGTCCAGCCGGGTGTCGCCGGGGGCCCAGACCCCGGTCAGCGGCGGCGGCACGGTCGCCGGCTCGCGGACCGGGCGGATCAGCAGGGGCACGCGCGGGCGGGGGACGGCCATCGGGTCATTGTGGGCCCGCCGGCGCTCCGGCGGGGAGTCCCGCCCGGCGTGTCCGCGCCGCCACCTCCGCCCGGCCCGGGTGGCCCGGCCGGCGCAGGGCGGGTCGCCGCGGTGGCCGGAGGCTGCGGGAAGACCCTGAGACGGGTCGGGGTCGGCACCCCGGCGCTACCCGGAACCCCGCCTTCGAGCTGCCGGAACTGTCGGTGGTCGGGGGTAGGTTTGCGGGTATGAGGGACAGCGGCGACCGCTTCGCGGTGGTGACGGAGGTGCTCGACCACGTGGTCGAGCTGCGCCCGGTCGGCGAGATCGACATCGCCACCGTGTCGGCGTTCCGGGCCGCGCTCTGGGCGGCGCCGGCGCGGCCGGTGGTGCGCGTCGACCTGTCCGGCGTGCCGCTGCTCTCCGCCGCCGGGGTGCGCGCGCTGGCCGCCGCCCACCTGCGGATCCGGGCCCGCGGCGGTGAGCTGGTGCTGGTCGACCCGGCGCCGGTGGTGGCCCGGGTGCTGCGGGTGACCGGCCTGCACCGGGTCGTGCCGGTGCACCAGTCGGGCCCCGCCAGCGAGCTGCTGACCTGCGCCGCCGCCTGAGCGCGACCGGGCCGCCGGCGGAACGCCGACGGCCCGGTGACTTCCGAAGCGCTCAGCGCACGCCGAGCAGGTCCACCACGAAGACCAGCGTCTCGTTCGGCTTGATGACGCCACCGGCGCCCCGGGCGCCGTAGCCCAGGTGCGGCGGGATGGTGAGCCGGCGTCGGCCGCCCACCTTCATGCCGATCACGCCCTGGTCCCAGCCGGCGATGACCTGGCCGCCGCCGAGCGGGAACTCGAACGTCTCACCCCGGTTCCACGAGGCGTCGAACTCGCGGCCGGTGGAGTGGGCCACGCCCACGTAGTGCACGCTGGCGAGCTGGCCGGCGTGGGCCTCCGGGCCGTCGCCGACCGTGATGTCCTCGACGACGAGATCGGCGGGCGGCGCGCCCTCGATCGGGCCAACCTCGGGCTTCTCCATGAGCGGGTCTCCTCGGTGCTGACGGTGTGGTCACCGTCGATCCTGCCGGATCGTGACCGGCCGATACGCGCCGGTACCCGCCCCGGCGCGTACGACGGGGCGGGCGCCGCCTGCCGGCGACGCCCGCCCCAGGGCGACCTGCGCTCACCTCAGCCAGGGCAGGCGCTGGACCAGGGGAAGCTTCGCCCAGGCCCGGCCGAGGCCGAGGGTGTTGCCGGCACCGACCAGGGCCAGGCCGGCGAGCAGGCCCGCGTAGATGAGGTGGTCGTCCATGAAGGGGTTGTTCTCCGGAGGCAGGACCGCGGTCCACATCATGACCAGCAGCAGCCCACCGGCGGCGGCGGCGATCCGGGTGCCGATGCCGAGCAGCAGCGCCACGCCGATGCCGAGCAGGCCGAGCATGAACAGCCAGTCCGCCCAGGCCGCGCCCGCGATGTCGTGGTAGAAGCCCTGGAACGGGCCGGCCGCGCCGAAGCTCAGGAAGCCCTTGGTCGGGCTGCCGCCGTTGATCCAGGCGTTCTTCGCCGGGGTCTCGTGTCCCAGGCCGAACATCTTGTCCAGGAACGCCCAGAGGAAGGTCCAGCCCAGGGCGATCCGCAGCCCGGCCCAGACGAACCGGGTGGCCTTCTGGCGGGGGGTCTCGGCCGCCGGGGCGGTGGTGGCGGCGGGGGTCCGCTCGATTGTCGCGGTCATGGTCTCCACGTCCCTTCCTGTGCCTCGCACCGCGCTTTCCGGTGGCACCTTCATTCCACTCCCCGGCGGTGGTCGGGAGCAGGGCCGAGGGTGCCTCGCGTACGGGTCCTTGGTCCCGTCCCGACCCGGTCCGGAGGGCCCGCCCGGGACCGGCCCGCCGCCCCTGCCCGGATCCCCACCGGCGGCCTAGCGTCGCTGGTGGAGCCACGTGGCGAGGAGGTCGCGATGAGGACATGGCAGGTGGCCGACGTGATGACCAGGGACGTCGCCACGGTGGGCGAGGAGACGCCGTACCGCGACGTCGTCGACGTGCTGGTGCGGGAACGGGTCAGCGGGGTGCCGGTGGTGGACTCGTTCCGCCGGGTCCTCGGGGTGATCTCCGAGGCGGACCTGCTGCACAAGGTGGAGCGGGCCGGCCACCCCGACGAGCGGCGGGTGTTCGCCGGGCGTCGCCGGCGCGCCGCCCGGGAGAAGGCGGGCGCGCTGGTGGCCCGGGACCTGATGACCGCGCCGGCGGTCACCACCCACGAGCGGGCGACGCTGGCGGCCACCGCCCGGCTGATGGACCGCGAGGCGGTCAAGCGGCTGCCGGTCCTCGACGACCTCGGCCGGCTGGCCGGCATCGTGACCCGTGGCGACCTGCTGCGGGTGCACCTGCGCACCGACGCGGAGATCCGCGAGGACGTGGTCCGGGAGGTGCTGCGCCGGGTGCTCTCCGTCCGGGACGGCCTGGTCACGGTGCAGGTCCGCGGCGGCGAGGTCACCATGGACGGCCGGCTGGACCGCCGCAGCGCCGTCGACCTCGCCGGCCGCCTGGCCGGTCAGGTCGCCGGCGTGGTCGCGGTGCACAACGCCATCGCCTACGACGTGGACGACACCACGCTGATGGAGCTGGACCCGGTGCACGCCACCCCGATCGCCTGACCGTCGCGTCCCCGTCCCGGGCGACCGATCAGACGGCGGTGGCGAGCTGGGCGGCGAGCAGCGCCGGCGCCTCGGCCAGCGATGGGCCGTACCAGGTGAGGTGCCGGCCGGAGACCAGCGCCGAGGGCACCCCCGGGAACGCCTCCGGCCCGTCGTCGGCGGCGAACCGGTACGGCTCGTCCGGCAGCACCACCAGCTCCGGCGCCCGGGCCCGCAGCCGGTCGAGCGTCGGGCGGGGATAGCGCTCCGGGTCGGTGGCCCAGGCGTTGACCACGCCGAGCCGGCGCAGCACGTCCCCGGCGAACGTGTCCCGGCCCAGCACCACCCAGGGGCGCCGCCACACCGGCACCACCGCGGTGCGGACCCGCTCCGGCACCGGCGGCGCGGCCCATGCCCGGCGGGCCGCGCGCAGCCAGGCCGGCTCGTCGGGCGCGCCGATCGCGGCGACCAGCGCGCCGAGCTGGTCGAGCGCCTCCGGCACGGTACGCGGGAAGGTGACCCGCACCGCCACCCCGGCCGCACGCAGCGCCTCCGCGTCGGCCAGCCGGTTCTCCTCCTCGTTGAGCAGCACGAGGTCGGGCGACAGGGCGAGCACCCGGTCCAGGTCGGGGTACTTCGTCCCGCCGACCCGGGCGACGTCCAGCCCGGCCGGGTGCGTGCACCAGTCGGTCGCGCCGACCAGCACCTCCGGCCGGGTCGCCGCGACCGCCTCGGTCAGCGACGGCACCAGCGACACCACCCGCACGTCCGGCCTCCCCTCGTAGCGGTCCGTCCTCGCGTATCACCGCCGCCGTCCGGCGGCGCGGCTCGTCCGGCGTCGACCGGTCAGCCGACGCCGGCGGGGGCGGCGGCGGTCTCCGGCGGCAGGCCCGCCACCGGCACCCCTTCGCGTACCGCCCACTGCACGGCGGCCCGCAGGTCGGCCGTGGGCAGCGGCCGGCGGGCGGTCACCGCGACCGCCGCGTGCACCGAGTAGGCGACGAACGGGAACGACCGGGCCAGCGCCCCGATCGCGTCGTGCAGCCGGCCCACCACGGCCAGCGCCTCCGGTTCCCCGAGCGCCGGCAGGACCAGGTGGAACTCGTTGTCGGCGACCCGTACCGCCCGGTCGACCGGGCGCAGCACGCCGGTGACGGCGGCGAGCAGGGCCTGGCCCTCCCGGGCGGCGCTGCGCCGGCCGAAGCGCTCCGGCGAGCCGGCCGGCTCGTCCACCCGCAGGCCGACCAGCGCCACCGGCAGCGTGCCGGAGGCGGTCACCCCGTCCGCCCCGCTCCACCGGCGCAGGCCGGGTTCGTCGAGCATCCCGTCCGTCGTCTCGACCGGTGGCGCGCCGCGGTCGCCGCGCTGGGCGAGCAGCTTCAGCGCCGACTCGGCCCGGGCCTCGCCCGGCCCGGCCGGGATGTCCCGGACCCGGGCGACCGCGTCGTCCAGCGCCGACCGGGCCGCACCGGGCAGCCGCTCGGCGAGGCGCTCCCGCAGCCGGATCACCTCGTGCAGCGCCGCGTCCCGGCGGAACCCCCACCGTCCCTCGAAGAGCCGGCCGGACTCCAGCGTCGCGGCCGGCGTGACCTCACCCCGGTCGTACGCCACCAGGGTGGCGCCGAAGCGGGGGGTCAGCGCCACCACGCTCCACTCCCGGGCCAGGTCCTCCGTCTCGTCCAGCGTCACCGGGTACACGCCGTCGGGGAGGTCCGGCGGGGGACCGCCGACCATGCCGACCACGGTGACGGCCGCCCGCTCGGCGAGGCGCCGGTAGACCGCGCGTTCCCGCTCGAAGTACGGCAGCCGCTGGAAGAGCGCGAGGACGACCAGTGGGCCGTCCTCGGCCTCGGTCAGCGCGGCCCGCTCGATGGCGTGGGATACGGCGACGAGGCTGCGTTTGGTGAATCGCTCCGGGGTCCGTCCGCTGTGCACCCGCCGAGCCTAGATCGCGGGAACCGGCCGCGCACCGCCCGTCGGGCGTCCGGATTCGGCCGCACCGCCGAGGCGGCCACCATGATCGACGTCCTACACTCGGACGTCGAGCGAGCGACGGACGGGTTGTGGCGAGATGACGAGCACCGGCAGCGTGGCCGCCTCCTGGCTGCGGCCGATCCCGTCCGGCGCCACCCCGCGCCTGGTGCGCGCCGGTCACGTCGGGTACGCCGACCGGCGGCTCGGCGAGCTGGCGCAGGGCCGCCCGCCGGGGGTCACCGGCAGCCAGTGGAGCGCCGCCGGCCGCACCCGCCTCGACCTGGTCGTCTGCGCCGCCGACACCGGCCTGCCGCGGTTCGCCGTGGGGTTGGGCGCGCCCGCGCCCGACGGCGCGCCCGCCCGCCGCGCCGACCGGTTGACCGACGCGGTGTGCGCCGCCGTGGGCCTGCCGCTGCTGCGGGTAGAGTCGGCGACGCTGGTGGGCGGCGAGCAGGTTCGCCGGTTCGTCGAGTACGTGCTCGACGCCCGCGCGTACGCCGAGGGCACGGACCCGGACGGTGGGGACGCGGTGGGGTTCCGCGACATCGTGGGTCGGCTGCCGGACGGCCGGCGGGGTCCGGTCAACGACCTCGGGGCGCTGGCCCGGGTCGACGCGGTCGACGCGTACGTGGCGGGCCGGCTGGCCGACCCGATCGTGCGCGGCCTGCACGTGCGGTGGACGGACGGCCCGGCGGAGGGCTGGAGCTGGGTCGAGGTGCGCGCCGGTCGGTGCCGGGTCGAGCGGGTGCGGCTGTCCTGCCGGGGTTTCTCCTGCGGGGTGGACCCGGGTCGGCTCGCCGAGGACCTGGCCGCGGCGGCGCTGGGGGAGCGGCTGCGTGACCTCGACGCCGACGCGGCGTCCCTGGTGGACCGGGACGAGTTGCGCGAGCAGGTGCGCCGCCTCGCCGCTCGGCGGGATTCCTTCGACGGCGGCTTCGCGTTCGACCATCTCTGCGCCGACTGATCCGCCGTTCCGCACCACCGGTCGGGCCCTCGATTTTTTTCTGATCTCCGGTTGAACCTTCGCCGACGGCGCTCCGTACCTAAGCGGGAATGGACGCAGATCTTCCGCCGCGCCCGGACGGCGCGGAGACGGTGCGGAGAGGGCACCGTCGGCCATTGACGCGCGACCACCTGTCGCAGTGATCCCACCCCGAGGAATGACGCCCCGGGATCACCAGTCAACTACCGGATCGAGAAGGAGAGCAATTCGATGCGCAGGTCCACACGGGCGCGCCGGTCATCCGGTAACGCGCGGAGCAAGCGGGTGCTGGCCGTGGTCGGCACGCTCGCCGTCTTCGGCGGCATCGTCGCCGTCACCCAGATCTCGTCCGCCCAGGACCAGCGCAGGACCACCCGAGTCGCCTCGGCGTCCTGCGTGCCCTCGAGTCCGGGAGCGACCGCTCCGGGCGGTCAGGGCAGCACCACCCGGACCTGGCAGAACGGCCGCTGGGTGCGTAACCACTGGGGTGACGGCCAGATGTCCGCGGCCGAGTGCCAGCAGACCAACGCCGGTGGCGCCGGCGCCGGCACCCCGACCGTGACCTGCCCCGACGTCAAGAGCAAGCTGCCGCAGGTGCCCGACCGGGCCCGCGCCGAGGTGGACCGCAACCTGGCCCTGCTGGACAGCCAGATCGCCGAGGCGAACCGCCGGCTCGCGGCGGAGGGCCGCAACGGTGGCAACTTCATCAACAACGCGATCCTCCGTCCGCTCGCGGACAAGCGGACCGCCACGCTCAACCGGATCGCCACTGCCATCGGTCGTGGCGGCCAGCGCCCGCAGGGCCTGGACAAGCTCGCCCAGTGCGCGCTCGCCGACAACGCGCAGAACGGCGGCAACAACGGTGGCGCGAACAACGGCGGGGGCCAGAACGGCGGCCAGACCGGCGGGAACAACAACGGCGGTCAGAACGGTGGCCAGAACGGCGGCGGCCAGAACGGCGGCAACAACAATGGTGGCCAGAACGGTGGCGGCCAGAACAACGGTGGCGGCCTTCAGCCGCTGGCCAAGGACTGCGGCCAGAGCCAACTGGAGGCGCACAACGGCTTCCAGAACGGCAACCGTTGCGTGAGCACCGCCTTCGGTGAGGTCGGCGCCGCGGCGAACAACCCGTCGCTGCTCATCACGCAGTTCCCGAACCAGGTGCAGCGCAACCAGCCGTTCACCCTCCGGGTGACCACCAGGAACCTGGTGCGCGACCGCTTCCTCGCCGCCGGGCAGGGCGGCTACTACATCGAGAGCTCCCTGCTCAACGACCAGGGTCTGGTGCGCGGCCACTTCCACACCGCGTGCCGGATGCTCGGCAGCACCCGGCAGCCCCCGAACCCGCAGGACGTGCCGGCCTTCTTCGTCGCCACCGAGGACGGCAAGGGCGGCAACCAGCCGGACGACGTGCTGATCCAGATCCCGGGCCTGCCGGACTCGGGCCTGGCCCAGTGCTCGGTCTGGGCGGGTGACGGCTCGCACCGGATCCCGATGATGGAGCGGGCCAACCAGACCCCGGCCATCGACGTGGTGCGCATCCAGGTCAACTGACCGTACGACGAACGGCCGGAGCCGCCCGGGGACTACCTCGGGCGGCTCCGGCCGTTCGTGCCTGTGGAAAATTGGTGCCGCCCCGACCGGGTGACGCGAAAATTGTCGACCGGACAGAACTCGACCGGGGTCACACCGATTTCTCGGTCCGACCCCGGGCGCCCGACGGTGAACCGGAAGGCTCAGCGGTTCTTGTACGCCTCCACCACGGAGACCGGGATGCGCCCGCGCTCGGAAATCTCGTGGCCGTTCTTGGCCGCCCATTCGCGGATGGCGCGGTTCTGCTCGCGGTCCATTCCCGAGGTGCTCGGCCGGGTGGCGCGCCGGGCGGTGCGGCCGGCGTCGACGGGTCCGCGGCCGATGCGCCGGCCAGCGCTGATGTAGGGGTCCAGGGCCTTGCGCAGGACGCCCGCGTTCTCGTCGGAGACGTCGATCGTGTATGCCACGCCGTCCAGGCTGAACTCGACGGTCCGATCGGCCTTTCCGCCGTCGAGGTCGTCGGTCAGAACGGTGATTACTTTCCTTGCCATCGCCATTACTCCCTGTGTCGGGCGGGGTGTGGCTAAGAGTTTGACCTACCAAGCGGTAATTTCGCAACAATACCCCACCCGTTTCAATCGGCGGGTCGCGGAATCGGTGGTCGGCAAAAAGGTCGACGGGGTCGCGGGCGGGTCGGTCACGCCGGGAACGTGTCCTGGGTCACACACCGGAACAAGGGGAACGGTTTGTTACTTGAGTCAGACACGCTCAACCGACGATGGCAGGTGTTTCGATGGCAACTCTTCCGGTACTTCCCCTGACCGACGCCGTCCTGCTGCCCGGGATGGTCATCCCGGTGACCCTCGACCCGACCACCCAGGCCGCGGTCGACGCGGCCCGCGCGACCGGTGACAAGACGCTGCTGGCGGTGCCCCGCATCGACGGCGAGTACGGCCCGGTCGGCGTGGTCGCCACCATCGAGAAGGTGGGCCGGCTGCCCAGCGGCGAGCCGGCCGCCGTGGTCCGCGGTCTCACCCGGGCCCGCATCGGCTCCGGCGTGCCCGGCCCCGGCGCCGCGCTCTGGGTCGAGGCGACCGCCCTCGACGAGCCTGCCCCGGCCGGCCGCGCCCGGGAACTCGCCCGCGAGTACCGGGCACTGACCACCTCGGTGCTCCAGCAGCGCGGCGCCTGGCAGGTCATCGACGCGATGGAGCGGATGACCGACCTCTCCGAGCTGGCCGACTCGGCCGGCTACGCGCCCTGGCTCAGCCTGGCGCAGAAGACCGAACTGCTGGCCGCGCCGGACGTCACCGCCCGGCTGGAGCTGCTGGTCGGCTGGGTGAAGGAGCACCTGGCCGAGCAGGAGGTCACCGAGCAGATCAACAGCGACGTCCGCGAGGGACTCGAGAAGTCCCAGCGCGAGTTCCTGCTCCGGCAGCAGCTCGCCGCGATCCGCAAGGAGCTGGGCGAGGACGAGCCGGACGGCTCCGCCGACTACCGCGCCCGCGTCGAGTCCGCCGAGCTGCCGGACGACGTCCGCGCGGCGGCCCTGCGCGAGGTCGGCAAGCTGGAGCGGGCCAGCGACGCCTCACCCGAGGCGGGGTGGATCCGCACCTGGCTGGACACGGTGCTCGAGATGCCGTGGGGCACGCGTACCGAGGACCACACCGACCTGACCGCGGCGCGGGCCGTGCTGGACGCCGACCACGCCGGCCTGGCCGACGTGAAGGACCGCATCCTGGAGTACCTCGCGGTGCGCAACCGCCGCGCGGAGCGCAACCTGGGTGTGGTCGGCGGACGCGGCTCCGGCGCGGTGCTCGCCCTGGCCGGCCCGCCCGGTGTCGGCAAGACCAGCCTCGGCGAGTCCGTCGCCCGGGCGCTCGGCCGCAACTTCGTCCGGGTCTCGCTCGGCGGCGTGCGCGACGAGGCGGAGATCCGGGGGCACCGGCGCACCTACGTCGGCGCGCTGCCCGGCCGGATCGTACGGGCGCTGCGCGAGGCCGGCTCGATGAACCCGGTCGTGCTCCTCGACGAGGTCGACAAGCTGGCCGCCGGCTACGCCGGCGACCCGGCCGCGGCCCTGCTGGAGGTGCTCGACCCGGCGCAGAACCACACCTTCCGCGACCACTACCTGGAGGTCGACCTCGACCTGTCCGACGTGCTGTTCCTGGCCACCGCCAACGTGGTGGAGGCGATCCCCGGCCCGCTGCTGGACCGGATGGAGCTGGTGACGCTGGACGGCTACACCGAGGACGAGAAGGTGTCCATCGCCCGCGACCACCTGCTGCCCCGGCAGCGGGAGCGGGCCGGCCTGACCGCCGAGGACGTGACCGTCGCCGACGAGGCGCTGGCGCTGATCGCCGGGGAGTACACCCGGGAGGCCGGCGTCCGGCAGCTCGAACGGGCCCTGGCCAAGATCCTGCGGAAGGTGACCGTCGCGCTGGCCACCGACCCGGCGCCGGTCCGCGTCGACACCGCGAACCTGGCCCGCTACCTGGGTCGGCCGAAGTTCACGCCGGAGTCGGCCGAGCGGACCGCCGTGCCCGGCGTGGCGACCGGCCTGGCCGTCACCGGCGCGGGCGGCGACGTGCTGTTCATCGAGGCCACCGGCATGGAGGGCGAGCCGGGGCTGACCCTCACCGGCCAGCTCGGCGACGTGATGAAGGAGTCGGCGCAGATCGCGCTGTCGTACCTGCGCTCCAACGGGCGACGGCTCGGCATCGACCCGAACGCCCTCGCCGGGCGGCGGATCCACGTGCACTTCCCGGCGGGCGCGGTGCCCAAGGACGGCCCGAGCGCCGGCATCACCATGGTGACCGCGCTGGCGTCCCTGGTGACCGGCCGGCCGGTCCGGCCCGAGTTCGGGATGACCGGCGAGGTGACCCTCTCCGGGCGGGTGCTGCCGATCGGTGGGGTGAAGCAGAAGCTGCTCGCCGCGCACCGGGCCGGCCTGACCGAGGTGATCATCCCGAAGCGCAACGAGCCGGACCTGGACGACCTGCCCGCCGAGGTCCGGGAGGCGCTGACCGTGCACACCCTCGCCGACGTCGCCGACGTGCTCGCGTTGGCGCTGCGGCCGGCCGAGGTGGACGCGCGGAGCATCGGCGGCCAGCCGCTCGCCACAGCCTGACCCGACCGCTGCCGTCGGACCCCCGTCGCCCTCCCGGCGGCGGGGGTCCGCGCGTACGAAATGCGAGAGGAATTCGAGGCGACAACGCCGTCGTGCAGTTTCTGAAACTGTCGACATGTCGCCCTGGTGGCCTCGGTGGAGGCGTCCTAAGCTGCGGTTATTCGGCCCCGACGGTGAATGTGGCCCGTTCCGGACCGAATTCGGAAACAGTTTTCGGAAAGGGGCGTCCCATGTCCACCACCACCTCCCTGAGCCCGCTCCGCAGGGTCGCGCTGCTCGTCGGCGTGGTCCTCGCCGGCGTCCTCGTCCTCGCCGCCCCGGCGTCCGCCAGACCGGGTGGGCCGGTTGGTCGGGACCACGTGTTCACCCTGCCCGCCGCGTCGGCGGCCGGCCGGCCGGTGAGCGTCCAGGCGGTGACGCCGACCGTGTCGCCGGCCGCCCGCCAGGTGCGGCACGTGGCGGCCGGGAAGCCGGCCACCTGCGCCAGCGGCAACCTCTGCACGTTCGTCTGGGACCCGACCACGTCGAGCTGGAAGATCTTCGACCTCTTCGCCTGCGCCCGCTACGCGCTGGCCAACTGGCAGGGCGCCGGCTTCTACGTCAACGCCCAGACCGGCGGCCCGACCGTCACCTTCTACGGCCAGAGCGGCAACGTCCTGAACTCCTTCACCGGCACCGGCACCGGCTCGCAGAACTGGGACCCGGTCTGGTCCATCCGCAACTGCACCTGAGCGCCACCCGGCGCCGCGCCGGATCGACCTCGTCGGGGCCGGTCCGGTCGCGGCGGTCCGGGCCACCTACCGCCGGTCGCGCCGGCCCTCGTAGCGGCGCTCGCCACCCGGGTCGCCCTGGCCGTCCCGGTCGCGCCGGACGGTCGCCTTGCGGCCCTTGATGGTGCTGCCGCGCAACCCCGCGATCACCTCGTCGGCCAGCTCCTGCGGCACCTCGACCAGCGAGAACCGGTCGGCGATCTCGATCGAGCCGATGTCCCGGCCGCTGGCCCGGGTCTCGCCGGTGATCGCGCCCACCAGATCCTGCGGCCGCACCCCGGCCCGCCGGCCCAGGCCGATGAAGACCTGGGCGGTGCCGGCGGCGCGGGAGCGTACCCCGGCCCGCCGGTCCCGGCCCTCGGTCCCCGGCCGCCCGTCCCGGTTCGCGCGGACGGCGACCTGCGGGATCTCCTCCTCGTCCGCGGTGCCGGGCAGGGTGGCCTCGTGCGCCAGCCGCACCGCGGCGAGCGCCACCTCCATCAGGTCGAACTCGTCGGTCAGCGACTCGACGACCGCCCGGAACGGCTCCAGGTCGTCCTCGAGCAGGGCCTCCCGCACCGCGGCCTGGGTCAGCTCGAACCGCCGGGTCCGCAGGTCGGCGACCGTCGGGATCTTGTCGATGGTGATCCGCTGGCCGGTGACCCGCTCGATCGTCTTGAGCATCCGGTGCTCGCGCGGCTCGGCGAGGGTGATCGCCACCCCCTCCCGCCCGGCCCGGCCGACCCGCCCGATCCGGTGCACGTACGCCTCCGGCGCGGACGGCACGTCGTAGTTCACCACGTGGGTGAGCTGCTCGACGTCCAGCCCCCGGGCCGCCACGTCGGTGGCGACCAGCAGGTCCGCGGTGCCGCCCCGCAGCCGGCCCATCACCCGGTCCCGCTGCTCCTGGCTCATCCCGCCGTGCAGCGCCTCGGCCCGGTAGCCCCGGCCGTTCATCGTTTCGGTGAGCCGGTCCACCTCCTCCCGGCTGCGGCAGAACACGATCGCCGCGGTGGGCGACTCGACGTCCAGCACCCGGCCCAGCGCGGCCGGCTTGTGCGCCCGCGCCACCAGGTAGGCGCTCTGCCGCACCTTCGGCGCCGCCCCGGCCACCGGGCGCTCGCGCTCGATCCGGATGCGGACCGGGTCGGTCAGGTGCTGCCGGGCCAGCCCGTCGATCCGGGCCGGCATGGTGGCCGAGAAGAGCACCGTCTGCCGGCCCTCGGGGGCGTGCTCCAGGATCGCCTCGATGTCCTCCGCGAAGCCCATGTCGAGCATCTCGTCCGCCTCGTCCAGCACCACGGTGGCCAGCGAGCCCAGCCGCAGCGTGCCCCGGGCGATGTGGTCGAGCGCCCGCCCGGGCGTCGCCACCACCACGTCCACCCCGTGGTCCAGGGCGCGCAACTGCCGGCCGATCGGCTGGCCGCCGTAGATCGGCAGCACCCGGGCGCCCAGGTCCTTGCCGTAGCGGTGGAACGCCTCGGAGACCTGCACCGCCAGCTCCCGCGTCGGCACCAGCACCAACGACACCGGGTCGCCGTCCGGGCGCGCCACCGGCATCCGCTGCAGCAGCGGCAGCGCGAACGCGGCGGTCTTGCCGGTGCCGGTCGCCGCCTGCCCGAGCAGGTCCCGACCGGCCAGCAGCGGCGGGATGGCCTCGCTCTGGATCGGGGTGGGCTCCTCGTAGCCGAGGGCGGACAGCGCCCCCAGCAGCTCGGCGCGCAGCCCGAGATCCGCGAAGGCGGGGGCGTCCTCGGCGTCGGCGGGGGCGGTGGGGTCGGTCGGGGTCGGTGCGGCGCTCATCCGACAAGCCTTTCATCACCGCCGGACGCGGGTCGCGGCGACCGGCGCAAACGTTCGCCGCGCCACCCGGACCGGCCCCTCCGGGTGACCCGGACCGGCCCCGTGCCCGGTCCGGGTCACCGGGACAGGACGGCCAGCAGCGTGGTGATCCCGACCGCCACGTCCAGCACGGCGCACCACTGCGCGTACCCCCGGGGCACCACCCCGCCGGTGCGGTGGTGCCAGAGGTCCCAGCCGGTGTGGCCGAGCCACCCCAGGCCGACCAGCACCCCGGCGACGCGGTCCGGCACGGCCACCGCCACCGCGGCGAGACCGCCCCACCCGGCCAGCCCGGCGAGCTGGACCCCGAGCCGACGCCGGTCGCCCCACTGCCGCCGCCAGGTGCCGAGGAGCAGGTAACCGCCCGGGAGCACCAGCAACGTCCAGGGCGGGACCACGGTCGGCGCGAACCACATGTCGGCGGTCATCAGCAGCGCCAGGGCGGCCGGCCAGCGGCGCGCCACCGCCGCCGCCGGGCGGCGCGGTGGCGTGACGCCGGGCGCGTGGTGGTGCCGCAGCGCCACCAGCACCATCGCCGGCACCATCAGCAGGTGGCCGCCGAGCATCAGCGCGTGGTCGCCGACCAGACCGGCCCACCAGGGCGGGAGCAGGAGCAGGAAGGGCACGAACATGGCCGCCGTCATCTGCGCCGTGGCCGCCCACCCGTCGCCGCGGTGCCACATCCAGGCGACCATCCCCAGGGACATGTTCGTCGCCATCACCAGCGCGGCGACGTCCGCCCGGGCCAGCACGCCCGCGCCGCCGACCGCCTGCCCGACGGCCCGCCACAGCGGGCCGAGCAGCACCATGCCGGCCACCATCGCCACCATCATCCCGGCCAGGTGCCGGGTCCGGACCCATCCGGCCCACCGCCGGGGTACGCCTGCCGTCATCTCCGTCATGCACCGACCCTGCCGGCGCGGCACGCACCGGACCAGGCGCGTTCGTCATCGGAGAACCGTGCGGAACGCACGGTTCGGCCGTGACATCTCTCCCGGGTGCCGGCGGCGCCCCGCCGGGCGGGAGATCGGCGTGCCACGACCTAGGATCGGCGGGCATGACGGTCGAGGCGGTGGACCACCGGTTGCGCCGGGCCCGGCGCGTCACCCTGCTGTCGCTGGGCACGAACGTGTGGACCACGGTGCTGCTGCCGGCCGTCGGCCTGGCCCGGGAGCCGGACCCGGTGCGGGTGGCGTTCGGCGCGGTCGCGCTGGCCGCATTCACGGTGACCCAGGTGGCGGTGCTGCACGCGGCGGTCACCCCGTGGCTCGCCGCGCCGGCCCGACGTCGCCGGCACCTTGCGCTGGCGGTGGCCGCGCTGCTCAGCCTGCCGCTGCTCGGCCCGGTGGCGGCCGGCGCCTGGCCCACCTGGGCCTGGCTGGGCGCGTCGCTGGTCGGGATGACGCCGCTGCTGTTCCGGCCGGCGGTGGCGGCGGCCACGGCGCTCGGGGTGCTCGCCACCGCCGCCGGGGTCACCCTGGCGACCGGCGGCCCGCTGCCCACGGCGCTGCTGGTCACCGGCGGGGTGGGCGCCGGGATCGCGGCACTCACCTGGGTCCAGGTGTGGTTCTGGGACCTGCTGGTCGAGGCCCGACAGGGGCAGGCGGCCCAGGTGCGGCTCGCCGCGGCCGAGGAGCGGCTGCGCTTCGCCCGGGACGTGCACGACCTGCTCGGGCACGATCTCACCGTGATCGCGCTGAAGGCCGAGCTGGCCGAGCGGCTGGCGCCGGTGGACGGCGCCCGGGCCGGCCGGGAGGCCGCCGAGGCACGGCGGCTCGCCGCGTCGGCGCTGACCCGGGTCCGCGCGGCCGTGCACGGCTACCGCGCCGTCGACCTGGCCGAGCAGGCGGCCGCGCTGGGGGAGGTGCTGCGCTCCAGCGGGGTGCGCTGCACCGTCGGGCCGCCGGTGGGCGAGCTGCCCGCCCCGGTCGCCGCCGACCTGGCCGCCGTCCTGCGGGAGGCCGGCACGAACGTGCTGCGGCACAGCCGGGCCGGCTGGTGCCGGATCGAGTTCAGCCGCGACGATGCCCTGGTGACGCTGACCGTACGCAACGACGGCGCCGGTGGCCCCGGCCCGGACGCGTTCAGCGGCGGCCTGCGCGGACTCGCCGACCGGCTCGCCCCCGCCGGTGGTCGGGTCCGGGCCTCCGCCGACGACGGCGTGTTCAGCCTCGTCGCGACCGTGCCGGTGCCGTCGTGATCCGGGTGCTGCTCGCCGACGACGAGGAGCTGATCCGGCTCGCGCTGGCCGCCCTGCTCGACCTGGAGCCGGACATCGAGGTGGTGGCGCACGCCGCGGACGGCCGCGCCGCCCTGGCCGCGGCGCTGGCCCACCGCCCGGACGTGGCGGTGCTGGACCTGGAGATGCCGCCGCCCGGCGGGGTCGAGGTCGCCGCCGAGCTGACCCGGCTGCTGCCCGGCTGCGCGCCGGTGATCCTCACCGGTCACGCCCGGCCCGCCCACCTCCGGCCGGCGCTGACCGCCGGGGCGCGCGGGTTCCTCGCCAAGGGCGCGCCCGGCGGGGCGCTGGCCGACGTGATCCGGCGGGTGCACTCCGGCGCCCGCTACGTCGACCCCGCGCTGGCCGCCGACGCGCTGACGCTGCCCGAGTGCCCGTTGACCCCGCGCGAGCTGGAGACCCTGCGGCTGGCCGAGCTGGGCACCCCGGTCGCGGTGATCGCCCGGCGGACCCACCTGGCCGCCGGCACCGTCCGCAACCACCTGAGCGCCGCGGTGCAGAAGCTCGGCGCCACCGACCGGGCCGAGGCGGTCCGGCGCGCCCGCGAGGCCGGCTGGCTCTGACCACGCCGGGGCGTCGCGGCCCGCCGCCGGGGACTAGCCTGATCCGGTGCGGACGGTGGAACTGATCTGCTCGGAGGAGCTGGACGCGGGCGTGCGCGCGGCGTGGAGCCGGCTCGCCGCCGCCGGGTTGCCCAGCCTGGCCGCCAACACGCACCCGACGAACCGGCCCCACCTGACGCTCGCCTCGGTCGACGAGTTCCCGCCCGGCGCCGAGCGGCGGCTGGGCGACCTCTTCGACGCCGCGCTGCCGCTGCCGGTGCGGCTGGGCCGGTTGGAGGTCCTCGACGGCAGCGCCCCGCTGGTCTGGCTGGTCCGCCCGACGCCGCAACTGGTCGCGCTGCACGGCGCGGTGTGGGACGTGCTCGCCGAGGCGACCGGCCCGCACCCGTGGCACCTGCCCGACCGGTGGGTCCCGCACCTGAGCCTGGCGTTGCGCTTCCGGGGCGCGGACCGGCGCCGGGCCCGGGCGGTCGCCGGGGCGCAGCGGCCGGCCGGGGAGTTCGTGGCGGCCCGCAGCTACGACGGCGACACCCGCACGGTGAGCGGGCTGACCACGGCCGACCCGCACCTCGGCGGTTGACCGGGGCCGCCCCGAGCGGGGACGGCCCCGGTGCCGGTCAGCGGTGGAAGCGCAGGTAGTCGAACTGCGCCGTCACCGCCGGCGTGGCGCCGCCGTGCGCGACCAGGCCGATCCGCGGCGTGGTGTCCGCCGGGAACGTCCACACCGCGCCCCACGTCCAGCGCCTGCCGTCCGGGCTGGAGCCGGCCCGGAACTCGTGCTCGCCGTTCACCGGGTCCACCCGGTGGGCCAGCCGCAGCCAGGTGGTGGCGCCGGGGGTGCCGACGATGCTGCCGCCGTACACCGGCTGGCCGGCGAAGGGCAGCTCGTAGCCGAACTCGACCTGCCGGGTGTTCCAGATCGCCACCGTGCTCAGCCGGGCGAAGCGGTCGTCGTCGACGTACGCGACCAGGCCGGCCTGCTGGTAGTTGCGGACCGTCTCCTCGCCCAGGTCCAGCGTCACCTTGGTCTCGGCGACGTAGTTCCCGGCCGGCGCGTCGCGCAGCAGCACCCCGGCGGTGTTGCCGGTGCCGGTCAGGTCGGCGTCCTGCACCGGCCAGCGCAGCGCGCCGCCGGACACCGTGGCGGCCGGATCCTGGCGGATCCACCGCCAGGCCGGGTCGAGCCCGTCGGTGAACTCGTCGGACCAGTCGCGCAGCACCGGGCCGACCCGGGGCGGGGCGACCGGGTGGCGGGCCGGGCGGTAGAGGCGCGCGGCGCTGACGTTGTCGAACTCCGCCGGGCCGCCCTCGGCGCGGACCGCGAGCGCCCCGTCGGCCGGGCGGGGGAGCCGCAGCGACACCCGGGCGACCGGGTCGCCGAGGCGGGACGGGCCGATCGTGGCGACGAGCTGCCGCCCGCGTACCTCGATCGCGAGATTGTGCCGGTCGCGCAGGTCGGTGCCGGCGGGCAGCGGGACGCTCGCCGAGCCGGCGGTCAGCCGGCCCCGGCCGACCCGGACGTCCACCGTGCCGAGCCGTAGCCCGGCGGTCTGCGCGCCGGTGAGCCGCAGGTCGGTCTCCACCCGCAGGTCGCCGCCGAGTGCGGTACGCGAGGCCAGCGTGCCGGTGCCGGTCAGCACCCCGCCGGCCGCCCGCCAGGCGCCGGACTCGGTGCGCCAGCCGCGCAGGTCGGAGGTGGCGAAGCGGGCGTCGACGCGGCCGGTGGTGACCGGCGCCGGGCGGGCGCCGTCGGAGGGGCCGGCGCCGGCGTTGACGGTGGGCCACCCGTCGATCCAGTCGAGACGGTCCAGCAGCATCGGCCGCTCGTTGATGCCGAACGGCTCGTCCAGGTAGGGGTCGGCGCGGTCGATCGCGTGGTAGGCGATCCAGTCCTGCCCGGACAGGTCGGTGAGCACCGCGTTGTGGCCGGTGCCGATCCAGCGGTTGCCGTTCTGGGTGAGCACCGGCGTGCCGCCGGCCCGGGAGACGTCGAGGCGTCGGCCGTCGCGGTCGACGAACGGTCCCCGCGGGTCGCGGGACCGGCCGACCTGCACCGAGTAGCCGGTGGCCGGGCCGGCGCAGCAGTTCGCGGTGGAGGCGAACAGGTAGTACCAGCCGTCGCGGCGCAGCGCGTACGCGCCCTCGAACTTGTTGTCCACCGCGACCGGGGTCGGGTCGCCGACCGCTCGCAGGCCGTCGGGGGAGAGTTCGGTGACCGAGATGCCGCCGTAGTAGCTGCCGTAGTACAGGTAGGACCGACCGTCCGCGCCGGTGAGCTGGCTCGGGTCGATGGTCCACAGGTAGCCGCCGCCGGGACCGGGGCGCGGCGCGACCACCGGGGCGTCGGCGAACGTCCACGGCCCGGCCGGGCTCGGCGCGGTGGCCACGCCGACCGCGGTGTCGAACGTGTCGTCGGAGACGGTGGTGTCGGTGACGGTCATGTACATGACCCAGCGGCCGGCGACCCGGCGCACGTCGGGCGCCCAGAACGCCGAGCCGGGCGTGGCGTAGGCCGGGCGCTGGTCGGCGCCGAACGCGTCGCCCACGTAGGTCCAGTCGACCAGGTCGGCGGAGCGGGCGACGGGCACCCGGTGCGCCCGCCCCTCGCCCTCGCGCAGCGGGTCGGAGGTGCCGAAGGCGTACCAGATCCCGTCGTCGCCGCGGACCACGACCGGGTCGGCGAAGGTGTCGGCGAACCCGGCGGAGACCGGGTTGCGGTAGCGGTCGGCTCCGGCGGCGGGCGCGGGCGCCGCGCCGGCGAGCAGGAGCGTGAGTACGGCGGCGAGCACGCCGCCACGATTAAGGTGTCGCATCGGGCCTGCCTCGGAGTCGACGGAGGTCACTGCGGTGCACACGTTTCTACAACGTTGGATACAACGATGTAAAGAGCGGCTGCCGGACCGTTCGGCACCGGCCGAACCGTGCCCGTGCCAGCATGGCCCGATGACCATCCGTGCCGACGGCCGAGGACTGGCCGGCTTCGCCGCGCTGCTGGCCGACCCCACCCGGGCCGGCTTCTGCCTCGCCCTGCTCGACGGGCGCGCCTGGACCGCCGGGGAACTCGCCCGTTCCGCCGGCGTGGCCGCCTCCACCGCGAGCGACCACCTCACCCGACTGGTACGCGGCGGACTGCTGGTCGAGGAACGGCAGGGGCGACACCGCTACGTCCGCCTCGCCGACCCGACGGTCGCCCACCTCGTCGAGGACCTGGCCGCCCGGGCGCCCGCGCCGGCCACCCCGCCGCGCACGTTGCGCGCCGCATCCGCCGGCGCCGCCCTGGCGTACGCCCGGACCTGCTACGACCACCTCGCCGGACGACTCGGCGTGCTGCTGTACGACGCGCTGCTCGCCCGCGGCGTGCTGGACCGGAGCGCCGGCCTGACGCTCACCCCCACCGGCACCTCCTGGCTCGACGACCTCGGCGTGCCCGTCGAACCGCTGCGCGCCACCCGGCGACCGCTGGTACGCGACTGTCTCGACTGGACCGAACGGCGCCCACACCTGGCCGGCGCGCTCGGGGCCGCGCTGTGCGTACGCCTGCACCACCTCGGCTGGACGGTGCCGGGAACCGGCCGGTCGGTGCGCCTCAGCCCGACCGGTCGCCACGAACTGGCCGAGGCGCTCGCGCTCGACCCGGCCACGCTCGCCCCGCCGTCCCGCGACGGCGGACCCGCCCGCGCCTGACCCCCGCCTGACCCACGTCCGCCCGCGCCCGGCCCGCATCCGACCGTCCCCACTCGCGCCTGGCCCGCGTCCGACCGTCCCCACTCGCGCCTGGTCCGCGTCCGCGTCCCCTCATGCCTGGCGTGCGTCCGCTCATACCGTCCCCTCGTGCCTGGCCGCGGCCGCTCGTGCCTGGCGCGCGGCCGCTCGTGCCTTGCCCACGTCCGCTCGTGCCTTGCCCACGTCCGCTCGTGCCTGACTCGTGTCTAGCCCGCGCCTGAGCCGCATTCGATCGGTGCCCGACCGCGCCGACCTCGACCCGCCACTCGCCCTGGGTGCGGCGTTACCCGTCGCCCAGAGGGCGTTCTCTCGCTGCTGCCACTCGGCTCGCCCACTCCACCTCGACCGAGGGCGGAGGCGGGTCCGTTCTGCCCCACGCCGTCTTCCGCCCCAGTTCCCACCTCGTCTTCGGCCCGAGCTCTGCGCTCCGCCCCGGCCCCGCCTGCTCGGCCCCCCGGTTGAGCGCTGCTAAGAGTCGCTCCCGCCTCGACTTCGTCGATCTTGGAGTTGTGGTGCCACGGTATGCCGGCTTTTTACCCCTATCGGAGGTGCCACAACTCCAAGATCGCGGTGGGATTGGCGGATTGTGTCCGATTGCCGCGCAGTGGGGCGGGCAGGGTGGGGGCGGCCATCTGGATCCGGGATTGATGTTCCGTGGAGTGGGAAACGGGGAGATCTTGGTAGGAAAGCGCCCCTATGGGGGCCGTTTCGTACCAAGATCAGCCGGAGCCGGAGCCGGAGCCGGAGCCGGAGCCGGAGCCGGAGCCGGAGCCGGAGCCGGAGCCGGAGCCGGAGCCGGAGCCGGAGCCGGAGCCGGAGGCGCGTGCCGGAGGCGCGTGCCGGAGCCGGAGCTGTGTGCCGTGTGCCGTGTGCCGGCACCTTCCCGGACCTGACGTCTGGGATGGCCGCCCCGGTCGAGCCCGACGCCGGGGCTGTCCTGACCCATCGTTCGGTCCGGACCGAACGGTCGGCGACTTACGGTCGTCCGGTGGAGTCGACGATCGCGGCCGTCCCCGGTGAGCCGGGGCTGCGGGCCGCCGGTGCGCGACGGCGACGGGGTCACCCGACTCGCGGACGTCGTCGCCGCACTGACCGCCCCCCTGCCTGGTGCCGCCGAGCTGGGCCCGCCGCTCCGGCGTGCACCCTGGGCTCGCTGCGCGCCTCGGCGCGCCGGTTCAGCCCGCCCACATCGCATCCCGCCCGCCGGATGATCGGCGTCACCGCGCCCGTCAGCCTCGGCCCGCGCGACCCGTCCCGCGCCGCCGCTCGCCCGGCCGGCGGGTTTCTCGCCGCCGGCCTGTTAACAGGGGGCCCCGCCTATACCCCAGGCGTTAAGAAGGGGCCCCGCCTTACACCCGGGGGCGCGACGCTGCGTGGTCCGAGACGTTGGGGGGATCTGTGACGATTGAACGCTTCGCCGCCTTCCGTGCGCTGCACCGGCCGGGCCGTCCTCTGCTGTTGCCCAACGCCTGGGACCACGCCTCCGCCGCCGCGCTCGCCGCCCGGGGTCACGCGGCGATCGGTACGACGAGCCTCGGCGTCGCGGCGGCGGCGGGCCGGCCGGACGGCGTCGGCGCGACCCGGGTGGAGACCCTGGAGTTGGCCCGCCGCCTGCGGGGCGTGCCGGTGCTGCTCACCGTCGACGTGGAGGGCGGCTTCGACGACGACCCGGCGGCGGTGGCCCGGTACGTCGGCGAGCTCGCCGCGCTCGGCGTGGTCGGGGTGAACCTGGAGGACGGCCGTCCGGACGGCACGCTGGCCCCGGCGTCGCTGCTCGCCGCGAAGGTCGCGGCGGTACGGGCGGCCGCCCCGGGTGTCTTCGTGAACGCGCGCACCGACGCGTGGTGGTGCGGTGTGCGGTCGCCGTCGGCGGAGGCCCGTCGGCGGGCGGCGGTGTGCCGGGCGGCCGGCGCGCACGGCTTCTTCGTCCCCGGCGCGCCGGACGAGGAGATCGGCGCGCTGGCGGCGGAGGTGGGCCTGCCGCTGAACGTGCTGTACCGCCCGGGCGGGCCGGACCTGGCCGCGCTGGGCCGGCTCGGCGTGGCCCGGGTGAGTACCGGTTCGTTGCCGTTCCGGGCGGCGCTGGGCGCGGCGCTGCACCTGGTCGACGCGGTCGCCGCCGGGCGGGAGGCGGGGCTGCCGCCGGCGCCCGGTTATGCAGAGGTGCAGGCGTTGGCGGGTGGGCCGGCTACCTGATCGGGCGCCTTCGGGCCGATTGGTCCCGACGACCCCCTTCCGTCCCCTTACGGTGTGCGCAGACCCGACTACGCCGTGTCCTGCCGAGAGGGGGCGGAGACCATGCGAGTGCCCAACCGCAGCCCCGGTCGCCAGCCCGGTCCCGCCGTCGCGTCCACCACTCCCGCCCGCCGGCTGCCCTCCGCCGGCCGGCCCGCCGGCGACGCCGCACGCGGGCTGGGCGCCTACCGCGCCGCCGTGGCGGAGCTGCTGGTCGAGGTGGGCGCGCTGGCGGACGCGCCGTCGACCACCGCCCGGCAGGTGCTGCTCGACCAGCGGTTGCGCGAGCCGGCCATCGCCGCGGTGCTCGAGGCGACCCCGCAGGGCCTGGTCGGTGCCCGCGAGACGCTGCTGCTGGAGATGGCCCGTCACCAGCCCGCCGCCTCGGCGCCGGACCTGACCGCCCTGGTCCGCACCTATCTCCTCTCCCGGATCGACGTGCTGTGGTGGCGGGACAGCCCGGCCCTGCTCACCGACGACCAGGTGCGCGCCAGCATCGACCTGGTCGACCTGGAGTGGTTGCGGCGCCGGGGGCTGCTGGAGTTCCGCTACCGGGAGTTGCCGGCCACCGCGGTCGGGCGTGGCCTGCGGGCGGTCCGGCGACGGGTCCGCCCGGCTGCCGCCCCGGACACCGCGGGCCTGCTGATTCCCCGGGCCCGGCGCGAGATGATCGCGTTCCTCAACGACGTGGCCCGGGAGTTCGTCGCGGTCACCCGGCCCGGCACCCCGCCGCTCTGGGTGACCAGCCTGGTCCGCAGCGCCGAGCACCAGCACCGGCTGCGCCGGCTGGGCCGGGCCGCCGCGGTGCCCAGCGGGCACAGCCTGGGCTGGGCGGTCGACGTGGAGCTGGACTGGTACGAGCGGTTCGGCGCCCGCGCCGCCCTCGCCGGACTGCTGCTCGCCCGGCAGGACGCCGGTGAGATCAACGTGGTGGACGAGGGGCCGGCCTGGCATCTCTGCCTCGCGCCGGCCGCCCGCCGCCGGTTCCGCCGGGCGTACGAGGCCGAGATGGGTGTGTGACCCGGCGCGCGGGACGGCCGACGCAACGCCAGGTCCGATGACCGCCAGCGGTTCGCCGCGCGCCGCGTCAGGCTGGGATCGTGACCACGACGACCACCGCCTTCCTGATCCGTCCGCTGCCCGCCGAGACGCTGGCCGAGTTGCGCCGCACCGACCGCGACGCCGGCGGGCAGCCGCCGGAGCGGCACCGTGCCGGCGGCGGCGAGCCGTTGCGCTGCTGCCTGCGTGACGCCGAGCCGGGGGAGTCGCTGCTGCTCTTCGGGTACGCCCCGCCGCTGCCGCCCGGCCCGTACCGGGAGGTGGGTCCGGTCTTCGCGCACGAGCGGGACTGCCCTGGCCCGGCCGACGTCGCGACGTACCCGGCCGGCTGGCGGGGGCGGGCCCAGGTGTTGCGGGCGTACGACGGGCGTGGTCGCATCGTCGGCGGTCGACGCCACGACGGCGACGACCCGGAGGGGGTGATCGCGGACCTGTTCGCCGACCCGGCGGTGCGGGTGCTGCACAGCCGCAACGTGGTCTACGGCTGCTGGATGTTCGCCGTCGTCCGGAGCTGATCCGTTTCCTCGATGGACACCGCGCCTCGTCTCTTCTAGCGTCGCCGGTATGCGGAGGACCCTCGTCGCCACCGGGTTGGCACTGCTCCTGCTCGGCACCGCCTGCGGGGAGGGCCGCACGCCGGCCGCCCCGACGTCCGCCGGCACGCCGAGCGCGTCCCGGCAGGACCCGGGCCAGGTCGACCGGACGCTGGCCAGCCTGCGCAAGGTCGACGACCTGCCGCTGTACGAGATGACCTACGTCGGCGACTACGACCCGACCGCGGGGGTGGCCGGGAGCACCCCGCCGAGCCCGTTCGGGTGTTCGCTCTTCGCCGCCGTGGCCGACCGCGACCGTCCACTGTTCGCCCGAAACTTCGACTGGGACCGGAACCCGGCGCTGGTGCTGCGCACCGACCCGCCGGACGGGCACGCGTCGATCTCCCTGGTGGACATCTCCTACCTGGGGGTCACCGCGGACCCGACCGGTGACCGGCGGCTGCTCGACGCGCCGTTGCTGCCGTTCGACGGGATGAACGAGCGGGGCCTCGCGGTGGGGCTGGCCGCCGACGACGGCGCGCGGGCCGAGCCGGTGCCGGGGCGGCCGACCGTCGGCTCGGTGCGGATCCTGCGCCTGGTGCTCGACTCGGCGGCGACGGTGGACGAGGCGGTCGCCGTGTTCGGCCGGTACAACCTGGACTTCGACGGCGGGCCGCCGCTGCACTACCTGCTCGCGGACGCGACCGGCGCCTCCGCGGTGGTCGAGTTCGTCGACGGGACGTTGAAG
The DNA here is from genome assembly GCF_013694245.2 of Micromonospora ferruginea. NCBI lineage: Bacteria > Bacillati > Actinomycetota > Actinomycetes > Micromonosporales > Micromonosporaceae > Micromonospora > Micromonospora robiginosa. The sequence goes on from NZ_CP059322.2 coordinate 1,872,178, forward strand.
GTGGACCGCCGGAAGGGTCCGTGGCAGGCGTTGACGAACGTGCCCGCGGTCGGGGTGCCCGAGCGGGACCTGCGCCGCGATCACCGGTACGGGGTGCTGGCGAAGGAGCTGGACCGCACCGGCGGCAAGGTCGACGCGGCCGGTGCGCTGCGGCTGCTCGACGCGGTGCGCCAACCGCACACCCGCTGGTCGGTGACGTACGGGCTGCGGACCGGCGAGGTGCGGGTGGTCACCGCGGGTGGCGGCGCCCGGGACTACCGGCTGCCGATGGCCTAGGCGACGGGGTGCCCGTGCCGGCGGGCGAGCGCGGCGAGGTCGGGCTCGCCGAACCGCTCGACCAGCGCCGCGAACCGGGTGACCTTGTCCGCTCCGAAACGCCCCACCGTGGCGGTGTAGCCGGCCACCGAGACGAAGGTGGGCGGGGTGGTCTTGCTGTGGAACTTGTCGGCGTACATGACCAGGTGTTCCTCGCCGGTGCGCGGCGTGTGGTCGGCGACCGGGAGCGGCAGGCGCTGCCGGAGCACGTCCTCGCGGGTGATCCCCACCCCGGTGTGCCGGGAGCAGAACCGGCCGAGCGTCTCGGGCAGGCCGGCGTCGCGCAGCAGCGCGTGCCCGAGCACTCCGTGCCGGACGTAGTTGCGCTGGTCCAGCCGCCCGTCGGCGTCGTACAGGCGGTAGACGCCGATGTCGTGCAGGAGGCAGCCGGCCCGCACCAGCGCGCGGTCGAGGCCGGCGTCGTGCCGGTCGAGCAGGTGCTCCGCGATCTCGCAGACGATCCGGCAGTGCGTCCAGACGAGCGCGAACGCCTCCGCCGTCGGCGCGTACCGCTCGTGCAGCGACCGGATCCGCTCGTCGGTCGGCACCGCCGCGCCCTCTCCACGGGCCGGGCCCGGCGCCCCCACGGGGGTGCCGGGCCCGGCCGGGCCACCTTCGGGGGTCACCAGCTCAGGTAACCCGCCTGGGTCTGCACGTTCAGCTCGGGCACCCGGATGAGCTGGGCCAGCCAGGTGCGCGGGTCACGCAGTTCCAGCACGTCCAGTCCCTTCTGGATGTCGCTGGAGTAGATGTGGCCGTTGTACCAGTAGGCCGACCAGGAGCCGCCGGTGCGCAGTTGGGCGGCGTCCAGCGGACCGCGTTCCCAGTAGGCGATCTCCTTGGGCTTGGCCGAGTCGGTGAAGTCCCACACCGAGATGCCACCCTGGTACCACGCCTGGACCATGATGTCGCGGCCCGGCACCGGGATCAGCGAGCCGTTGTGCGCCACGCAGTTCTCGGTGTCCGCGTTGACCCGCGGGATCTTGTAGTAGCTGCGGAACGCCAGCTTGCGGGCGTCGCCGCGGCCGGTGACGTCGTAGATGGCGTCAGCGCCACGGTCCGGCCCGACCACCTCGTTGCAGGTCGCCGCGCCGCCGCCGCCCAGCTCGTCGGTGAAGACGACCTTGGTGCCGGCGTTGTTGAACGTGGCCGAGTGCCAGAACGCGAAGTTCACCGAGTCGGTGACCCGTTCGATGACCCGCGGCGCTTCCCGGTCCTTGATGTCCAACAGGATGCCGTCGCCCATGCACGCGCCGGCGGCCAGGTCCTTCGACGGGTACGCGGTGATGTCGTGGCAGCCGGTGGTGGCGGACGTCTGGCCCGGGATGCCCGGGTAGCCGCCGTCCGGGAACAGGTTCGGGGTGGCGACCACCGAGGCGGTGGTGGGGTCCTTCACCGGCACCTTGACGATGGAGATCGAGTCGTGCGGCGGCTGGCAGTCCGGGAACTCGGCGCGCGGGCTGTACGAGGAGACGTACAGGTAGACGTTGCGCTTGTCCTTGCCCGGCACCAGCGTGTGGGTGTGCGAGCCGCACGCCGTCTCCACCGACTTGATGTAGCGCGGGTTGCGCTTGTCGCGGATGTCGAAGATCTTGATGCCCTCCCAGGACTCCTTCACCGACGCCGGCTGGGCGGTGCTGGCGCAGGAGTCGTCGCTGCGGGAGGAGTCGGTGGACAGGAACAGCAGGTTCCCGCTGATCGAGATGTCGTTCTGCGAGCCGGGGCAGAGCACCTGCGACACGATCGTCGGCCGGCTCGGGCGCGACACGTCGTAGATGACGAAGCCCTCGTAGTTGCCGACGAACGCGTACCGGCCCTGGAAGGCCATGTCGGTGCCGAGGGCGGTCGTGGTGTCGAACGGGGCCTGCTTCGGCAGGTTGGCCACCTGGCGCAGGTTGGGGCTGCTGGAGATCTCGTCGACTCCGGGGACGGCGCTGTCCACGGTGGCCGGCCCGGCCTGGGCGCGGGGGATCTCCTGGGCGCTGCTCGGCGGCGCGGCGATCACGCCGGCGAGCAGCAGGCCGGTGGCGGCGAGGCTGACGGTCCGGACACGGGACATGCGGATGTTGATCATCGGCAACACCCTTCGAAAGGGGATGATGATTCGGCACACCTTACCGATTGGTGACCGTCATCAATGTGACCCCGGTCACATCCGGGAACTTTCGTCTATGGATAGGATCGCTGTCACCTCGACCGGAGGGAGGGCCGTATGACCGGTCGACCGGCACGTGCGTGGCTTCGCGTCACAGCCCTGGCCGCGCTCCTGGCGATCGGCGGCCCGGCGCTGGCCGGCTGCGACGACGATCGCCGCCCGGCGGGTGACGAGCCCGGTCCGACCGCCGCCCCGGCCGCCCCGGCCGTCCCGAGCCCCACCGGCGCCGTCTCGGCGCCGCCGGTGCTCGTCCCCGGCCGCCCCGGTGAGCCGGCGGCCACCCGCGCCGGCGGGCAGGTCCGCGACGCGGCGAAGCCCCGCTACAACGGCCTCGACGTCTGGTACGTCCGGATGATGATCCCGCACCACGAGCAGGCCCTGGAGATGGCGACGCTCGCCCCGGACCGGGCCGCCGACCCCCGGGTACGCGCCGTCGCCGACCGCATCCGGGCCGCCCAGGGGCCGGAGGTCGGCGTGCTGCGTGCCTGGCTCGGCACCCGCGACCTGCCCGCCGAGGTCGCCGGGCACGACCACGCCACCATGCGCGGGATGCAGTCCGCCGAGGCGATGCGACAACTCTCCGACGCGCGCGGCGCGGCGTTCGACCAGCTCTTCGTGCGGATGATGACCGCCCACCACGAGGGCGCCGTGGTGATGTCCAGCGACCTGCTCAAGGTCGGCGTCGACCAGACCCTGCAGGAGTTCGCCACCGGCGTGGCCGTCGAGCAGTCCGCCGAGATCACCCGGATGCGCGCCCTCGTCACCCCCTGACCGGGCCCAGGAGACACCGGTCACCCCCGTACGCTGGGTGACCGTGGACCGCCTGATCCTCGGCCGCCCGTTGCGCGGCGTCGCGTTCGACGCCGCCGTCTCCGGGCTGGTCGCCGTCTTCGCCGTGCTCGGCCTGCTGGCCGAGCAGGGCGGCCTGCCGGCGTTCGCGGTCGGCGTGGCGATGGCGGCGGCGCTGTTCTTCCGGCGCACCCACCCGTCCGCGGTCGCCGTCGCGGTGGCCGCGCTGGCGCTGGTCCAGGTGATCGTCGGCTGGGGTCCGCTCGGCTACGACATCGGCGTGCTGATCGCGCTCTACAGCGTGGTCAAGTACGCCGCCCGGTCGCGCGACGGCATCCTGGCCGGCGTCGGCGCCGCGATCGGCGTGCTGCTCTCCGCGCTCTCCTGGCCCGGGCCGTCGCCCTGGTGGGCCGGCGCGCTCTACTACGGCCTGGTCACCGGCGCGGTGTGGCTGGTCGGGCTGAACGTGCGCACCCGCCGCCTCTACGTGCTCAGCCTGGAGGAACGCGCCGCGACGGCGGACCGGGAGCGGGAGGCGGAGTCCCGCGCGGCGGTCGCCGAGGAACGCACCCGCATCGCCCGCGAGCTGCACGACGTGGTCGCGCACAGCCTGGCCGTGATGATCGTGCAGGCCGACGGCGTGCGGTTCACGCTCGACCGCGACCCCGCCACCGCGCGGGAGGCGGCCAAGGTGGTGGCCGACACCGGCCGGCAGGCGCTGGAGGAGATGCGGCGGCTGGTCGGCGTGCTCCGGGAGCCCAGCCGGCCGGACCCGGTCGCGGTGGCCGACGAGCCCGCCGGTGAGCCGGCGCACCGGCGGCCCGCGCTGGTGGAGCTGCCCGCGTTGCTCGACCGGTTCCGGGCCGCCGGGCTGCGCGTCGACCGCGGCGGCGCCGGCGACCCGGTGGCGCTGCCGCCCGGTCTGGAGCTGACCGTCTACCGGGTGGCGCAGGAGAGCCTGACCAACGCGCTCAAGCACGCCGGGGTGGGCGCGGCGGTCGAGGTGACGCTCGACTGGGGCGCCGACGCCGTCGCGATCCGGGTCGTCGACGACGGTCGCGGCCGACCGCTGGTGCGCCCGGCGCCGTCCGGCGGGCACGGCCTCGTCGGCATGCGGGAGCGGGTCGGGGTGTACGACGGCGAGCTGACCGCCGGGCCCACGCTGGCCGGCGGCTGGCGGGTCGAGGCGCGCCTGCCGCTGCCCACGGCGGCCGGCGCCGAGGAAGGGAGCGTGGCCGCGTGACCGTACGGGTGATGATCGTCGACGACCAGGCGCTGGTGCGCGCCGGCTTCCGGATGGTGCTCGACTCGCAACCCGACCTCGCCGTGGTCGGCGAGGCGATCGACGGCGCGGACGCGCTGCGGGTGCTGGACCGGGTCGAGGCCGACGTGGTGGTGATGGACCTGCGCATGCCCACCATGGACGGGGTGGAGGCGACCCGGCGGATCTGCGCCCGCACGGCCGGCGCGCGACCACGGGTGCTGGTGCTGACCACGTTCGACACCGAGGCCGACGCGTTCGCCGCGCTGCGCGCCGGGGCGAGCGGCTTCCTGCTCAAGAACGTGCCACCGGAGGAGTTGCTCGCCGCGATCCGGGTGGTCGCCGAGGGCGACTCGGTGGTGGCCCCGTCGATCACCCGACGACTGCTCGACCGGTTCGCCGGGCAGCTCGGCCCGACGCCGGCCGAGGACCCCCGGCTGGCCCAGCTCACCGAGCGGGAGCGGGAGGTGCTGCTGCTGGTGGCGCAGGGGCTGTCCAACGCCGAGATCGCCGCCCGGGTGCACGTGGCGGAGGCGACCGTGAAGACCCACGTCGGGCGGATCCTGGCCAAGCTCCAGCTCCGCGACCGCGTCCAGGCCGTGGTGCTGGCGTACGAGAGCGGACTGGTCACCCCCGGCGGCTGAGCCCGCGTACGCCGCAGGTCGTACGGGTCCGCCCGGTGGGGGACGACCGGGGGAGTACCCACGTCGAGCGCGCAGGTGGAGACCCGCGGCCGGGTGCCGGCCATAGCGTCGGAAGGGTCACCAGACCACCTCCGACGGGAGCTCCACAGTGTCCGCCACCCCGACCACCGGCGTCGCCCTCGCCGCCCGCGACCTGCGCCGGGAGTACGGCGTCGGGCAGTCGCGCGTCGTCGCCCTCGACGGCGTCGACCTCGACCTGGCCGCCGCCCGGTTCACCGCCGTCATGGGCCCGTCCGGCTCCGGCAAGTCCACCCTGCTGCACTGCCTCGCCGGTCTCGACCGGCCGTCGGCCGGCGCGGTGCGCATCGGCGAGGCGGACCTGGCCGGGCTGGACGACCGCCGGCTCACCCGGCTGCGCCGGGACCGGATCGGCTTCGTCTTCCAGAAGTTCAACCTGCTGCCCACCCTGACCGCCGAGGAGAACATCGTCCTCCCGCTGGCCATCGCCGGCCGGCGGCCCGACCCGGCCTGGCTGCGGCAGGTGGTGGCCGGCGTCGGGCTGACCGACCGCCTCGGTCACCGGCCGGCCGAGCTGAGCGGCGGCCAGCAGCAGCGGGTCGCGGTGGCCCGCGCGCTGGTCACCCGCCCCTGGGTGGTCTTCGCCGACGAGCCGACCGGCAACCTCGACTCCCACGCCGGCGCGGAGGTGCTGCGGCTGCTGCGCGAGGCGGTGGACACCCTCGGCCGGACCGTCGTCATGGTCACCCACGATCCGGTGGCCGCCGCGTACGCCGACCGGGTGGTCTTCCTGGCCGACGGCCGGCTGGTCGACGAGGTGCACCGGCCGACCACCGGCCAGGTCCGCGACGTGCTCGGCCGGCTCGACCCGGCCGCGGCCGGAACGCGGCGGTGACCGGGATGCTGCGCCTGACCCTGCGCCAGATCCGCGCCGACGGCCTGCGCCTGCTGCTCTCCTCGCTGGCGATCGTGCTCGGCGTCGCGTTCGTCGCCGGCACCCTGATGTTCACCGACGGCATGCGGGCCGGCGCGTACGAGCGGGCCGGCACGTTCGACAGGCACACCGACCTGGCCGCGTACGCCGGTGCCACGCCCCTGTCGCCGACGCTGGTCGACCGGGTGCGCGCGACCGACGGGGTGGCCGCCGCCGCCGGGGAGCTGACCGGCTCCGCCGGCGTGGTCGGCGCTGACGGCCGGCCCGTGCTCGGGTACGCGGTCCTCGCCGCGATCCCCACCGACGAGGCCCTGCAGTCCTACGACGTGGTCGCCGGACGGCTCCCGCAGCGCCCGGGCGAGGTGGTGCTGGACGAGCGGACCGTCGCCGAGCAGCGCTTCGCCGTCGGGCGCCCGGTGTCGGTCGGAGGCGCCGCCGACGCGGCCCGGTCGTACACGCTGGTGGGCGCCGTCGACGTGGCCGGCACCGCCCGCGACGTCGGCGGGCCGTTCATCGGCCTGGCCGGCGCGGACGCCCTCGCCGTCAGCGGCGAGCGCGGGTACGGGCGGATCATGGTGGCGGCGCGGCCAGGCGTGGACGGCGCGGCGCTCGCCGAGCGGGTACGGGCCGTCGTGGGGCCGGGCGTCACGGTGCGCGACCGGGCCGCCATCCTCGACGCGGCGGTCGCCGACGCGGTGCGTGACCTGCGGCAGTTCGAGCTGATGCTGGGCACGTTCGCCGCGGTGGCGGTGGTGGTGGCCGGCTTCGTCATCGCCAACACCTTCGCCATCGTGCTGGCCCAGCGGTCCCGGCGCACCGCGCTGCTGCGGCTGGTCGGGGCGACCCGCGGCCAGATCCATCGGGCCACCCTGGTCGAGGCGGCGCTGACCGGCCTGGCCGCCTCCGCGGTCGGCGTGCTGGTGGGGACGGCGCTGGCCGCCGCGCTCGGCGCGCTGCTGGGTGGCGTCGGGGCGCCGGCCGCGGGCGGGGTGACGGTGACCGTCCGGACCGTGCTGCTCTCGCTCGCGTTGGGCACGGTGCTCACCGTGGGCGCCGCCGCGCTGCCGGCCTGGCAGGGCACCCGGATCGCGCCGGTGGCCGCGTTGACCGACGCGGCGACGCGTCCCGTCCGCCCGGCCGGACGGGTCCGGCTCGCCGTCGGCGCGCTGGCCCTCGCCGCCGGGGCGGCGTCGTTGTGGGGGGCCGGCGCCACCGGCCAGGTGCCGCTGGTGGCGGCCGGCGGGCTGCTCGCCTTCGGCGGGGTGGTGGCGTTCGGTCCGGTGCTGGTGCCGGCGCTGGTCCGGGTGCTCGGCGCGCCGGCCCGTGCGCTGTTCGGCGCCCCGGCCGCGCTGGCGGTGGCGAACGCGGTACGCAATCCGCGCCGCGTCGCGGCCACCGCCACGGCCATGGTGATCGGGATCGGGCTGGTCTCGTCGTTCGTGGTCGGCGCGGGCAGCGTCAAGGCCGGCATCGAGCGCACGGTGGACGCGAAGGTGGGGGTGGACTTCCTGGTCACCGGCATCGGCGGGGACCTGCCCGCGCCGCTCGCCGCGGAGCTGGCCGCCCGTCCCGAGCTGGGCGTGGTGCACGAGCAGCGCAGCCGGGTGACCGGCGGCGTCGAGGTGCGCGCCGCGCATCCGGCGCTGGTCGGGCGCACGCTGTCCGGGGTGGACGCCGGCGACCCGGGAGCGCTGGGGTCGGGCGGGGTGCTGGTGCACCGTGAGCTGGCCGCCGCCCGGGGCTGGACCGTGGGCGACGCGGTGACCGTCGCCGGCCGGCCGTTCCGGGTCGCGGCCGTGGTGGCCGACGACCGGCCTGCCCTGGGCGGCGGCCGGGTGCCGCCGGGGTTCGTGGTGGAGATGGCGGACGCCGACTTCGGCCGGCTCTTTCCCGCCGAGCGCGGCCACCTGGCCGAGGTGGACCCGGCCGACGGGGTGAGCGCGGACGCCGCCCGGGTCGCGGTCGAGTCGGTGATCGTCCGCTATCCCACGGTCAACCTGCTGGACCAGGCCGCCTACAAGAGGATGCTCACCGGCACCGTCGACCTGGTGCTGGGCTTCGTCACGGCGCTGCTCGGCCTGGCCGTGGTCATCTCGCTGGTGGGGGTCGCCAACACGCTCAGCCTGTCGGTGGTGGAACGCACCCGGGAGAACGCGGTGCTGCGCGCGGTCGGCCTGAGCCGGGCCGGGATGCGGGCGGTGCTCGCGGTCGAGGCGGTGCTCACCGCGCTGGTCGGCACGCTGATCGGCGTCGCCCTGGGCATCGGGGTCGCGGCCGGCGCGATGGCGGTGGTCGCCCGCGTCGGCGGCGAGTTCACGCTGGTGCTGCCCTGGGGGCGGCTCGGTCTGATCGTCGGGGTGACGGTGCTCGCCGCGCTGCTCGCCTCGATCCTGCCGGCGCGGCGCGCGCTGGCCCGGCCGGTGGTGGCGTCGCTCGGCGCGGACTGACCCGGGTCCGGCCCGGTCCCGCGCGAAGCGGGACCGGGCCGGGCGCGATCAGGGCCGGGAGACCGGCTGGCCTCCGGTGTCGCCGCCACCGTCGCCGCCGGCCGGGGGCGTCGTGGTCGTGGTGGTCTCGGTCGGCGCGGTGGTCTGGGCCGGGGCCGAGGTGGTCGTCGGCGCGCTGCTCGGCGCGCTCGGCGCGGTGGACGGGGTGCGGGACGGGCTCGGCTGCACCGATCCGCTCGGCGAGGTGCTCGGCGACACCGAGGTCGAGGCCGAGGGCCGGCCGCTCGACCCGGCCGGACGCCAGTTGTTGTCGTCGACGCTGGTCGGCGGCTCGCCGGTGACCGCGGTGTCGGCGACCGAGTTGCTCGGCGCCACCGCCGGCTTGGTGGAGTCGATCTGGGTGGCGGGCGCCTCGGCGTCCTTGGCCGCGGCCAGCATCGCGCCCAGCGCGGTCATCGCCACCAGCACCGCGCCCAGCGCGCCGACCAGCGCGCCGCGTCGACCCCGACGACGGGGGGCCGGGGCGGCGGCCGCCGACCGCACCACCGGCTGGTCGCCGCGGGTCGGCGCCGGAGCGGCCGCGCCGCGCAGCGCCGCGGGCACCGTGGCGGTGGGCGACACGGAGCGCGCCGCCCGGGCGGCGTCGGCCATCGCCGCGGCGCTCGGGTAGCGGTCGGCCGGGTCCTTGGCCAGGGCCCGGGCCACCAGCTCACGGACCGGGGCGGGGATCTCCGCCGGCAGCTCCGGCGGCTCGTCGTCGAGATGACGCACGGCGACCTGGAGCGGGTTGTCGCCGGTGAACGGCGGGCTGCCGGTGAGGCAGCAGTAGGCGACCGCGCCGAGCGCGTACACGTCGGTGGCGCCCGAGACCGGCCGGCCGGCGGCCTGCTCGGGTGCCATGTAGAGGGCGGTGCCGGGCACCGCGTTCGTGCTGGTGATGCTGGTGACGTTGGTCGAGCGGGCGACCCCGAAGTCGACCAGGACCACGGTGCCGTCGTCCTGCACGAGCAGGTTGCTCGGCTTCACGTCGCGGTGGACGATGCCCCGGCCGTGCGCCCCGTGCAGCGCCTGCGCGGTCTGGGCCACGATCGACATGGTCTCGGCGACCTCGAGCTGCCCGGCCTCCTCGATCCGCCGGGACAGCGGTTCCCCGTCGACGAACTCCATGACCAGGTAGTCGGCGTGGCTGCCGTCGGGCAGGTCGTCCTCGCCGCAGTCGAAGACCTGGACCACGCCGGGGTGGCGCAGCGAGGCCATGATCCGTGCCTCGGAGCGGAACCGGGCGATGAAGTCGGGGTCGGAGACCAGCGCGGGCAGGAGCACCTTCACCGCCACCTGACGGCCGAGCACCAGGTCCTTGGCACGCCAGACGTCGCCCATGCCGCCGGTGGCGACACGGTCTTCCAGGCGGTACCGACCGCTGAGTACGACGTCGGAGGTGAGCATCCCCATACCGTACCCACAGCGGTCCGGAAGTATTTCCGGCGATCTCTCCGGTCGCGACCGGCGAGCGGTTGCGGGCCGCTCGGCCGAACGGCCGAGGGCCGGGCGGCCGGTGGGCTGACCGTAACCGGCCGGGTACGATGGGCCAGATAATGCCGGCGTCCCGGCGGATGTCCGCTTCGTCGGCGGAGATCCACCCCGCTTGTGACGGGTTGAAGCGCCCGCGTGGTGTCCTTCGTTACACCGACACGCCGAGAGCGCGGGTAGATATTTCTCTCGCTTTTCCGCCGGTCCGTGCCCTGTCGACCGTCTGTTCACCCCTCGCCGGTCGGCCGGGCTCCCGGTCGTCCCACCACGCCGGTACGGTATGTCCCGCCCCGGCCGTGCCGGCGGCGATGTCCATTGGCGCGCCGGTCCCGTCGGGCCGGCGCCGATCAGCTCAGCGGGGGGCCGGGATGCGGATGGCGGTGTGGTCTCCCGCGTCGGCGGACCGACGGCCCGAGACCTCGGCCCGCCGCGGGCGGCGACCGTGACCGGGGATCTGAACGAGGCGGTCGCCGCGGCGCAGGCCGGTGACGAGGAGGCGTTCCGGTTCCTCTACCGCAGCCTGCAACCGGCCCTGTTGCGCTACCTGACCGCGCTGGTGGGCGGCGACGCCGAGGACGTGGCCTCGGAGACCTGGCTGCAGATATCCCGGGACCTGCCCTCGTTCACCGGCGGCGAGTTCCGCGCCTGGTCGGTCACCATCGCCCGGAACCGGGCCATGGACCACCTCCGCCGGCAACGGCGGCGGCCGGTGGTCCCGGTGCCCGTGCAGGCTCTCACCGACCTGGCGGCGGACACCGACACCGCCGACCGCGCCGGTGAGGCCATCGGCACCGAGAGCGCGCTGGCGCTGATCCGCACGCTGCCACCGGCCGAGGCCGAGGCGGTGATGCTGCGGGCCGTCATCGGCCTCGACGCGGAGACCGCCGGGCGGGTGCTGGGCCGGCGAGCCGGCGCGGTGCGCACCGCGGCGCACCGCGGGCTGCGCCGGCTGGCGGCGATGCTGGAACGCGCCGCGGAGGGTGCGCCGGGCGCCGCCACCGAGCACGCGCCGGGCGCGGTCGGGCCGGAGACCCGCGACGGCGTGCCGCCCCGGCCCCGCACCGACCGCCCGGCGCCGCACGCGCCCGAGGCCGAGCCGGCGGAGGGCTGACGTGAGGGGAAACGGCATGAACTCTCCCGGGCCCGCCGACCGGGCCGAGTCCGACCGGCGCCTGGACGCCGCGCGCGCCGCCCCGCCGGCCGGCGCCGACGCGCTGACCCGGCTGCTCGCCGCCGCGGCGGCGCCGCCCACCGGGCACGATCTCGACGGTGAGGAGCGGGCGCTGGCCGCCTTCCGGGCCGCCCGCGCGGCTCCCGCGCCGGCACCCGCCCGCGTCCCGCGCCGCCGCCTGCGACTCGCCGCCGCGTTCTCCGGCCTCGCCGCCACCGCGGTCGCCGGGGTGGCGTTCGCCGCCGTGCGGCTGGACCGGAACCCGGAGCCGGTGGTCCCACCGGTGTCCACCACCGCCGGCACCGGCCCGACCGGCGCCGGACCGTCGCGCCCGGCGCCCAGCGGCCCGGGCGGCCAGGCGTCCGGCGCGGCGCCGTCGCCGACCCCGCCGTCGACCTCCCCGCCGACGTCCGCCCCGCCGCCCGGGGGGCGTCCGGCCCCGCCGCCGGTCGACGGCAAGCTCGCCGGCCAGTGCCGCGCCTACCTGGCCAAGCCGGAACGGCAACGGGCCAAGGCCCTGACCACGCCGGGCTTCGCCGACCTGGTGGCCGCCGCCGGGGGCGCCGAGAAGGTGGAGGACTACTGCCGGGGGACGGATCCGACGCCGGCGGCGCCGACCCCGCACGACCCGAAGCCGAAGAAGTCGCCGGGCGACGAGGCGCGCAAGCCCGGACCCGGCGACGAGACCGACGACTGAGCCGTCCGGCGCCACCAGATTCCGGACAAAAATTCATCTCTCCGGGCGCGCGAATTCCGTCTGCTAGACAGAGGATGGTGGGACGCGCGGACCCGGGCCGTCCCGGCCGGGTCGTGGGCGACGCCGTGGTCGCCCGTCTGGGCGAGAGGAGCCGTCACGTGGTGATGTCGCCGGAGCTGGACCGGGCCACCGTCCTGGGGGACGAGGCCGCCGCCCGCGGGCACCTGGCCCGCATCTGCTTCAAGACCGGCCCACCGAGGCTCACCGGCGTCGAACTGGAATGGACCCTGCACGACGCCGCGGACCCGACCCGACCGGTCGACCGCGAGCGACTGCGCGAGGCGTTGGGCCGGCACAGCCCGGTCACCCTCGACCCCACCAGCCCGGCCGACGAGCTCCGGCACGGCGGCGCCGTGACCGTGGAGCCCGGCGGGCAGGTGGAGATCTCCGCCCCACCGCGACCGTCGGTCGGCGCGCTCGTCCTGGCCACCGAGGCCGACGTCGACGAGCTGCGGACCCTGCTGGACGCCGCCGGCCTCGCCCTGGGCGGCACCGGGATGGACCCGTGGCGCGCGCCGCGGCCGGTCGTCGACACCCCGCGCTACCGGGCCATGCGCCGCGTCTTCGACCGGCGGGGCCCGGCCGGACGGGCCATGATGTACAGCACCGCCGGGCTCCAGGTCTGCCTGGACGCCGGCGAGCCGGACCGGCTGGCGCACCGGTGGGCCGCCGCGCACGCCGTCGGGCCACCGCTGCTCGCCGCGTTCGCCACCGCCGACCGGCACGCCGGCCGGCCCACCGGTTGGGCGTCCGCCCGGATGGCCGCCTGGCTGGCGATCGACCCGGCCCGCACCCGCCCGGTGTGGTCGCCGGCCGGCGCCGACCACGACCCGGTGACCGCCTGGACCGGCTACGCGCTCGCCGCGCCGCTGCTCTGCGTACGCGGCGACGGCCCCGACTGGACGCCGCCGGAGGGCGTGACGTTCGCCGACTGGCTGGCCGGGGCTCTGCCCCGCCCGCCCACCAGCGACGACCTGGACTACCACGTCAGTACGCTCTTCCCACCGGTCCGCCCGCGCGGCTACCTGGAACTGCGCTACCTGGACGCCCAGCCGGGCGGGGAGTGGACCGTGCCGGTGGCGGTGCTGGCCGCGCTCTTCGCCGACCCGTCGACCACCCGCGACGCGCTTGACGCCGCCGCTCCGGTCGCCGACCGCTGGCACGCGGCGGCCCGGCGCGGGCTGGCCGAGCGTCCGCTGGCGACCGCCGCGGCGGCCCTGTTCGACCTGGCGCTGGCCGCCCTGCCCGCGCTGGACCTGCCGGCCGGCACCCACGACGAGATCCACCGATCGATCCGGCGGCGCCGCGCCGCCGCGGAGAGGGGACACCGGTGACCACCACCGAGCAGCCGGGTACGGACGCCGAGCGGCTACGCGCCCGGATCGCGGCGGAGCTGGAGCGCACCCGCGCCCGCACCGCGTCACTGACCGACGCGGTCGACGACACCGACCTGGTCCGGCAGCACTCCACCCTGATGTCGCCGCTGGTCTGGGACCTGGCGCACGTCGGCAACCAGGAGGAGTTGTGGCTGGTGCGCGACGTCGGCGGGCGGGAGCCGGTCCGCCGCGACATCGACGACCTCTACGACGCGTTCAAGCAGCCCCGCAGGGACCGGCCGTCGCTGCCGCTGCTGCCGCCGGCCGAGGCCCGCGCGTACGTGCACACCGTGCGGGACAAGGTGTACGACCTGCTGGACGGCATCCGCTTCACCGAGCGTCGGCTGGTGCACGACGGCTTCGCGTTCGGCATGATCGTGCAGCACGAGCAGCAGCACGACGAGACCATGCTCGCCACTCACCAGTTGCGCGCCGGTGAGCCGGTGCTGGCCGCCCCGCCGCCGCCCGAGCCCGCCGCCGCGGTCGCCGGCGAGGTGCGGGTGCCCGCCGGGCCGTTCACCATGGGCACCTCCACCGACCCGTGGGCGCTGGACAACGAACGCCCGGCGCACACCGTGGACCTGCCCGCCTATCTGATCGACGCCGCCCCGGTGACCAACGGCGACTACCGGGCCTTCATCGCCGACGGCGGCTACGAGCGGTCCCGGCTGTGGAGCGAGGCCGGTTGGCGGCACCGGGTCGAGGCCGGGCTGAGCGCGCCGCTGCACTGGCGGCGCGACGGTGACGGCTGGGCGTACCGGCGGTTCGGCCGCTGGTCGCCGGTGCGCGACGACGAGCCGGTGGTGCACGTCTGCTGGTACGAGGCGCAGGCGTACGCGGCGTGGGCCGGCAAGCGGCTGCCCACCGAGGCGGAGTGGGAGAAGGCGGCCCGTTGGGACCCGGCGACCGGCCGGTCCCGCCGCTACCCGTGGGGCGACGAGGACCCGACCGACGCGCACGCCAACCTGGGGCAGCGCCACTTGTGGCCGGCGCCGGTGGGCGCGTACCCGGCCGGCGCCTCGCCGCTGGGTGTGCACCAGTTGATCGGCGACGTGTGGGAGTGGACCGCCGACACGTTCCGCGGGCATCCGGGCTTCACCGCGTTCCCCTACCGGGAATACTCGGAGGTCTTCTTCGGCGACGACCACCGGGTGCTGCGCGGCGGCTCGTTCGGCACCGACCGGTCGGCGTGCCGGGGCACGTTCCGCAACTGGGACTACCCGATCCGCCGGCAGATCTTCAGCGGCTTCCGCTGCGCCCGCGACGTCGGGGAGTGAACCGGCCCGATGTGCCGTCACCTCGCCTATCTCGGTCCACCGGTCACCCTGCGGAGCCTGCTGCACGACCCGCCGTACGGGCTGCTGCGGCAGTCCTGGGCGCCGCGCGACATGCGTGGCGGCGGCACCATCAACGCCGACGGCTTCGGGGTCGGCTGGTATCCCGACGGCGGGGACCCGGTCCGCTACCGGCGGGCCCAGCCGATGTGGAGCGACACCACGCTGCCCGAGCTGGCCGCGGTCACGTCCGCCCCGGCGGTGCTGGCCGCCGTGCGTTCGGCGACGGTGGGCATGCCGCTGCACGAGACCGCCGCCGCGCCGTTCGTCGAGGGGCGCTGGCTGTTCAGCCACAACGGCGTGGTCCGCGGCTGGCCGGACAGCCTGGTCCCGCTCGCCGCCGGGCTGCCGGTCCGCGACCTGCTCACCCTGGAGGTGCCGACCGACTCGGCGGTGCTCTGGGCGCTGGTCCGGCACCGGTTGCGCGCCGGCGCGCCGCCCGGGGAGGCGGTGGCCGACACGGTCGCGCGGGTCGCCGCCGCCGCGCCCGGTTCGCGGCTGAACCTGCTGCTCACCGACGGCACGACGGTGGCGGCGAGCGTGGCCGGGCACGCGCTGTCGGTGCGGCGCGGTCCCGGTTCGGTGCTGCTGGCCTCCGAGCCGTCCGACGACGATCCCGCCTGGCAGCCGGTGCCGGACGGGCGGCTGGTGCTGGCCACCGCCGCCGGGCTGGACGTCCGCGAGCTGACCACCGCCTGACCCATCCGATCCACCCGCACAGCAGAGAGGACAGTCGATGAGCGCGGAGCCGCTGGAGATCCACCTGGAGGAGCAGGACCTGGACCGGGCGCTGCGGGAGGACGTACGGGTCGGGTTGACCGCGTCGCCGAAGTGGTTGCCGCCGAAGTGGTTCTACGACGCCCGGGGCAGCGAGCTGTTCGAGGAGATCACCCGCCTGCCGGAGTACTACCCGACCCGGGCCGAGCGGGCGGTGCTCGCCGCGCACGCCGACGACGTCGCGGCGCTGACCGGGGCGAAGACGCTGATCGAGCTGGGTTCGGGCTCGTCGGAGAAGACCCGGCTGCTGCTGGACGCGTTCACCCGCCACGGCGACCTCGGCACCTTCGTGCCGCTGGACGTCTCGATCAGCGCGCTGCGCGCCTCGACCGCGCAGATCGCCGCCGCGTACCCGGGGCTGCGGGTGCGGGGCATCGTGGGTGACTTCACCCGCCACCTGGACCGGCTGCCCACCGGCGGCCGGCGGCTGGTGGCGTTCCTCGGCGGCACGATCGGCAACCTGCTGCCGGCGGAGCGGGCCGGGTTCCTCGCCGCCACCCGCGCGGCGCTGGAGGCCGGCGACTGGCTGCTGGTCGGCACCGACCTGGTGAAGGACCCGGGCGTGATCGTCCCCGCCTACGACGACGCGGCCGGGGTGACCGCCGAGTTCAACCGCAACGTGTTGCGGGTGGTCAACCGGGAGCTGGGCGCGGACTTCGACGTCGACGCGTTCCGCCACGTGGCGGTCTGGGACGCGGAACGGGAGTGGATCGAGATGCGGCTGCGCGCCGCGCGTCCGGCCCGGGTGCGGGTGGCGGCGCTGGACCTCGACGTCGCGTTCGCGGCCGGTGAGGAGCTGCGGACCGAGGTCTCGGCCAAGTTCCGGCCGGCCGGGATCGCCGCCGAGCTGGCCGGGGCCGGGTTCTCCCGCCGGGCGTTCTGGACCGACCCGGACGGCCGGTTCGGGGTGAGCCTGGCCCGCGCCGACTGAGGCGGGGTGGCCCCGGCCACACCCGGCGGGCGGGTCCGGCGGTGATCGGCTAGGCTGGTCGGCGCGAAGGGGAGTAGCCCCCAATGTCGTGGTCGACACACTGGTGCGTTCCGCATCCGGCCACGCGGCCCCGGTCCCCGGGGCGGGCGAGACCTTCGACTCAGGCTGTCGCAGCCGGGTCGAGGGCGCCCCTGTCTCTCCTCCCGGCTTGATCGGGAAGGTTCACATGGAGGGTTTCCTCGTCGCGCTGGTGATCAGCTTCGGCGTCATCTTCGTCGCCGAGCTGGGAGACAAGTCCCAGCTCATGGCCCTGACGTTCGCCACGCGTTTCCGCCCGCTGCCGGTGCTCATCGGCATCACCATCGCCACCGCGATCGTCCACCTGGCCTCGGTGGCCATCGGCGTCGGCCTCAACGCGGCCCTGCCCACGGGCTGGATCTCGCTGGTCGCCGGTCTGGCGTTCCTCGGCTTCGGCGCCTGGACGTTGCGGGGCGACAAGCTGACCGAGGAGGAGAAGCGCAAGGCCGAGCGCAGCACCAAGTCGGCGATCGTCGCGGTCGGCGTCGCGTTCTTCCTGGCCGAGCTGGGCGACAAGACCATGCTCGCGACCATCACGCTGGCCACCAAGTACGGCTGGTTCGGCACCTGGCTCGGCTCGACGCTGGGCATGGTCGCGGCGGACGCGCTGGCGATCCTGGTGGGCCGGATGCTGGGCCGGCGCCTGCCGGAGCGGACCATCCGCTACGGCGCGGCCGTGCTGTTCGCCATCTGCGGCCTCTGGCTGATCTTCGAGGCGATCGCCGAACTCACCTGAGCGCCCCGATGATCGGGCGCGCTCCCGATGGGTAAGGGTCCTGGTGGCGGGGTTGCGGCCCCGCCACCAGGAATCGGACGACCGGGAGGTTCCGCGCATGAGCAGGCACGACGAGCCCAACGAATACGGCTTCGCCGGGGGCGCCACGGCCCCGGAGCCGCCGGCCGGCGGTCGCGCGGACGAGCAGGACCGCGCCGAGCAGGTCGCGGTGCCGGGTGACGACCTCACCGAGCCGTACGCCGACGCGCTGGAGGAGACCGAGGACGAGCGCGCCGAGCGCCGCCGCTGACCGCCGAGCGCCGGCCGCCGCCCCCGAAGCCGGGGGGCCGTGGCCGGCGCTCGTCCGTCTCAGGCGGGCCGCTCCTGGTAGACGTCCGGGATGCCGTCGCCGTCGTCGTCGCGGCTCTCCCGTTCGCTGATCCGCCGGTGGACCCGGTTGCGGCGCAGCAGCACCACGGCGGCCAGGCCGGCGGAGATCAGCGAGCCGGCCAGCACCGCCGCCTTGACCCGCTCGTCCTCCGGGCTGCCCGGACCGAACGCCAGCTCGCCGATGAGCAGGGACACCGTGAAGCCGATGCCGGCCAGCAGCGCCAGGCCGAGCAGGTCCGCCCAGGTGATCTCCTCGTCCAGTTCGGCGCGGGTGAACCGGGCGAGCAGGAACGTCGAGCCGAACACCCCGACCACCTTCCCGAGCACCAGGCCGCCGGCCACCCCGAGCACCACCGGGTCGCGGACCACCGCGCCCAGGTCGACGTCGACCAGCGAGACCCCGGCGGCGAAGAACGCGAAGACCGGGACGGCGAGGCCGGCGGAGATCGGCCGCCAGCGGTGCTCCAGCCGCTCGGCCAGCCCGGGCTCGCCGGCGCGGCCGGTCAGCACCGGCACGGTGAAGCCGAGCAGCACCCCGGCCACGGTGGCGTGTACGCCGGAGGCGTGCACCAGCACCCAGGCGGCCGCCGCGAGCGGGATCAGCGCCCACCACCAGGTGCGCCGCCGCTGCACCAGGAACGCGAACCCGGCGATCGGCAGCAGCGCGCCGAGCAGCGGCAACGGGTGGAAGTCGGCGGTGTAGAACACCGCGATGACGGTGATCGCCAGCAGGTCGTCGACCACCGCGAGGGTGAGCAGGAACGCGCGTAGCCCCTGCGGCAGGTGCGAGCCGATCACGGCCAGCACGGCGAGGGCGAAGGCGATGTCGGTGGCGGTGGGGATCGCCCAGCCGCGCATGCCGGCGCCGCCGGCGCTCGCGGTCACCGCCAGGTAGATCAGCGCCGGCACCACCATGCCGCCGACCGCGGCGACCACCGGCAACGCGGCCCGCCGGGGGTCGCGCAGGTCACCGGCGACGAACTCGCGCTTGAGTTCCAGCCCGACCACGAAGAAGAAGATCGCCAGCAGCCCGTCGGCGGCCCAGGTGGCGAGGCTGAGGTCGAGGTGCAGCGCGGTGCCGCCGGGCCACGGCACCCAGTCGCCCAGCTCCGCGTACGCCGAGCGCCACGGCGAGTTGGCCCAGACGAGAGCGAGGACCGCGCCGAGCAGCAGCAGTCCGCCGCCGACCGTCTCGGTGCGCAGCACGTCGGCCAGGAAGCGGGCCTCCGGCCAGGACCGGCGGGCCAGCAGGCGGGAGGGGCGGGGAGGATGGTGGGGCACGGGGTGTCCGTTCGGAAGAGGGGTCGGCTGATCACATCGCCGACCAGGCTTCCCGGCACACCGGGGTCAACCCTATCGTCGCCGGGGCCCGACGGCGAGTCGGACCGGTGCGGGCGCCGCGTCCGCGTCGCGCCCGCACCGGTGCGCGGCTCAGCGCTGGCCGGGCAGCGCCGGGACGACCGCGCCGACCGGCTCGCAGAACGCCGCCAGCCGCTTGACGAGTTCGTCCGGGTCGGCGTACGGGTCCAGCACGCGCACCTCGTCCGGGTCGAGCGGGGGCACCGGCACGTGGGAGATGAGCGGGTGCAGCGGACGGGTGTCCGACTCGTCGGCGCCGAAGAGGTGCTCGTGCAGCTTCTCGCCGGCCCGCAGCCCGGTGTAGACGATGTCGACCGGGTGGTCCGCCTCGGCCGCCAGCCGGCGCGCCACGTCGGCGATGCGGACCGGCTCGCCCATGTCGAGCACCAGCGCCTCGCCGCCGCGACCGATCGTGGCGGCCTGCAGGACCAGGTGCACCGCCTCCTGCACGGTCATGAAGTAGCGGGTCACGTCCGGGTGGGTGACGGTGATCGGCAGGCCGGCGCGGATCTGCGCCTGGAACGCGGTCAGCACCGAACCCCGGCTGCTGAGCACGTTGCCGAACCGGACGCTGAGGTAGGCGCCGTCCAACTGCTGGGCCTGGTGGGCGGTGAGCCGCTCGGTGATCCGCTTGGAGTAGCCGAGGACGCTTGTCGGGTTGGCCGCCTTGTCGGTGGAGATGTTCACGAACTGGGCGACGTCCCGGCACGCCTCCAGCACGTTCAGCGTGCCCCGGATGTTCGTCATGATCGCCTCGCCGGGGTGCCGCTGGAGCATGGTCAGGTGCTTCAGCGCGGCGGCGTGGAAGACCACGTCGGGCTGCCGGTCGGCGACCACCCGGGCGATGCGCTCGGCGTCGCGGATGTCGGCCAGGATCAGTTCGGGGCCGTCCAGCAGCGCCCGGCCGTGCAGGGACATCTGCAGCGCGTGCAGCGCGGACTCGTCCCGGTCGAGCATCATCAGCTCGTCCGGTTCGCACCGGGCGATCTGCCGGCACAGCTCGGAGCCGATCGAGCCGCCCGCGCCGGTGACCAGCACCCGGCGGCCGGCCAGCCCGCCGCGCTCGACGGTCAGTTCGGCCACCCGATGGGCGCGGCCGAGCAGGTCGGTGAGCTGGAGGTCGCGGACGTCGGTGGCGGCGACCGGCCGGTCGAGCAGTTCCCGGACCGGGGGCAGGACCTTGAACGCGGCGCCGGCCTCCAGCGTGCGGGTGCGTACGTCGCGCAGCAGTCCCGGGTCGGAGCAGCTCATCGAGAAGATGACGGTGCGGGCCTGGGTGGCGCGGATGACGGGGCCGACCTGCTCCCGCCCGCCGAGCACGCGCAGCCCCTCCAGCCGGAGCCCCCGGCTGTCCGGGGCGTCGTCGAGCAGGCCGACCGGCCGGTAGTTGCTCTCCGGGTCGTGCAGGAGCACCCGCACCAGCCGTTCGCTGGCCGCGTCCACGCCGTAGACCAGGCACCGCTCGGCGTGCCGCGCGGCCGGTTGGTGGCGGTCGGCGTGGGCGCGCCACACACCGCGGCCGGCGGCCATCAGCACCAGCGCGACGGCGCCGCCGACCACCGGGGTGGTCGCCGGAACCGGTCGCTCGCTCCAGGGCAGCACGGCGGCGAGCGTGACGGCGACGGCGATCGCGACCCGGCCGGCCAACCCGCGGGCGTCTCCGGCGCTCCCGATCGGATAGCGACCGTAGAGGCGGGACCGCAGCAGGGTGAGGGTCCCGTACAGCGCGGCGCAGGCGAGTGCGACGCCGAGTGTGCGGGCGCTGCGGGCGGCGGTCAGCTCGAACTCGTACCGGGTCCAGGCGGCACCGAGAAATCCTCCGCACCACGCGGCCGTGTCCAGCGTTAACAGGGAGAGGGTGGCGGCGCGGTGGGTGATCCGGCTGCGGGATCGCACGACGTCTTCGGCGGCGATGGCTTCATGATCCATGGGTTGCCCTCGTGTGTCCTATCCGGAATAAGCAGATTCATGTCATGCGAGAAGGTTGTGTCGTTTAGATTCGTCTGACCGCCTAACGTGTTGAATGGGCGGTTAGATCCTGGCACGACGACTGGTGGTTTTAGGGGGCTTTCGTGCAGTTGCATCGGCAGACCGGCGTGTCGCGAGGGGGAGCGTGATGGATGTTCTCGGCTACCTGCGCCTGGTCCGACGCCACTGGTGGATCGTGCTGATCACGGTGATGTTCGCCGTGGGCGCCGCCGCCCTGGTGACGGTCCGGACGCCGCCCCGGTACCAGGCCACGGTGACCTTCTTCGTCACCACGCCGAGCCAGGGGGTCACGGACGCCTACCAGGGCAGCCTGTTCCTCCAGCAGCGGGTGAAGTCGTACGGCGACCTGCTCACCAGCGACCGACTGGCGCAGAGCGTGGTCGCGGACGCGCCGCTCGGTCTCACCGCCGACCAGGTGCGCGGCCGGATCGCCACGTCCGCCACCACCGGCACGGTGCTGCTCAGGGCCACCCTCACCGACACCGACCAGACCCGGGCGCTGAAGACCACCGAGGTGCTGGCGGCCAAGTTCATCGAGCTGGTCCGCAAGGTGGAGACACCGCCCAGCGGAGAGGCGCCACCGATCAAGATCGAAGTGGTGAGCGGGCCCCGGGTGACCTCGAATCCGGTCTCGCCGCAGCCGGTGCGCAACCTGGTTCTCGGCGGCCTGCTCGGCCTGCTGGGCGGCATCGGTCTGGCCGTGCTGCGCGGGCTGGCCGACGTGCGGATGCGCGACGCGGTGGCGCTGCAACGGGTCACCGGCAGCCCGCTGCTCGGGGAGATCCCGTTCGAGTCCGGGGCGAAGGCGGCCCCGCTGATCGTCGGCGACGCGGCCACCTCGGCCCGCGCCGAGGCGGTCCGCAAGCTGCGCACCAACCTGCGCTTCGTGGACGTGCACGAGCCGGCCCGGGTCATCGCGGTCACCAGCGCCCTGCAGGGCGAGGGCAAGACCACCATGGCCTGCAACACCGCCATCGCACTGGCCGAGGCGGGCTGGCGGGTGCTGCTCATCGACGCCGACCTGCGCCGTCCCAAGGCGGCGGACTACCTCGGCCTCGACGGCGGCGTCGGGCTCACCGACGTGCTCGTGGGCGACGTCCAGGTCGGTGACGTGGTGCAGCGCTGGGGCGAGAAGTCGCTGCTCGTGCTGCCCAGCGGCGCCACCCCGCCGAACCCGAGCGAACTGCTCGGTTCGAAGGCGATGGCGGACCTGCTGGTGGCGCTGCGCGAGTCGGCGGACATCGTGATCATCGACACCGCGCCGCTGCTGGCGGTCACCGACGGCGTGGTGGTGGCCGTGCAGGCCGACGGCGCGCTCCTGGTGACCCAGCAGGGGCGGACCTCGCGCGGTCAGGTGGCCGCGGCGGCGCGGGCGCTCAGCTCGGTGTCGGTGCGCCTGCTCGGCTGCGTGCTCAACATGGCCAAGGTCGGCAAGGCGGACTCCTACCAGTACGAGACGTACAAGGTGGTGGTGCCGCAGGCCCCGACCGGGGTGCCCGCGGACCGGGCCGAGGCGGCCCGGCGTGACGCCAAGGCTCCCACCGGGGACCGGACGCAGGAACTCACGCGGCTGTCGCGATGAGCGTGAGCACGGATCGGATGGACCGCTCGATCTCCTCGGCACACCGGCGGAAGTCGGCCGGGGAGCCACCGATCGGGTCCCACAGGTCGTCCGCGCCGGGGGCGGCGGGTTGCATCCGCCCCCGGGCGCGGACGGCCGCGGCCACCGCCGCACGCAGCGGCGTTCCGCCGTCCGCGGCGGTGGGCGTGGCCGCGGCGGCGAGCCGGGCGAACTGGTGCAGCGTGAACGTGCGGCCCAGCGCCGCCGGCGCCAGCGCGGTGCAGGCGGAGCGCTGCCGCCGGGTCGCGGTCAGCACGAGGGTGGCCGCCCTCAGGTGCTCCGGTCGCAGCCGGCGGGTGCGGAAGGCCGCGGCGTCCGCGCCGGCCACCTCGACCGCGTACGGGTGCATGGGCGCGCCGTCCACCGCGTCCGTGCCGGCGCTGGCCGCCACCACCGGCATGTCGGCCAGCATCCGGCGGGCGAGGAACTCGGCCATCGGCGACCGGCACATGTTGGCCTGGCAGACGAAAAGGACCCTGTCGAGCATCGGCACCCCTCTGGTCGGCGCGGTGGCGCCGGGTGGCACCGCGACGGCGTACCACCGCCGGTCGCGGCCGGTCGCAGAGGGGATGCCGGCATCGTACGCGGCAGCGGCCCACTCGGCCCGGCCGGCCACGCCGGGAGGCCGGCGATGAGGATCGGCATCCTGTCGTACCACTTCCCGCCGGAGCCGGCGTTCATCCCGGGGAGCCTGGCCGAGGAGTTGGCCGCCCGGGGTCACGAGGTGCGCGTGCTGACCGGTTTTCCGGACTATCCCGGTGGGCAGGTCTATCCGGGCTGGCGGCAGCGGTGGCGACACCAGACGCACAGCGACCGGCTGACCGTGCGACGGGTGCCCCGGTACACCGGCGGTGACGGCTCGGCCCGGGCCGCCTCCTGGCTCTCCTTCGCCGGCAGCGCCGCGCTGTCAGGCCGACGCTATCTCCGCGACCTCGACGCGCTCTACGTCTTCCAACGTCCCGCGGTGACGCCGGCCGCCACCGGCCTGCTCCGGCTGCTCGGTCCGGTGCCGACGGTGCTGCACGTGCAGGACGTCTGGACCGAGGCGGACCCGGCCCGGCCGGCGGAGTCACGCCGCTGGACGGGACGGCTGGAGTCCGGCCTGCGCCGGTTGTACCGGGAGGCGGGCGTGATCGTGGTGGGCGCGCCCTCCATGCGCGAGCTGGTGCTGGCCGGTGGCGCCGCGCCGGACCGGGTGCGCACGGTGCTCAACTGGACCGACGAGCGCCTGTTCCGGCCCGCCGAACCCGGTCCCGCCGCGCGTCGACTGGTCCGCCGGGACGACCGCTGCGTGGTGATGCACGCCGGCACGATCGGCGTACGGCAGGGTCTGGAGACCGCGGTCCGGGCGGCGGCCGCGCTGGGCGACCGGATGGACCTGGTCCTGGTCGGCTCGGGTGCCGAGGAGCGGCGGGTGCGCGGGCTGGCCGCCGAGCTGGGCGCGGACAACGTCCGGTTCGTCGAGCGGCGCTCGCCGGCGGACATGCCGCAGCTCTACGCGGCGGCCGACTACCAGCTGGTCATGCAGCGTGACCTGCCGGAGCTGCGGGGCGCGGTGCCCGGCAAGCTGCAGGCCGCGCTCTCCTGCGCCGCGCCGGTGGTCGCCTCGGCCGGCGGGGACACCGCCGAGCTGGTGGAGCAGGCCCGCGCCGGGTTGTCGTGCCCGCCCGAGGACTGGGCGGCGCTGGCCGACCGGTTCTGGCTGGCCGCGGCGATCCCCCGGGACGCCCGGCGTGACATGGGCCGCCGGGGTCGGGACGCCTACCTGGGCCGGATGTCGCTGCGCGCCGGTGTCGACCGGATCGAGGACTGTCTGCGCCGGGTGACGGCAGATAGGGTGAAAAACCCGAAAAGCGCCTGAAAACCTCGATCGATGCATCCATGATGTTAGCCGAAAAACGAATGGCGGATTGTGGTACAAACTAGTCTTCTGTCCGATTAACGCATAGGGAGAATGGCGTGACGCAACGCGATGCTCCGCATCGTCGGCACCGACGCTCGCGGCGGCGCCGTCGGGCCCGCGTCCGCCGGGTGCTGCTCGTCGGACTGGTCGTCGTCTCGGTGCTGCTGACCGCGGGTGGTTGGGTCACGCTGCGGGGCTGGCAGGCCCGCTCCCATCTGGTCAACGCCGCCGGGCTGGCCAAAGACCTGAGTGCCCAGGTGCTCGCCGGCGACGTGGACCGGGCCCAGCGGACGCTCTCCGCGTTGCAGCAGCAGGCGACCGCCGCCCGCGGGGCGACCGGTGACCCGGTCTGGTGGCTCGGCCAGCGGACCCCGTACGCCGGGGACGACCTGACCGCGGTCCGCCAGATCTCGGTGGCGGTTGACGACCTGGCCCGGCAGGCCTTTCCCACCCTGCTCCGGGTCGATCTCGCCTCCCTGGTGCCGAAGCAGGGGCGGCTCGACGTGAACCGCCTGCGCGAGGTCTCGGCCGAGGTGTCCCGCGCCGACCAGGCGGTCCGAAGCAGCTCCGAGCGGTTGCGGGCGGTGGCGACCGGCGGTCTGGTCGCCCAGGTGCGCGACGCGGTCACCGCCCTGCGGGCGGAGCTGGACCAGCTCGGCGACCTCACCTCGGCCGCCGATCGGGGCGCCCGGCTGCTGCCGCCGCTGCTCGGGGCCGACGGCCCGCGCAGCTTCCTGCTCGTCTCGCAGAACCCGGCCGAGTTGCGCGCCACCGGCGGCATGTTCGGCGCGTACGCGGTGCTGCGCGCGGACAGCGGGCGGGTCCGGCTGGCCGGGCAGGGTGACTCCAGTCGGCTGAGGTTCTTCGATCCGCCGCTGAAGGTCGGCCCGGAGGCGCGCCGGCTCTGGTCCGACCTGCCGGGGAGGTACCCGGCGGACGTCAATCTGAGCCCCGACTTCCCGGCCGCGGCCGCGCTCTACCGGGAGATGGTGCGCCGTCGCACCGGCACGACCGTGGACGGCGTGCTGGCGGTGGACCCGGTGGTGCTGTCCTACCTGCTCGGCGTGATCGGTCCGGTCACCGTGCCGGACGGGCCCACGCTGGCCGGCAGCACCGCGGTCCGCACGCTGCTCAGCGACTCCTACCGGGACCTGGACACGTACGCCCAGGACACCTTCTTCGCCCGGGCCGCGGTGGGGGTGTTCAACGCGCTGTTCACGAAAACGGTGGATCCGAAGGCGCTTCTGACCGTTATCAGGCGCTCAATCCAGGAACGTCGGATATTGTTCTGGAGTGTCCGATCTGATGAGCAGCGCGCGCTGGCCGGCACCCGGCTCGCCGGGCAACTCCCGGAGAAGGACACCGTGCCCACGGTCGGCGTGTTCCTCAACGACGGCAGCGGCGCGAAGCTCGGCTACTACCTCAGGTTCTCAGCCACCCTGACGGTCGGCGCGTGCCAGCCGGACGGGCGCCGGGAACTGCGGCTGCGGGTCACGGTGCGCTCCACCGCCCCGCGGTCGGGTCTCAGCGAGTCGGTCACGGGCCTGGCCCTGTCCGGCGACAAGTACACCGCGCGCACCTTCGTCTCGGTGCACACACCGAGCGGAGGCGCTGTCCTCACCGGCCGGCTGGACGGGCGGGACACCGCGATGGGCGGCGGCACCGACCGCCGCCGCCAGGTGGCGGTGGCGAACGTCGAGGTCGGCCCGGGGCAGACCCGGACGCTCGACGTCACGCTGCTCACCGGCCAGAACGGCGCGGGCACGGCCGACCTGGTGCTCACACCCACCGTCACCCCGTGGACCACCCAGATAGTCACCGCACCCAGATGTGAACAGTAGGAGGGAAACCATCATGCGGCTATCCCGCATCATCATGGCGCTCACGGTGGGCCTGGCCGTCGCGGCCGCGCCGACCGCGGCCGGGGCGGCACAGCCGCAGCCACCGGTCTACCCGCCGCCCGTCGTCTCGCTGACGCTGGACGACCCGACCATCGTCCTCGGTGAGACCTTCACCCTGCGGGGCCGGGGCTTCGGGCCCAACGAGACCGTGTCGATCGACGTCACCATCTCCGGACTTCCCGCCGCCGCTCCGGCGGAGGGGACCGCGCGGCGCAGCGACGGCAGCACGGTGGCGATGGCGGCCGTGGCGTACACGCCGAACCGGGCCGCGCCGCAGCCGGCGCCGACCCACTTCACGGTGCAGGCGGACGCGAGCGGCAACTTCACCGTCACCTACCGCCCGACCCGCCCCGGCCGCTACACGTTCACCGCCACCGGTGAGACCACCGGCCGGACCGCGAGCACGACCGGCACCGTACTCCCGGTGCGCCCGACCCATTCGCCGCGCCCGCCGCACCACGGCGGTCACCTGCCCGTCACCGGCGGCAGCATCGGCACGCCGCTGAAGCTCGGTGGCGGCCTGGCCGGCGCCGGCGCGGTGCTGCTCCTGGCCTCCCTGGCCTGGCGCCGCCGCCGCCTCGGCTGACCCGAGGCACGCCGGGACGACCCGGCACGTCGTGAGTGCCCGCCGGACCTGGTCCGGCGGGCACCCGCGCGTCCGCACCGCGCCGCACAATGGCCTGATGGACCCGACGACGCCGTGGACGGACCCGGCCGGCCTGCTCACCCTGCCCGGCGGCGCCACCGTGCGCGGGCGGCGGGTCGCCGCCCCGGCCTCACCCGCCGACTTCGCCCTGGTGCTGGCGCCCGGTCCCGAGCCGCAGTGGCCGGCCCGCCGGATCCGCTGGCCCGACTTCTGGCTCCCGCTGGACCGCGCGGACGCGCTCGACGCGCTGCGCGAGGCGCGGCGACGCGCCTACGCGGGCGAGCGGGTCGAGGCCGCCTGCCACGGCGGCGTCGGCCGGACCGGCACCGCGCTGGCCGCCCTGGCCGTGCTGGACGGGCTGGACCCCGGCCGGGCGGTGGCCTGGGTGCGTGCGCGCTACCACCGGCGCGCGGTGGAGACACCGTGGCAGCGGTGGTGGCTGCGCGGCGTGCGGTGACGGCGCGGGGCCGCCGGATCGGCACAGCGTCACCGGGCCGGTGAGCCGCGCCGGCCCGGACCCCGCGCTGGGTAGGGTGCCTCTTCATGAGAGCCCGGGTCCTGGCCGCCACCACCGCCGTCACGCTGCTCGTCACCGGGACCCCCACCCCGGCCGCCGGCGCGCCGCCGGCCGCCGCCCCCGCCGCCCCCGGCGTCGCCGTGCCCTGCCCCGCCTGCCGGCGGTGAAGGTCACCCGGCCGCCACGCCCCGTCCCCCCGGCGTCGGTGCCCGAACAGCAGGTGGTGGGCGGCGAGGCGCTGGCCGCGCCGGGCCTGGTCACCCCGCCCGGCACGCCCGCGCCGCCGGCGCTCACCGCCACCACCTGGCTGGTCGCCGACCTGGACAGCGGCGCCGTGCTGGGGGCCTGCGGGCCGCACGTGTACGGCACGCCCGCGAGCACCCAGAAGCTGCTGCTCGCCGCCACCATGCTGAAGCGCCTCGACCCGAAGCAGGTGGCCGCCGCGACCCGCGAGGACCTGGACATCGAACCGGGCAGCTCGGCCGTGGGCCTGCTGGTGGGCGGGCGCTACGCGGTCGAGACGCTCTGGCTGGGGCTGCTGCTGCAGTCCGGCAACGACGCGGCGAACATGCTGGCCCGGCTGGGCGCCGGCAGTGCCCGGGCCGGGGTCGCCGAGATGAACGCCGAGGCCCGCCGGCTCGGCGCGTTGCAGACCCACGCCGTCACGCCGTCCGGCCTGGACGGCCCGGGGCAGTTCACCAGCGCGTACGACCTGGCGCTGATCGCCCGGTCCTGCTTCGCCGACCCCCGCTTCGGCCGGTACGCGCTGACCGAGCGGGCCCAGATCCCGGCTCAGCCCGCCCTGAAGAAGGGCGGGTTCCAGATCCAGAACGAGAACCAGCTGATCTACCGCTATCCCGGGGCGCTCGGCGGCAAGACCGGCTTCACCGAGCTGGCCCGGCACAGCTACGTCGGCGCCGCTGAGCGCGGCGGGCGCCGGCTCGTGGTCACGCTGCTCGGCGCGGAGGCCCGGCCGGTCCGCGGCTGGCAGCAGGGCGCGCAACTGCTCGACTGGGGTTTCTCCCTGCCCCGGGATGCCTCCGTGGGTGACCTGGTCGAACCGGGCGAGCTGGATGCCGCCAAGGCCGAGCCGGCGCGGCGGGCCCCGGCCGCTGCCGCGCCCGCCCGACCCGACGCGGGACCGTGGCGCGGGCCGGCCGGGACCGCGCTGCGCCGGATGGCGGACGGAGACTGGCAGGTCATCGTGCCGGCCGCCGGGCTCCTGGCGCTCACCGTCGGGGGCGTGGCGGCGGTGCTCGCCGCCCGGAGCCGGTCCCGCCGGCGGGGACGTCGCCGCGCCTGACCGCCGTCCGTCCCCCGGCGGCCGGGGGAGCGTCGCCGGGCAGTCCGGCCCGTTCCGGCCCTCGGCTGAGCTGGGAGCGTGACCGGAACCGGCCCCCGGGCCGGCCGCGTGGACGGCGACTGCGTGGGTATGCGCCGCCCATGGAGCACCCGGGACGCATCGTGGTGATCTCCGCGGACATCGGCGCCGGGCACGACCGGGCCGCCGACGAGCTGGCGGCACGGCTGCGCGGGCGGGGTTTCGAGGTGGACCGGCTGAACCTCCTGCACCTGCTGCCCGGCCCGCTGCACCAGGTCGTGCGGGAGACGTACCGGGGGGTGCTGGAACGGCTGCCCTGGGGCTACCACCTGCTGTTCCGGCTCACCAGCCGGTCGCGGACGTCGGTGCGCGCCATCCGGGCGCTGATGCGCCCGTTCCGTGCCCGCATCCGCCGCCGCATCCCACCGGACACCCGGGCGGTGGTGACCACCTACCCGTTCGCCAACCAGCTCCTCGGGCCGCTGCGACGGCGCGGGCGCCTCCGCGTCCCGGTGCTCACCTACGTGACCGACCTGGTGGTGCATCCGACCTGGCTGGCACCGGGCGTGGACGTGTACTGCACGGTCCGGCACGCCGAGCTGCGCCGGCCCGGCGACGTCGACGTGGCGGTGGTCCAGCCGCTGGTGGCGCGGGCGTTCGCCGACGGGGTCGCGGTCGACCGGCGGCGGGCGAGGCAGCGCTTCGGCCTGCCACCGGACGGTGCGCTCGCCCTGATCGTGGCCGGTTCCTGGGGTGCCGGCGAGGTGGCCGCCACCACCGCCGAGGTGGGGTCGACAGGCGTGCGGCCGGTGGTGGTGTGCGGCCGCAACCGGGCGCTGTACCGGCGGCTTCGCGGTGCCGGGTGGCACGTGCTGGGCTGGGTGGACGACATGCCGGCGCTGATGCGGGCCGTCGACGTGGTGGTGGAGAACGCCGGCGGACTGACCTGCCAGGAGGCGCTCGTCGCCGGCGTTCCGGTGGTCACCTACCGCCCGCTGCCCGGGCACGGCCGGGCGAACGCCACCATCCTCGCCCGGTCCGGCCTCACCCGGTGGGCCGGCACGCCCGAACAGCTCGGACCGCTGCTCGCGGCGGTGGTCGGGGCCGCCCCGCCGGCGGCGACGCGGGACGGCCCGCCGCCCGCGGACCCGGCCGGGCTGGTCGCCGAGGCCGCCCGCCGGGCCGCCCCCGCCGGCCCGGCCGAACCGGAGCGCCGCTCGTTGCTGGACCCGGTCGGCGACGCGGTCGCCGTCGTCGCCGCGCTGCTCCAGTCGACCGGCGGCCTGCGGTGAGTCCGGCCGTCGGCCTGTCCGGCGTCCGGCGGCCCGCGGTGAGTCCGGCCGTCGGCCTGTCCGGCGTCCGGCGGCGTGTGATGTGGCCGGTCGTCGGGCCGCGTCCGGCCGTCGGGCCGCGGTGAGGGTCGCCGCGCTGGCCCGGGTCGCGGCGGTGGCACTGCCGGCGGTCCAGGTGGCGCCGGTGGCGACCGCGCTGCCGGCGCTGCGGCGGCGGCTGCTGCCCGGCCTGCACGGCCTCGGTGCGCCCGACCGGGTCGCGCTGACCTTCGACGACGGCCCGGACCCGGAGTCCACACCCCACTTCCTGGACGTGCTCGCCGCGCACCGGGTCCGGGCCACGTTCTTCGTGCTCGGCGCGATGCTGCGCCGGTGCCCGGATCTGGGCCGCCGGCTGGTCGCCGACGGGCACGAGGTGGCCCTGCACGGCTGGGCGCACGACAATCTCCTGCTGCGCGGGCCGGCCGCCACCGTGCGCGACCTGACCCGCGGGTACGACCTGGTCACGGACGTGACCGGCCGGCCGCCGAGGTTCCTGCGCCCGCCGTACGGGGTGCTGACCGGCGCGACCCTGCTGGCCGCCCGGCGGCTGCGCCTGCGCCCGGTGCTGTGGAGTTGCTGGGGGCGGGACTGGACCGCGTCGGCGACTGGGGACACCGTCCGGCGGCGGGTGCTGGCCGGCCTGCACGGCGGCGGCACCGTCCTGCTGCACGACTCCTCCTGCGCCGCCGAACCGGGCGCCTGGCGGGCCGCGCTCGGCGCGCTGCCCGGGCTGCTCGCGGAGTGCCGCCGGCGCGGGTGGCACGTCGGCCCGCTGGCCACCCACGGCCTCGCCGCGCGCTGAGGTGCCCGGCCGTCCCCGCGCCGACCGGGGAGCGCGCCACCGTACCCCGCGCCGATGGTCCCGGGACGCGAATCCCGGAGCCGGCGACCCGTTCGGGTCGGCGTGGCTAGCGTGCGGGGCATGAGGACCTGGGGACCATCCGTGGCGCTGGCCGCCGCCCTGATCCTGCCGCTGTCGGCGGCGGCCACGCCCGCCGTGGCCGGCGGCCGGACCGGCGTCGCGCCGGCCCGCCGGCTGCCCGGCGGGGCGTCACCCTGCCCGAACGTGCCGGCCCCGGCGACCCGGCCACCGCAGGCGCCGCCACCGGCCGACCCGGCCGCCCGCTCGGTCGGCGGCGCCGCGCTGGACACCACCGGACTCGTCGCTCCGCCCGTGGCGGGCGCGCCGCCGCCGGTGACCGCGACCTCGTGGCTGGTCGCGGACCTGGACACCGGCGCGGTGCTCGGGGGCTGCGGCCCGCACGAGTACGGCGTGCCGGCCAGCGTGCAGAAGCTGCTGCTGACCGCGACGATGCTGCCCCGGCTGGACCCGAACCGCGAGGTCACCGTGACCGCCGGGGACGTGGCGATCGAGCCGGGCAGCTCGGCGGTGGGGCTGGCCGAGGGCGGGCACTACCGGATCGAGACGATCTGGCTGGGCCTGCTGCTGAAGTCGGGCAACGAGGCCGCCAACACGCTGGCCCGCCTCGGTGGCGGCCCGGACGGGCTGGCCGGTGGTGTGCGGGCGATGAACGCCGAGGCGCAGCACCTCGGCGCCCGGCAGACACACGCGGTCACCCCGTCCGGTCTGGACGGCCCGGGCCAGTTCACCAGCGCGTACGACCTCGCGTTGATCGCCCGGGCGTGCTTCCACGAACCGGCCTTCCGCCGCTACACCGCCACCCGGACCGCCCAGGTGCCGGCCCAGCCGGCGCTGCACGAGAAGTCCTTCCAGATTCAGAACGACAACATGCTGCTCGACCACTACCCGGGCGCGATCGGCGGCAAGACCGGCTTCACCGATCTCGCCCGGCACACGTACGTCGGCGCGGCCGAGCGGGGTGGGCGTCGGCTGGTGGTGACCCTGCTCGGCGCGGAGATCCCCACCCAGCGGGGCTGGCAGCAGGGCGCGGCGCTGCTGGACTGGGGCTTCGGGCTGCCCCGGGACGCGGCGGTCGGCCGGCTGGTGGAACCGGGCGAACTGGACCGGTCGGCGCCCCCGACCGGCGCGGCGTCGGCGCTGGCCGGGCACGCCGACCTGGGTGCCGGTGCGGCGGCCCCGGGCACGCGGCGCGGCGTCGGGTTGCCGGTCGCGGTGGGCGCGGTGCTGGTGGCCGGGGGAGCGGTGCTGCTGGCCCGACGGCGTCGGCACGCGGTGGCGGCGGCCATGTCGACCGGCCCCGCGCTGCGGAAGCCCGAACTTTCCGGAAGACGGCTGAGAAACGACCGGTCCGGTTACCGGCCGGCGGGGCCCGCGGTGCTGTCCCGCACCACCAGCTCGGTGGCGAGCTCGATCCGGGGAGACTCGATCTCCTCGCCCTGGGCCAGCCGCAGCACGGTGCGGGCGGCGAGCCGCCCCATCTCCACCAGGGGCTGGCGCACGGTGGTCAGCGGCGGTGAGGCCCAGCGGGCCTCCGGCAGGTCGTCGAAGCCCACCACGGACACGTCGTCGGCGACCCGCAGGCCGCGCCGGCGCACCGCCTCGTAGACCCCGAAGGCCATCTGGTCGCTGGCCGCGAAGATCGCCGTCGGCGGGTCGTCCAGGTCGAGCAGCGCGCCACCGGCCGTGTAGCCGGAGGCGTGGTAGAAGTCGCCCGGGTGCACCAGCCGGTCGTCGGCCGGGACGCCGGCCGCGGCCAGCGCGGCCCGGTAGCCGTCCAGCCGGGCGCGGCTGCACAGCAGGTGCGGCGGGCCGGCGACGAAGCCGATCCGCCGGTGGCCCAGCGTGAGCAGGTGCTCGGTGGCGGACAGGCCGCCGGTCCAGTTGGTGGCGCCGATCGCCGGCACGTCCGTGCCGGCCACCCCGGCGTCCGGGTCGACGACGACCACCGGCACGTTGAGCCGGCGCAGTTGCGCCTGCACCGCGGGGCTCAGGTGCGAGGTCACCACGATCACCCCGTCCGAGGCGCGGGCGCGCAGGTTGTGCAGCCACTGCCGGGTGGAGCTGGACTCCCGGTGGACGGCCGAGATCACCACGCCGACCCCGGCCGCGTGACCGACGTCCTCCACCCCGCGGATGATCTCCACGGCCCAGGGGCTGTCCAGGTCGTTGAAGACCAGGTCGACCAGGTCCGCCCGGCGCACCGTGCGGCTGCCGCGACGCCGGTAGCCGTGGTGGCGCAGCAGCTTCTCGACCCGCTCCCGGGTGTCCGGGGCGACGTCGGAGCGCCCGTTGAGCACCCGCGACACGGTGGGCACGGAGACGCCGGCCTCCCGTGCGATCGCGGTGATGGTCACCCTGCGCTCGTCGTCCCCGCTCACCCGTGTTCCCTTCGCCGGTTGCCGGAACCGACCGGAAAACCGTTCCGCCCCACGCACATCTTGCCGTACGCCGAGGGCTTGACGACAGATCGGTACGGTCCTAGCGTTCGATCAAGTTACGGAAACCTTCCGGAAACGCGCCGGATTCCGGGCGCGGCGACGCGCCGTCGCCGGCCCACGGACTGACCAGGAAGCCGAGGCGTGTTCACCGACCTGCCCGAGGCGGAACTCCGCCAGCACCGCAGCGACCTGTGCGAGCCGTCCGACTTCGACTCCTTCTGGGCCGACACGCTGACCGAGGCGCGCTCCTGCGGCGATCCGGTGGTGGCGACCCCGGTGCCGACCCCACTGACCGCAGTGGACGTCTTCGACGTGACGTTCCCCGGCTTCGCCGGGCAGCCGGTGCGGGCCTGGCTGCGGGTGCCGCGCGGCGCGGCCGGGCCGCTGCCGACCGTCGTGCAGTACGTCGGCTACGGCGGCGGGCGGGGCCATCCGCTGGAGAACCTGCTCTGGTCCGCCGCCGGCCTCGCCCACCTCCAGATGGACACCCGCGGGCAGGGCTCCGGGTGGAGCCGCGGCGACACGCCGGACGTGGCGGCCGCCGGGCCGCAGGCGCCCGGAATGGCGACCCGGGGCGTGGAGGAGCCGCGCCGCTACTACTACCGGCGTTTCCTCACCGACGCGGTCCGCGCCGTCGACGCGCTCGGCGACCTGCCGGCCGTCGACCCGGACCGGGTCGCCGTGCTCGGCCACAGCCAGGGCGGGGCCGCGGCGCTGGCCGCCGGCGCGCTGACGCCCCGGGTCCGGGCCGTGGTGGCGCACGTGCCGTTCCTCTGCGACGTCGCGCGCGCCGTCACGCTCACCGACTCGGCGCCGTACCGGGAGATCCGGGACTACCTGGCCGTGCACCGGGACGCGGAGGAGCGGGTGCTGCGCACGCTCTCCTACGTCGACGGCGTGGCGTTCGCCCGGCGCGCCACCGTGCCCGCCCGCTTCTCCGTCGCGTTGATGGACGAGATCGTCCCGCCGTCGACCGTGTACGCCGCCTACCACGACTACCGGGGCGACAAGGAGCTGACGGTGTGGCGCTACAACGGCCACGAGGCGGGCGCCATCGACGACGACGCCGCCGCGCTCGACTTCCTCCACACCGCCCTGCGGTAAGGAGGGGCCCCTTGTTAACAGACGTCCGTTAACAAGGGGCCCCTCCTTACCGCGTGGTAGAACCGGCAGGGTGCGCAGACGTACCGCGGTGGTTCTGGTCGTGGTGGTGGTCGCGACCGCCTGCCAGCGGCCACCGCCGCACCCGGCGCCGTCGCCCACCCCCACCGGGCCGCGCGCCCCGGCCGACGTCGTCGACCTGGCCGCCGTCGACGGAAGCGTCCGCACCGACATCCGGTACGCCTCGGCGCACAACTTCGTCGGCCGCCCGATCGACGGCTACCCCGAGCCGCTCTGCCTGCTCACCCGGCGGGCGGCCGACGCGTTGCACCGGGTGCAGACCGCCGCGCTGGCCCGGGGCCGCAGCCTGAAGGTGTACGACTGCTACCGCCCGCAGCGGGCGGTGAACGAGTTCGTCGCCTGGGCGAAGCTCCCGCGGGAGCAGGAGATGAAGGCGGAGTTCTACCCGGACCTGCCGAAGGACCGGCTCTTCGCCGACGGCTACATCGGCGCGCCCACCGCCCACAGCCGGGCCAGCACGCTCGACCTGACGCTGGTCCCGGTGCCCACCCCGGCGCAGCCCGGCTACACGCCCGGCGAGCCGCTGCGGCCCTGCACCGCCCCGGCCGGCCGCCGATTCGCCGACGACTCCGTCGACATGGGCACCGGCTTCGACTGCTTCGACCCGCGCGCCCACACCGCCGACGCGCGGGTCACCGACCAGGCCCGGGCGAACCGTGAGCTGTTGAAGCGGCTGATGACCGCGCAGGGGTTCGAGAACTACCCGCGCGAGTGGTGGCACTACCGGTACGTGGACGAGCCGTACCCGGACACCTGGTTCGACTTCCCGGTGGCCCGCTCGTCGCTGCGGTAACGCGCTTGCGCCATGATCCACAGCGGTTAGGCTGCCCGCTGACCGAACCCCCGCCCGGAAGGACGTCCCGTGGAGACCGAACGGATCGGCCCGCCGCTGCTGGCCGGCGAGCGGGAGACGCTGCGCGCGTTCCTCGACTTCCACCGGGCCACCCTGGCCCTCAAGTGCGAAGGGCTGACCGACGAGCAACTGCGCCGGCGGTCGTCCCCGCCGTCGACGCTGTCCCTGCTCGGCCTGGTCCGGCACATGGCCGAGGTGGAACGCACCTGGTTCCGCCGGGTCATCGCCGCCGAGGACGTGCCGCTGGTCTGGTCGGACAGCGGCGACTTCCAGGTCGCGTACGACGCGGCCGGGGCCGACGTCGCCGAGGCGTTCGAGGCGTGGCGGCGCGAGGTCGAGCACGCCCGCCGGATCGAGCGGGAGGCCGAGTCGCTCGACGTGACCGGCCACCAGGCCCGCTGGGGTGAGGACGTCTCGCTGCGCCTGGTGATGGTGCACATGCTGCACGAGTACGCCCGGCACAACGGCCACGCCGACCTCCTCCGCGAGGCGATCGACGGCACCGTCGGCGTGTAAGGCGGGGGCCCCGGTTAACGCTTCCGGTAGAGGAGGGGCCCCTCTTAACACGTCGATCATCGGGACCTCGGCCCCGCGTACCGGGTCCTCCGGCCCTGCCACCCGTCCGCCCGCGGGAGAAGCGTGGGGGGTGACAACGGCGTGAGGAGGAGCCATGAAGGCACTCGTGTACGGCGGGCCGGGCGAGAAGTCCTGGTCCGAGATCCCGGACCCCACGATCGCCGGTCCGCGTGACGCGATCGTCCGGGTCGACGCGGTCACCATCTGCGGCACCGACCTGCACATCCTCGGCGGCGACGTGCCCGAGGTCGAGCCGGGCCGGGTGCTCGGCCACGAGGCGGTCGGCACGGTCGTGGCGGTCGGCGAGGGCGTCGCCAACCTGACTCCGGGCGACCGGGTCCTCGCCTCCTGCATCTCCGCGTGCGGCGTTTGCCGCTACTGCCGCGACGGCGTCTACGGGCAGTGCCTCGGCGGCGGCGGGTGGATCCTCGGGCACACCGTCGACGGCGTGCAGGCCGAGTACGCCCGCGTCCCGTTCGCCGACCTGTCCACGTACCGCCTGCCGGAGGGCGTCTCCGACGAGGCGGCCGTGCTGCTGGCCGACATCCTGCCCACCTCGTACGAGGTCGGCGTGCTCAACGGCGGGGTGCGGCCCGGCGACACCGTCGTGGTGGTCGGCGCCGGCCCGATCGGTCTCGCCGCGATCCAGACCGCCCGGCTCTTCTCGCCGACCCACGTGGTCGCCGTCGACAAGGCGCAGAGCCGGCTCGACGCGGCCAAGCGGTTCGGCGCCGACCTGACCGTGCTCGCCGACGACGACCCGCTCGACGCGGTCCGCTCGGTCACCGGCGGGCTCGGCGCGGACGTGGCGATCGAGGCGGTCGGCGTGCCGGCCAGCTTCGAGCTGTGCACCACGCTGGTCCGGGCCGGCGGCCGGGTCGCCAACATCGGCGTGCACGGCGCGCCGGCCACGCTGCACCTGGAACGGCTCTGGATCCGCGACGTCACCATCACCACCGGCCTGGTCGACACCCGCACCACGCCGAAGCTGCTGGACATGCTGGTCGCCGGCCAGCTCGACACCGCCCACATGGTGACCCACCGATACCCGATGGAGGAGATCGTCGAGGCGTACGACGTGTTCGCCCGCCCGGCCGAGACCGGCGCGCTCAAGGTCGTGCTCACCCGCTGAGGGGTGTTAAGCGGGGCCCCCGCCTATACCGAATGTGTTAAGCGGGGGCCCCGCCTTACCCCCGCAGGGGGAGCCAGGTGAGGACGGCGGCGATCTGGGCGTCCCAGTACGCCCAGTCGTGGTCGCCGGGGCCGAAGTCGACGGTGAGCGGCCGGCCGAGGCGGCGCGCCGTGTCGACGAAGCGCACGCTGTCCTCGTACAGGAAGTCCTCGGTGCCGCAGGCCACGTAGAGCGCCGGCAGGTCGTCGCCGGCCCGCTCCAGCAGCGCCACGGTGTCGTCGTCGTCCGGCGGCGGCCGCTCGCCCCAGACCGTGTGCCACACCGCCGGGTCGACCGGGCTGGACGGGTGGTGGCGTCGCCGCGCCACGTCGAGCGCCCCGGAGAGGCTGGCCGCCGCGGCGAACCGGTCGGGGTGGCGCAGCGCCCACTTCACCGCGCCGTAGCCGCCCATCGACAGGCCGGCGACGAACGTGTCCTCCCGCCGGGTGGAGAGGCGGAAGAACGATCGGCACACCTCGGGCAGTTCCTCGCTGAGGAACGTCCAGTACCGGTTGCCGTGCTCCTCGTCCCGGTAGAAGCTGCGCTGCACCTGCGGCATCACCACGGCCAGCCCCAGCGGGGCGACGTAGCGCTCGATCGACGACCGCCGGGTCCACGCCGTGTCGTCGTCGGTGAGGCCGTGCAGCAGGTAGAGCACCGGCGGGTCGCCGTCGCCGGCGGCGCCGGCCATGCCGATGCCGGCCGCGCCGCGGTCGGGCAGCAGCACCGTCATCGAGGTGCCCATGCCGAGCGCCTCGGAGAAGAAGTCACAGCGGATCCGAGCCATGAACCGGCAGCGTACCCGCGGCCCGATCGGGGGTGGATTGACCGTTCCTATTGCCCCGGGCCACCCGGGCGGGACAGGATGGGCGTGCGTGCCGGAAACGTGTTCGTAACCTGCGCGCTGCTGGTCTCTGTCACAAGGAAGTGGGAGTCAGGCATGAGCGACGTCTCGGCGGCACTGGGTGTGCGCCTCTACCCGGACCTGGTCGAGCCCGGCGGTCTGGCCCCCGCGCTCGCGCAGACCGCCGCCGCCCACCAGCTCGACATCGGCCAGGTGTCCGCTCCCGAGCAGGGCCGCAGCCGGTTCACCTCCGCCGAGCTGACCTCGCCGCGGGGCGTGGTCTGCGTCCACCTCGGTTCCCAGGCCCGCTACTTCATGATCGACCTGCGGGTCGACGGCGAGGTCGAGGCCCGCGGCGACGCCACCGACCTGCTCCAGGTCGCGCAGGTGGCCGCCGCCTGGCGCGCCGGCACCACGCTCGCCGACCTCACCGCGCGTTTCCCGTTCATGGAGCAGATGAGGCGCCACCCGGTGACCCAGGCCGGTTAGGCCGGCTCCGGGTCTAGCGGTGGCGCTCGTCGCGGGATGCCGCGATGCTGCGCCGGTGACCGCTTCCGGCACGTTGTCGCTGCTCGAACCGGCGGTCCGACCCGCTCACGGCTGACGGGTGAGGCCGACCGCCGTCCGGTGATCCGCCGTCACTCGCCACCACCCGCGCTCCACCCCGACCGGCCGTGACTGGAACGGTATCGGTCTGTCGCGGCCCGGCATGCGCCCATGGCGTTCCACCCGACGGTCTGGCGACCCGCCCGAGCGGCGCTCCCGACACCGCGCCCCGCCACCCCGGCGCCCATCCCCACCACCCTCCCACGAATGACCGCCGCCTCCCCGTGCCGCCGAGTGATCAAGGAGTTGGCGTCGCCGGGGAGATCGACTGCGACGCGAACTCCTTGATCACCTGGCGTCGGGGCGGGGGTGCCGCAGGTCCGCGATCGACGAGGCGTCGGGGGTGGGAGCGGGCGGTGAAATCGCGTTGCTGTCGTGCGGGGGGCGGTCTTACCGTTTAGGGGCAACGCCGAACTGATCCACTGGGGAGTCCACCGTGTCGCAGCAGAATCGCAGCCGAGCCGAGCGGCCCTTGCCGCGCGTCGGCGCCCTGCTGCCCGAACCGGGCCGCAAGGCGTGTTCGCAATCAGGGTGGTGGCGCGTCTAGCGCCGACGCGACGATCTCGCGCGAACCGCCCGCCCCCAGACCGGAGCCGGGCGGTTCTTTCGTCCGCCCGTCCCAGGCCGTCGAGACAACGGGCAGGGCTCGAGTCCCGTACGGCCACCCCCCACGACACGAGGAGACCACGATGGGTTTCACCCCGCTGGCCGGTACCCGGGCGCCGGTCCGGGTCTGGACCGACCCGTACGCGATCGAGGCGCAGGCGGCCCGGCAGCTGCGCAACATCGGCGCGCTGCCCTGGGTGCAGGGTGTCGCGGTGATGCCGGACGTGCACTTCGGCAAGGGCGCGACCGTCGGTTCGGTGATCGCC
The DNA here is from genome assembly GCF_013694245.2 of Micromonospora ferruginea. NCBI lineage: Bacteria > Bacillati > Actinomycetota > Actinomycetes > Micromonosporales > Micromonosporaceae > Micromonospora > Micromonospora robiginosa. The sequence continues at coordinate 1,911,816 of NZ_CP059322.2, forward strand.
ATGCGGCAGGCGGTGTCGCCGGCCGCGGTCGGCGTGGACATCGGCTGCGGCATGTCGGCGGTGCGTACCTCGCTCACCGCCGCCGACCTGCCCGACGACCTCGCCCTGCTGCGCTCGGCGATCGAGGCGGCCATCCCGGTCGGCTTCGCGATGCGCGACGACGCGGTCGACCCGCGTCGGGTACGCGGGCTGGAGCAGGCCGGCTGGGACGACTTCTGGCGGCGGTTCGGCACGCTCGACCGGAGGGTGGCGCAGCTCGAGACGCGGGCCCGGCGCCAGCTCGGCACGCTCGGCGGCGGTAACCACTTCATCGAGGTCTGCCTGGAGCAGGGCGGCCCGGACGACGGGCGGGTGTGGCTGATGCTGCACTCCGGTTCCCGCAACATCGGCAAGGAGTTGGCCGAGCGGCACATGGCGGTGGCGCGCGGGCTGCCGCACAACACCGACCTGCCGGACCGGGATCTCGCGGTGTTCCTCGCCGGCACGCCGGAGATGGACGCCTACCGGCGGGACCTGTGGTGGGCGCAGGAGTACGCGCGACGCAACCGGGCGGTCATGCTGGCCCTGCTCGGCCAGGTGGTCCGGGACGCGTTCCCGCAGGTGCGCTACGACGAGGCGATCTCGTGTCACCACAACTACGTGGCCGAGGAGACCTACGACGGGGTGGAGGTGCTGGTGACCCGCAAGGGTGCGATCCGGGCCGGCGCGGGCGACCTGGGCGTGATCCCCGGCTCGATGGGGACCGGCTCGTACGTCGTGCGCGGCAGGGGCAACCCGGATGCGTACTGCTCCGCGTCGCACGGGGCGGGGCGGCGGATGTCGCGGGGGCAGGCGAAGCGGACGTTCAGCACGGCCGACCTGGCCGCGCAGACGGCCGGGGTGGAGTGCCGCAAGGACGCCGGGGTGGTCGACGAGATCCCCGGCGCCTACAAGGACATCACCGAGGTGATGGCCCAGCAGGACGACCTGGTCGAGGTGGTCGCGCACCTCAAGCAGGTCGTCTGCGTGAAGGGCTGAGGCGGGGCCGGCGTCGAGGGGGCGCCGGCCCTACCGGGTACGACGGGAGAGGCGCACGGCGACGGCGACCGCGCCGATGACGAACAGGGCGGAAAGGAGTTGGAGGCCGGGGGAGTCGTCGGTTTCCCCGTACACGAATCCGGCGACGCCGAGCGCGACGGCGAGGACGACGACGGCGGCGGGCAGGTGTCTCATCGGTTCTCCTCGTTCTCGTCGGCGACCCACTCGAGCAGGTCGCCGGGTTGGCAGTCGAGGACCCGGCACATCGCCTCCAGGGTGCTGAACCGGACGGCCTTGGCGCGGCCGTTCTTCAGCACGGCGACGTTGGCCGGGGTGAGCCCGACGCGTTCGGCGAACTCGCCGACGCTCATCTTGCGCTTGGCCAGTTCGACGTCGATGCGCACGACGATGGGCATCAGATCACCGCTTCCATGTCGGTGCGCAGCGTGGTGGCCTGCCGCAGCAGGGCGCGCATCACGACCATCAGCAGCCCCAGCACGCTGACCCCGGTGCTGAGCAGGAAGAGCAGCAGCGGCAGGCCGGGGTCGTCGGCGTGGAACCCGACCCAGAGGAAGACGCCCACCAGGCTCGCCCAGCCGGCGGCGATCGCCCAGACGATGCCGTCGACCCAGGCCAGGGACGCCTCGGTGAAGATCCGATCATGTTTGACCAGAGTGAGGAGTTGCCAGGTGCACACGATCACCACCTGTACGCAGAGCACCCAGAACACTGTGACCGCGGTGGCCGGCCACCGCAGGTACGCGTCGTCCGGGTTCTCCCGGGCCATGTGCGCGAACTGCCCGGGCAGCGACATCGTCTGGAACAGCACCAGGATCCCGAACAGCAGGACGAGGAAGGCGCGGAGTGCCGTCACGGCGCGCTCGGTAGTCAACATATATCGACTATCGCTCTCAACCTATCGAAAGTCAATCGTTTCACGGTCACCCGGTTGACGTCAGCGTGACCGGGACGCGCACCACGTCCATCCGGGAGCCGTCACGCGCCGACACCTGGAACACCTCCACGACGCCGCCGCCGGGCGCCACGCCCCGGTAGCGGACGGTCAGCCGGTAGGCGCCCCGGCAGCCGGAGCCGCAGGAGGCGGTGGTGAACGCGGCGCCGACCTGCCGGCCCGCCGCGTCCAGCACCCGCGCGCTCACCGTCGCCTCGTACACGTCGGCGGTGCCGGTGACGGTGACCGGGCTGCCGACGTGCTCGCCGATCACCGGGGCCGTCACCACGATCGCGGGCAGCAGGTCGGCGTAGTCGTCCCGCCCGGTCGCCGCGCCGGCCGGGGCGAAGGCCACCCGCCGGACGGTGGGGAACTGGGTGAGCGTCCAGACCACCTGGGCGCGGCGCGTCCGGGCGGCGACGGTCCCGCCGGCGTCGAACCCGGCCGGCGGGACCAGGGTCGCGACGCCGTCGGCGATCCGGGTCACCCGCGTGCCGGCCGGGACCAGGGTGGTCAGGCCGGTCGCGCTCTCCGCCGCCGACGGGCCGGCGGCCAGCGCGTCGAGCGCCAGGTGGGACGTGGCCACGGTGGCGGGAAGCGCGCGCCGGGTCGGTGCCAGCCGGCCGGCCCGGACGAACCAGAGCTGCACGCTCACCGTGCCGACCGGCTCGCGCGACGCGGCGGCCGGCGTACCCGAGCCGGTCGGCGTCCCGGCGGTCGCGGCGCGGCTCGACGGCGACGCCGGCACGGGCGCCCCCGTCGACGGGCCGGCGCCGGCCGGCACGGTGGCGCTGGTGGACGGTGCGACCGGCGCCGGCCCGAGCGAGCCGGTACGCGGCGGGGCGCACCCGCCGGCGACCAGCAGCAGCGCGGCGAGCGGCGGGATCAGGCGTCGCATCGGTCGCCCCCGGCGTCGAGCGGCAGAGTCAACCGGAAGCGGGTGCCCCGCCCCACCTCGCTGGTCACGTCGAGGTGACCGCCGAGCAGTCCGGCGTTCTCCCGGGCGATGGCCAGCCCGAGCCCGCTGCCCGGCCCGGTGCGCGCCGGGTCGACCTTGTGGAACCGGTCGAAGACGTGGGCCAGGTGCGCGGCGGGGATGCCCGGACCGCGGTCGGCGACGTCGACCACCAGCGCGGTGTCGGTGCGCCGGACCGCGACGACGAGCCGGCCGCCACCGTGCTCGACCCCGTTGGTCACCAGGTTCGTCAGGATCCGCTCCAGCCGGCGCGGATCCGTCACCACCGGCGACACGTCGTCGGCCACCGTGACGCGGGCGCCCGGCGCGTCGGCGGTGATCCGCCGCACCAGCGCCGCGACGTCCACCGGCCGGGTGGCGAGCGCCTCGCGCCCGGCGTCTAGGCGGGAGATCTCCATCAGATCCTCGACCAGCCGGCGCAGCCGGACCACGTCGGCCACGAGCAGCTCGGCCGCCCGCCGCGCGTCGGCGGGGAGGGCGTCGATCCCGTCGGCGAGCAGCGAGGCCGCCGCCACCAGGGCGGTGACCGGGGTACGCAGCTCGTGCGCCACGTCGGCGGTGAACCGCCGCTCCCGGGCCTGCGCCCGCGACAGCGCCTCGATCTTGGCCTCCAGCGCCTCGGCCATCTCGTTGAAGGACACCGCCCAGGCGCTGAACTCGTCGCGGCCACGCACCGGCAGCCGGGTGCCCAGCAGCCCCTCGGCCACCGCCCGGGCGGCCCGGCTGGCCCGGCCGACGGGTTCCAGGGTGCGGCGCGCCAGCGCGTTGCCCACCGCGGCGGCGACCAGCACCACCACCACCCACCCCACCACCGAGGCGGTACGCAGCGGGGCCAGGGCGTCGACCACGTCGTCCTCGACGGTCACCACGTACAGCTCGGCGGTGGAGCCGGGGATCCGGCCCCCGACGACCAGCAGCCGCGGCCGGCCGGAGGTGCGCTGGAAGCCGAGCTGCCCGGCGGCGACGGCGGCGCGCAGGTCCCGGCCGGGCACGGGCGCGTACCGGGGGTCGGACGCCCAGGAGCCGCCGGCGACCAGCAGCACGTGCCGGCCCGACTCCTCGAAGCCGGCCAGCAGGTCGGTGCGGCGGGTCTCGGTCAGCGGCAGGAACTGCGCGGCGACCAGGAGTTGGTAGCGGGCGTCGGCGGCGGCGCGTTGCAGTGAACCGTCGAACCGGGCCTGCCGCAGCATGAGGTAGGAGCCACCGGCCAGCGCCCCCGCGGACAGGCCGGCGACCAGCACGAACGCGACGACCAGCCGGCGCCGGAGCCGTCCGGGTGCGACGCCGCCGGCCGCCACGGCCCGCTCACCCCGTCGCCAGCTTGTAGCCGGCGCCGCGAACCGTGCGGATCAGCGCCGGCGCGTGCGGGTCGGCCTCCACCTTGGCGCGCAGGCGCTGCACGGCCACGTCGACCAGCCGGGAGTCGCCGAGGTGGTCGTACCCCCAGACCCGGTGCAGCAGCAGTTCGCGGGTGAACACCTGGCCGGGGCGCCGGGCCAGCTCCAGCAGCAGCCGGAACTCGGTGGCGGTGAGGGGCAGCTCGCGGCCGTCCCGGCGGGCCACGAAACGCGCCGGGTCGATCTCCAGCGGCCCGACGGTCACGGTGGCCTCGGCCGCCGGCGGGACGGCGCGACGGAGCACGGCGCGCACCCGGGCGACCAGTTCCGGCAGGTCGAACGGCTTGCGGAGGTAGTCGTCGGCGCCGCACTCCAGACCGACCACCACGTCGATGGTGTCGGTGCGGGCGGTGACCATGAGGATCGGCACCCGGCTGGTGCGCCTGATCTCCCGGCACACCTCGAAGCCGTCCAGCCCGGGCAGCATCACGTCGAGCACGACGAGGTCGACCGGGCCCGCCCGCCAGACGGCGAGGGCGGCCGGACCGTCGGCGGCGGTGGTCACCCGGAACCCGGCACGGCGCAGGCCGAGAGCCGACACCTCCCGGATGGAGGCGTCGTCCTCGACGACCAGCACGCGGCCCTCCACGATCACCCAGCGTAATCCGGTGGGTCCCCGGACGGCGTGGGCGGATCGGACGGTGACGAGGGGCCGGTCGGCCCCTCGTCACCTCCGGCGACGTGTCACGCCTGCCACTGGTGGGCCACGTCGAGCACGATCCGGCTGTGCGTGCCGGGGCCGCTGAGCACGAGGACGCGGAACGGCAGTTGGGCGCGCACGCCCGTCGCGAACGTGGTGTAGCCCTCGAAGCTGCCGCCGAAGACCACGTCACGCGCCGTCCGGGCGCCCAGCACGACCGCGGCGTGCTCGCCCACGCGGTAGGGCACGGTCGCCACGTGCCCACCGTCGTACGCGGGCGCCCGCAACGACACCGACAGCAGCGCGCCGCCGGCGGTGTACGGGCTCAGCGCCAGGCCCTGCCCCTCCGTGTACGTCTCGCCGTAGGCGACGGAGTAGCCGCTCACCGGCCCGGCGAACTCGAAGACCACCCGGTCCCAGCAGTCCTGCCGCTCGGTGCGCACGTCGACGAGCGGCGCGGTGCTCAGCGCCCCGGCCGCCTTGGCCGTGCTGCCCCAGGTGATCCCGCAGTAGGGCGCCGCCGCGCTCGCGCCGCTCACGCCGGCGACCAGGCCGCCGAGCAGGACGACGAGCGCCAGCAGTGTCCGTCCGATCCTCATCATGACCTCCCGTGTGCCGGGGACCCCGTCCGGTGTCCCTGGCCCGACGGTCGACCCGCTGGGCAACAGCGGTTTCGCCGTGGCGTAACCGCCGGGTAACAGCCGGGCGGGTCAGTCGTACACCGGATGCTCGGCCTGGAAGGCCAGCCGGTGGTCCGCGCCGGCGGCCAGCTCGGCGAGCACGTCGTCGAGGTCCAGGAACGTCTGCCACGGCTCCTGCCCGGTGATGCCGGCGAGCCGGTCCACCACGAGCTGCTCCAGGTCGGCGACCCGGCGGCCCTTCCACACCTTGTCGGCGAGGCTGACCAGCAGGTCCTCCAACTGCACGCCGGGGGAGCGCCAGGCGGCGTGGGTGACGGCGAAGCGGGCCCGTTCCTCGGGCACGCCGAAGCGCAGCAGCAACTGGTAGCCGGCCTCCTCGTGCGCCGAACCGGGCCCGGTCAGCTCGGCCGGGTGCTCGACCTTGCCGAGGTCGTGCACCGCGGCGCCGAACAGCACCGCCTGCCGGTCGAACGGGACCGCGCCGAAGCGGTCGGCGAACGCGGCGGTCAGGCGCCAGGCCACGTCGTGCACCAGCCGCAGGTGCGCGCCGAGCCGGGGCGGCGCGGCGAGCGCGTCCAGCAACTCGACCGCCACCCCGGGCAGCGGGAGCACCGGCGGGTCACCCGGGTCGGTCAGGGCACGGCGCAGCGCGTCGGAGGTCACCGGGGCGAGGGTACCGGCTGTCCCGGCCGGTCACCCCGCGTCCTGGCCGAGTGGCCGACGGTGAACGGTCCGCTCGCCCGATCCCTCGGCGAACGTCCGATCAGGAGGGTGAGGCGGACGTCTATCACGGGGAGACCGCATGACCGCACTGAATCGTCGTACCCTGCTGCGCGCCGCCGCGCTGACCGGCGCGGCCGCCGCGACCGGCCTGGCCGGCGGGCTCGCCGCCGCGCCGGCGTCGGCCGCCGAGGCCGGCAACGGACCGTGGCTGGTCAGCGTCGGCTGGGGCGTGCTCCAGATCGACCCGGGCCGCACCACGCCGCGATCGCTGCTGCCGGACGGCGACCACGCCAAGGCCTCACCGGACGGTCGGTACGTGGCCTGGGTGAACACCGCCTGGTCGGGCGACGGCACGCTGCTGCCGTACGTGGCGGTGCACGACCGCGTCACCGGACGGAAGCGCACGCTGCTGGCCGACCCGCCCGGCGTGCTCTACGGCGCGCCGACCTGGTCGCCGGACGGCCGGGAGATCGCCCTGGTGACGGGGAGCCAGCAGGACCGGCTGATCGCGGTCGACGTGGCGACCGGTGGCACCCGCGTGCTGGTCCAGGGTCACGCCATGAGCTCGCCGGACTGGTCCCGGGACGGCTCGATGATCGTCATGCACTGGCGCAGCCGCTCCGAGGGCCCGCAACTGCGCGTCCTGGAACTGGCGACCGGCACGGTGCGGCGGCTCTACGCCCCGCAGGCGGGGGAGCGGGTCAGCGGGCCGGTGTTCACACCCGACTCCGAGCGCGTGGTCTTCTGCACCACCCGCTGGTATCCCGACCTGGCGACGCTCAACCAGTCGCTCGCCTCGGTGCGGATCGGCGGCGCCGGGCTGAAGAAGCTCACCGACGAACCGCGGTTCTACCTGTCGCCGGTGTTCTCGCCGGACGGGCGCTACTGCGCGGCGCTGTCGATCCCGCCGGAGAACGAGTACCCCGACGGGGGCAACATCATCGTCTCCACCAGCGGCTTCGGCGCGCAGTGGTGGGTGCCCGGCGACGAGTACGACGACAGCACCCGGCTGGACTGGGCCCGGCCCGTCGCCACGACGGGAGCCTCCGCATGACCACGATGAGCCGCCGTACGCTGCTGCGCGCCGCCGCGCTCACCGGCGCGGCCGCCGCCACCGGGCTCGTCACCGCGCCGGCCGCCGCCGCCGAGGCGGTCAACGGGTCGTGGATCGTCACCGGTCCCGGCGTGCTCCAGATCGACCCGGGCCGGACCACCCCGCGGGTGCTGCTGTCCTCCGGCGGCGACGTGGCCGCCTCCCCCGACGGGCGGTACCTGGCCGTGCGCGGCCAGACGCCCGGGCCCGCGTTCGACGTCACCCTCGAGGTGTACGACCGGGTCACCGGCCTGAGCCGCACGTTGATCACCGACCGGTTCGGGGTCTACTACGAGTGGCCGACCTGGTCACCGGACGGCACCGAGGTCGCCCTGGTGATCGGCGAGAGCCGTCTGGTCGCGGTGAACGTGGCCACCGGCGCCCGGCGGGTCCTCGTCGAGGGCCACCGCATGGTGCGACCCAACTGGTCCCGCGACGGCTCGATGATCGTGATGGAGTGGATCAGCCGCTCCGAGGGACACCAACTGCGAACCCTGGAACTGGCCACCGGGAAGGTGCGGCGGATCCACCAGCCCGATCCGGGCGAGCACTTCGGGTGGCCGGTGTTCACGCCGGAGACCGGCCGGGTGGTGTTCTCCACCAACCGCTGGACCCGTGACGTCGACATCCTCGGCGGCGCCCTCGGCTCGGTCCGGGTCGACGGCACCGGCCTCAAGCGGCTCACCGCCGAGCCACGGGTCTACCTGTCACCGGTGTTCTCCCCGGACGGACGCTACTGCGCGGCGCTGTCCGTGCCACCCACCAACCCGGAACCGGACGGCGGCAACATCCTCGTCGCCACCCGGGGCTTCGACGCCGAGTGGTGGATCCCCGGCGACGAGTACGACGACTCGTCCCGGCTGGACTGGGCGCGGGCGATCTGAGACGCCCGCACACCGACGCGGCGGCCGGGCGACGGCCGCCGCGTCGGCGTATCCGGAGTGGATGTCCACGCCGTCGGGCGCGAGCGGTGCGAGGCTGGGGGTGGACGCCGCCGACGGGGCCGGCGACCGCGGGGGGAGGTGTGATGCCCGAGCCGCCGACCGGCACCTCGGCACACCGCGCGCAGGCGCACGGCCGGCACGCCAACCACCACCGCTACCACGACGGCGCGCAGGTCGACGGGTACGTCGACGACCCGTACCACCGGGTGCGCCGCGCCGTCGCGGCCCGGCTGGTGGCCGAGGGGGTGACCGGCGGCGGGCCGGTGCTGGAACTGGGGTGCGGGTCGCGCGGCATGCTCGACCCGGCCACGCTGCCCGGCCCGCTCGTGCTGGCGGACATGGCCGAGACCGCGCTGGGCACCGCCCGGCGGGCGGCCGGCGGCCGGGCACTGCCGGTCTGCCTGGACGCCACCCGGGGGCTGCCGTTCCGGGCGGGCAGCTTCGCCGGGCTGCTCGCCGGCGAGCTGATCGAGCACGTCTACGACCCGCTGGCGCTGCTGCGCGAGTGCCACCGTGTGCTGGCGCCGGACGGCCTGCTGGTGCTCACCACGCCCAACCTGGCGCCGGTGCAGGACCGGCTGGCGTTCCTCGCCGGGCGGGCGCCGCGCCAGGTCGACCCGCTGCACCCCTACCTGTGGCTGCACATCCGGCCGTTCACCGCGTCGCTGCTGCGGCGCACGCTGCGCCGGGCCGGGTTCACCCCGACGGCGATCCGCTCCAACGAGGTGGGCTGGCGGCTGCCCGGCGGACGGTGGGTCACCTCGCGGTGGCTGGCCCGGGCCGCGCCGGGGCTCGGCGGGTCGCTGATCTGCGCCGCCCGCAGGCGCGCCACTGCGCCACCGCCCCGGAACAGTGCGTGATCGCGATATTGACAAAGGGCTATCATGGAGGCTCCGTCGTCGACCGGGGGATGTCATGGCGCGCCTGATCGGCTGGGTCGTCAGCAATCTCGACGCCTTCATCGGCCTGGTGCTGGCCGTCACGGTGGCCGTCCTCGGCCTGACCAACACGGTCAGCCAGGACGTGGTCAACAGCGCCATCCTGCTGGTCCTCGGCCTGCTCGCGCAGGCCGTGCTGCGCGACCGGCTGCGCCGCCGCACCGCCGAGCAGGAGGTCCGCCAGGTCATCGTGGACACCCGCGAGCGGCTCACCGACCTGGTGCCGCCGATCCGCGAGCTGACCGGCCCGGAGGGCGCGCTGAGCCGGGCCCGCGAGGCGATCCACAGTTCCTCGATGGTGCGGGTGCTGCACGGCAGCGAGGTCGGCCAGGCGCTCGCCGAGGCGCGCCAGCACACCGACCGGTGGGACTTCAAGGGCGGCACCGGCACCTACCTGCGCGCGGTCACGCTGCCCGAGTGCCTGAAGGCGGCCCGCCGCCGCAACGCCACGCTCACCGTCGCCGTCGAGATCATCGACCCGACCGACGAGGAGGTCTGCGAGCGGTACGCGCGCTTCCGGCGCAGCCTGGAGTCGGACGAGCCGACCGCGCAGACCGAGCCGTGGACGGTCGACCGCACCCGCAAGGAGTCGTACGCGACCGTGCTCGCCGCGTGCTGGTACATGCAACGCTCCGGCCTGCTCACCGTCGACCTGCGGCTCTCCGCGCAGATGACCACGTTCCGCTACGACCTCTCGTCCTCCTGCGTGGTCATCACCCAGGAGAACCCACGCACCCCGGCGCTGCGCATCGACCGGGGCGAGGTCTACTACAACCGGTTCAACATCGAGCTGGACTACAGCCGCCGGCAGAGCCGACGGGTGCCGGTCGAGTCGGCCGGCCAGGTCCGGCTCGACGACGAGCCGTCGGTCGAGCAGGTCCGCCGGTTGTTCACCGCGCTCGGCCTGGCGCTGCCCCGGTCCTTCGGCGACCGGGAGGTCGCCGACATCGTGCGCAAGGCCCTCCAGGCGAGGAACCCCTACACATGACCAGCTACGCCGACCTGGAACGGGAGATCGACCGGGGCACCCGGCCGGAGCTGCTGCGCGACTGGGTGCTGGGCGTGCTCGGCGACGTCGCCGACGGGCGGCGAGCGCTGCGGGCGGTCCGGCACCCGCTCGGCTTCACCTGCCTGCCGGTGGAGCGCGACGGCCCGGACGGGATCTGCGTGCACGCCTGGCCGGCCGAGCCACCGGCGGTGCGCCCGAGCACCTCGGCGATGCACTCGCACAGCTGGGACCTGCTCAGCCACGTGCTGCACGGCACGGTCCGCAACGAGCTGATCGACGTCACCGACACGCCCGCCGACCCGTCCTGGCGGGTCTACGAGGTGCACAGCCTCGGCGAGGTCGACGAGGTGGCGGCCACCGACCGGCTGGTCACCGCCACGACCGCGACCGTGGAGACGCACTCCGCCGGCGACTCGTACGCGCTGCGCGCCGGCGGTTTCCACACCTCGGAGGTCAGCACCGGCGAACCGGCGGTGACCGTGGCGCTCGGCCGGACCACACCCGGCGCGTGCGACCTGAGCCTCGGCGCGGTGGACGGGCGCAGCCACCGGGTACGCCGGGACCGCTGCGACGCGGCGGAGACCGCGCGGATGGCGCGACAGATCGCGCGACTGGTGGCACGGGGCTGACTGGCTGGAGGAGCCATGGACGTGGAGCCGAACAGAGGCGGGCCCGACCTGCGCGACGCGCACCGGTTCGCGGTGCAGGCGGCCCGGGCGGCCGGGCAACTGCTGCGGCGGGGCATCCGGGGGGAGGTGCACGCCCGGGCCAAGGACGACTCCGGCGACCTGGTCACCGACCTCGACCTGGCCGCCGAGCGGCTGATCGTGGACCGGATCCGGGCCCGCTGGCCGGAGCACGGGGTGATCGCCGAGGAGGGCGGCGAGTACGCGCCGGACACCACCTGGGCGTGGCTGGTCGACCCGCTCGACGGCACCAACAACGTGGCGATCGGCCTCCCCGCGTACGTGGTCGGCATCGCGCTGTGCGAGCACGGCTCCCCGGTGCTCGGGGTGGTGCACGACCCGATCGCCGGCCGGACCTGGTCCGCGGTGCGCGGCCAGGGTGCCTTCGTGCACGGCTCCGACCCGGCGGGACGCCCGCTGCGCGCCGCCCACCGGCCGGTGCCGGCCGCGCCGGTGCTGGCCTGGACCCAGGGCCACGGGGTCCGCCGCGACGACAGCACCGCCCGCGCGTTGAAGGTCGTCCTGGACACCACCGCCCGCCGCGTGCTGCAACTGTGGGCGCCGCTGCTGGCCTGGGTGATGCTGGCCCGCGGCGACATCGACGGGATCGTCGGCTACCGCCCCGAGGCGGTCGACCTGCCGGCCGGGATGCTGCTGGCCGCCGAGGCCGGCATGGCCGTGCGCGCGCTGGACGGCGGCACGTTCGACGACCGGTACGGCGCCCCGGCGGACCAGCGCAGCTTCGTGGCCGGCCCGCCGGAGACGATCGACCGGCTGGTCAAGCTGGTCACCGCGGCACAGTGGATCGAGCCGCAGGTGCGCCGGCTCACCCCGGTCAGCCTCGACTCGGTGGGCTGGTAGGCACGCCACCGACACCGCGCCCGAGCCGCTCGGCCAGGAAGTCGTCCCAGGTGCGGACGCCCCGCGTCGCGCCCGGCCGGGCCAGGTTCGCCCCGTCGCGGTAGGCGCGCCCGGCCCGGCCGGGAAGACGCACCGGCAGCCGCAACCGCCGCCGCCCGGTCGCCGCCAGGTAGCCGGCCAGCAGCTCGTCCAGGCCGTGCGTGCCCGGCCCGGCCAGGTCGGGCACCAGGCCGGCCGGCGTGCCGAGGGTCAGCTCCACCAGCCGCGCGGCCACCTCGGCGGCGTCGACGGGTTGCAGCCGCAGGCCGCCGGGGACCGGCACCACCGGCAGCTTCGTCATCGCCGCCAGCATGGTCAGCACCAGGTCGTGGAACTGCGCGGCCCGCAGCACCGTCCACGGCAGGCCGGAGTCGGCCACCGCCCGCTCGGCGTCGCGCTTGGACCGCAGCCAGGCCAGCGGCACCCGGTCGGCGCCGGTCACCGAGACGTGCGCCAGATGAGTCACCCCGGCCCGCCGGGCGGCGTGGACCAGGTTGGCGGCGACCCGGTCGTCGCCCTTGGCGCCGCCGGCCAGGTGCAGCACGGTGGTCACGCCGCGCAGCGCCGGTTCCAGGCCGGCGCCGGTGAGCAGGTCGGCGGTGACGTGGGTGACGCCGTCGCCGGGCGGGCCGCCGCGCCGGCTGAGCACGCGGACCGGGTGCCCGGCCGCGCGCAGCAGCGGTACGACGTGCCGGCCGAGCGTGCCGGTGCCGCCGGTGACCAGGATGGGGGTGTGCATGTCGTCCTCCCGGGATCGGTTGCCTGACCGGTCGACCCGGGCGGTGGCCCCGATGTGACCGATGTGACCGGCGACATACACCGTCACGTCGGCGGCGCGTCCCGGGTCGGGAGGGTGAGGAGAGGGAGGCGGCGATGGACGGCGACACCCGGCTGGCGGAGCGGTTCGAACGGGAGCGGCCGCGCCTGCGCGCGGTGGCGTACCGGCTGCTCGGCTCGCTGACCGAGGCCGAGGACGCCGTGCAGGAGACCTGGCTGCGGCTGGCCCGCACCGACACCGACGAGATCGACAACCTGGACGCGTGGCTGACCACCGTGGTGGCCCGGGTCGGCCTGAACATCCTGCGCTCGCGCACCGCCCGCCGGGAGGACCCGCTGGACGTACGCCTGCCCGACCCGGTGGTCGAGACGCCGCAGCCGGACGCGGACCCGGCGCACGCCGCGGTGCTCGCCGACTCGGTGGGCCTGGCGCTGCTGGTGGTGCTGGACACGCTCAACCCGACCGAGCGGCTCGCGTTCGTGCTGCACGACATGTTCGGCGTGCCGTTCGACGAGATCGGCCCCCTGGTCGACCGCTCGCCCGCGGCGGCCCGGCAGCTCGCCAGCCGGGCCCGCCGCCGGGTACGCGGGCAGGCCCCCGCGCCGGAGAAGGACCTGGCCCGCCAGCGGGCGGTGGTGGACGCGTTCCTGGCCGCCGCCCGCGAGGGCGACTTCGACGCGCTGATCGCGGTGCTCCACCCGGACGTGGTGCTGCGCTCCGACGGCGGGACCGCCCGCGCCCGGCACACGACCGTGCTCACCGGCGCGCGGGAGGTCGCCGCGCAGGCCACCACGTTCGGCCGCCTCTTCCCGTACGCCCGGCCGGTGCTGGTCAACGGCGCCGCCGGGGTGCTGGTCCGCGCCGGCGGCCGGACACTGTCGGTGATGGCGTTCACCGTCGCAGGCGGGCGGATCGTCGCCGTGGACGTGGTCGCCGACCCGCGCCGGCTCGCCGCGCTCGGCCTCGACGACTGAGCCCGGCCGACACTCAGGAGGGGACGACCACGAGGTTGGCCATGTCCACCACCGGCCGGAAGCCGAGCCGGGCGTAGAGCCGGTTCGACGTCGGGTTCGCCTGGTCGGTGAAGAGGCACACCCGCGCGCCCTCGGCCCGCAGCAGCCGGCTCACCTCGGCGACCGCGTTGCCGGCCCACCCCCGGCCGCGCTCCTGCGGCGGCGTGTAGACCGGTCCCACCCGGGCGACGCCGAACGCCGTCGGGTTCGCGGCGGTGAGGTGCACCGGCCGGCCCGCCGGGTCGGTCCAGAACCAGACCCGGCCGCTCCGGATCCGCCGCAGCAGGTCGTCCCGGTCGGGTGTCTCGTGGGCGCTGGCGCCGCGCGGGCGGCCCGCCTGCTCGTCGGCGTCGGCCATGAACGCGTCGAACCACGCGGCGACCAGGTCGACGTCGCCCTCGCCGGCCACCCGCAGCGCGCCCGGCGCCGGCGCGGGCGGCACCGCCGTGTCCAGCTCGTGCAGCCGCGTGTGCTGGGCGACCTCCACCAGGCCGCCGCCCAGGCGCGCGAGCTCGGCGGCGCATTCGCGGGCCGCGGGCAGTGCCCCGTTGACCGCCGACACCTGCTCGCCGCGTTCGTGCCAGGTGCGGGCCAACGCGACCGCCGCCTCCGCCGGCATCGGCAGCAGGAACGGCGGGCGCGGCGGGAACGGCGCCGCCCGCATGCCCGCCCCGACCACCGCCCCGGAGCCGTCCCGGACCACCAGCCACCAGTCGTCCGCCGGCAGCTCGACCCCCTCGGCCCGGCGGGCGGCCATCCGGTGCGCGACGGAGGCGACCACGGTGTTGACCACCGGGTCGGCGGCCAGATGGTCGCCGGCGACGGTGAGGAACTCGCCCGGGTCGGCGAAGAAGTGCAGGGTCGGGGTCATGCGGGGCACGCTAGCGGCTGCGCGGAGCTAGGCCGTAGCAGATTTCCGCCCGGCCGGTTCAGGCGACGGCCAGCTCCGCGAACCAGCGACCACCGTCCGGGCGCAGGTCCCGCACCACCAGCCCGGCCGCGGCGGCCGGCGCGTGCACCGCCCGGGTGTCCAGCCACGCCCAGCCGAAACTGGGCCCCCGCCGCCGGCCGGAGACGACGTGGGCCTGGCCCCGCCAGGCGCCGCTGCCGGGCGGGTCCAGTTCGACGAGCACGGTGCCGTCCGGGCGCAGCAGCTCCCGACACCGCAGCAGCAGCCGCTCCGGGTCGCCGCCGATGCCGATGTTGCCGTCCAGCAACACCACGTGCCGCCACCGGCCCTCGGCGGGCAGCGGCGCGAACAGGTCCGCCCGCACCGCGACGGCGCCCCGCGACCGGGTCAACGCGACCGCGCGTGGGCAGGCGTCCACCCCGACGGTGGTGACGCCGGCCCGGGTCAGCGCCGCGGCCACCCGCCCCGGCCCACAACCCAGGTCCAGCGTCGGCCCCTGGCACCGGGCCACCAACGCGGCGGTCGCCGCCTCCGCCGGACCGTGCCACCGGTCCACCGGCAGCCGGCGGCGAACCCCGTCGGCCCGTACCAGCCAGTGGGCGCCCGCCCGCCGCCGCAGCGCGCCGCCGAACCCGTCCACCCGTACCCGCTCGGTCCCCGCGCTGAGGGTGTCGGCGTCGGTTCGCGACTGCGGGGCTCGCAACCCCGGCTCACTCCTCGCGCTCACGGTGCCGGCGTCGGTTCGCGACTGCGGGGCTCGCAACCCCGGCTCACTCCTCGCGCTCACGGGCGACCTACCAGCGTCGGCCGCAGCGCGGCGACCTCGCGGGCGAAGCGGCCGCCGGGTGCGGCCCGGGCCACCACCAGCGCGTCGGACCAGTCGTCCACGTCGCGCAGCGTCGGCAACGCGCCGACCCGCAGGCCGCGCCCGACCAGCGCGGCGTGGGTGAAACGGCCGGTGTCGGCGGTGGACATCGGCACGCCGCGCAGCGCCGCCGCCGACCGGGGGTCGCGCAGGCCCAGCCCCCACCAGCCGCCGTCCGTGGCCGGCCCGAGCACCGCGTCGGTGCCGGGCGCGGACAACCGGTGTACGGCGGCGGCCAGCCGCCCCGGGGTGAGCTGCGGGGTGTCCATGCCGATCTGCAGCACCGGCCGCCCCGGGTACGCGTCGGCCACGTCTGCGTGCGCGTGGGCGAGCCGATCGGCCAGGCCGTCACCGCGCTGCGGCAGCACCGGCCACCCGGCGACCGCGGCGGCCAGGTCCGTGCCGTCCTCGGCGTCGGTCAGGCGCCCGGCCAGCGCCAGCACCGGCAGTACGCCCCGGGTGGCGGCCACCGCGTCCAGGGTGTCGCGCAGCGCGGCGGCGGCGATCCGGGCCGCCTGCTCCGGGGTGGCCGGCGGGCAGAGCCGGGTCTTCACCGCGCCCGGCGCCGGGGCCTTCGCCACCACCAGCAGGACGGTCACCGCCGGCCGTCCACGGTGCGCAGCACGGTGAGGAAGTCGCGGGTGGCCCGGACCGTGCCGCGTACCGAGCCGGACACCTTGGACTTCGTGCCGGCGGCGCGCGGGGCGTAGCGGACGTCGCGCTCGTGGATCCGCCAGCCGGCCGCCGCCGCGCGGATCATCAACTCCAGCGGGTAGCCGAACGCCCGGTCGGTGACCCCGAGCGCGAGCAGGTCCGCGCGTCGGGCGACCCGGATCGGGCTGAGGTCGCGCAACGGCACCCCGCGCTGCCGCAGCAACGCGGCGACCAGCGCGGTTCCGGCCCGCGCGTGCCACGGCCAGACGCCGGTGGACACCGGGCGGCGACGGCCCACCGCCAGGTCGGCCGTGCCGGCCGCCACCGGGGCGACGAGCGCCGGCAGCTCGCCGGGATCGAACGAGCCGTCCGCGTCCAGCACGCAGACCAGGTCGGTCTCGGCGGCCTCCAGGCCGGTGTGCACGGCCGCGCCGTAACCGCGGCGGGGTTCGCGTACCACCCGGGCGCCGAGCCGGGCCGCCACCTCGGGCGAGCCGTCCCGGGAGCCGTTGTCCACCACGATCGCCCGGTAGCCGGGCGGCAGCGCGCCCAGCACCCCGGGCAGGGCGGCGGCCTCGTCCAGGCACGGCAGCACCACGTCGATCTGTGTCCGCATGCCGCCGACGCTAGGCCGGCAGCGGCCCGCAGGAGCCCCGATCGTGCTTACGGAACCCTTACCGAGCAGGCACTTCTTACCGTCCCGTGACACGTCGGCGGTTGGCGTCCCGGGCGACGCCGGCGGGCCGTACCGTGCGGTCGTCATGAGAACCGCACCCACCCTGCGCCGCGCCCCCACCGCGAACCGCGCCGGGCCCCCACGCCGGGGCGACCTGGTCGCGGTCGCCGTCGAGGCGGTGCTGCTCGCCGCCGCCGTCGTGGTCGGCCTGGTGCTCAACCGGCGCGGCGTCGGCCTGCACGCCGACGCCGCCCCGCTGTACGCCACCTGGCGACCGCACGTCGGCTGGGGTACGCCGCTCGCGGTGGTGGTCGCGCTGGTCGTGCTCGGGCCGGGGCTGCGCTGGTCGCGCACCGCGCGGTGGGGGCCGCTGCTGGCCGCCGGCTGGCTGGCCGCGGTGGCCTGGACGCTGGCACTGGCCCTGGTGGACGGCTGGTCCGCCGGGCTGACCCGGCGACTCACCCCGCAGGCGGAGTACCTGCACGAGGTGCCCGGGGTGACCGACATCCCGGCCATGCTGGCCGGCTTCACCGCCCGCATCCTGGACTTCCAGCCCGACTCCTGGTCCACCCACACCGCCGGGCACCCGCCGGGCGCGCTGCTGGTGTTCGTCTGGCTGGACCGGATCGGGCTCGGCGGTGGCACCGCCGCCGCGCTGTGCTGCGTGCTGGTCGGGGCCACCGTCGTCGTCACCGTGCCGGTCACCCTGCGCGCGCTGGGCGCCGCCGACGCGGCCCGCGCGGTGCTGCCGTTCCTGGTGCTGCTGCCCGGCGCGGTGTGGCTGGGCGCCTCCGCCGACGCGGTGTTCACCGGCGTGGTCGCCGCCGGACTGGCGCTGCTGGCGGTACGCGGGCCGCGCGCCGCGCTGGCCGGTGGCCTGCTGCTCGGCTTCGCGCTGCACCTGTCGTACGGGTTCGTGCTGGTCGGGGCGCTGGCGGTGACCGTGCTGGCACTGCGGCGCGACCGTCACCGGGCGACCCTGCTCGCGGCGGCCGCCGGTGTCGCCGCCGTCACGGCGCTGTTCGTGCTGGCCGGGTTCCACTGGTGGGAGGGGTACGACCGGGTCGTCGAGCGCTACTACCAGGGCTGGGCGGCGGACCGCCCGTACGCGTACTGGGTCTGGGCGAACCTGGCCGCGCTGCTGCTCGCCACCGGGCCGGTGCTCGGCCCCGCGCTGCGCCGGACCGCCGTCGCGGCCCGCGTCGCCTGGTCCGCCGTGGACGCGTCGCCATCCGTCGACGGGTCGGCGACGTGGGTCGTCCGGGCACGGCGGGTGGTCCGGCTCGGCCCGACGGTGCTGCTGCCGGCCGCCGCCGCGCTGGTGGTGACCGTTGCCGACCTGTCCGGGATGAGCAAGGCCGAGGTGGAGCGGATCTGGCTGCCGTTCGTGGTCTGGCTGCTCGTCGCCGTGGCCCACCTGCCCCCGTCGACGCGGCGCCGCTGGCTGGCCGCCCAGGCGTTGACCGCCCTCCTCGTCAACCACCTCCTCCTCACCGTCTCCTGACCCACCCACCCACCCACCCACCCAGCCGAACACCCAGCCCTGCCCTCCGTCCACCAGACACCCGTCGCGTTCCACCCGACACGTCGCCGGGGCGTGACTGGAACGCGATGGGTGTTGCAAGCCCTCCCAGACACCCATCGCGTTCCACCAACCAAGCCGCCGAGGTGTGACTGGAACGCCATGGATGTCCGAGCCCCATCGCAGGCACCCATCGCGTTCCACCCGAGCGCCGCGGGAATATCGCGGGGCGCTCTCCGGCCCGCGAGCGCTCTGCACGCGGCGCTCACCGGACTGATCGTGCGTGACTCGCCGATCTTGGAGTTGTGGCGCCCAGGATGTCGTGTTAGACCCATATCGGAGGTGCCATAACTCCAAGATCGACGATGCGGTGGGGCGGGGCGGGGCGGGGTGGGGTCGGGGCGGGGTCAGGTGGGGTGGGGGTCAGGTGGGTGGCGGGGGCGCGTTGGGGTCGGTGGCGAAGGCGGTCACGCCGTCGGTGAAGGTGACCCTCGCGGTGTAGCCCAGCAACTCGCGGGCGCGGGTGGGGTCGGCGACCACGTGCCGGACGTCGGCGGCCCGGGCGCCGCCGGCCACCACCGGCGCGGGGCCGGCCATGGCCGCCGCCAGCGCGGCGGCCAGGTCGCCCACCGTGTGCGGCTCACCGGAGCAGACGTTCACCGGCACCAGGCCGTCGGGCGGCGGCGCGGCCAGCGCCAGCAGGTTCGCCCTCGCCACGTCGGTGACGTGCACGAAGTCCCGCCGCTGGCGGCCGTCCTCCAACACGACGGGCGCGCGCCCGCCGGCCAGCGCGGAGCGGAACAGCGAGGCCACCCCGGCGTACGGGGTGTCGCGGGGCATTCGGGGGCCGTACACGTTGTGGTAGCGCAACGCCCACACCCCGCCGCCGGTCTGCCGGGCCCACGCGGCGGCGTAGTGCTCCTGGGCGAGCTTGCTGGCCGCGTACGTGCTGCGCGGCTCCAGCGGCGCGTCCTCGGGCACCAGCGCCGGGGTGAGCGTGGCGCCGCAGTCGGGGCAGGTCGGGTCGTACCGGCCGGCGGCCAGGTCGGCGGCGCGTCGCGGGGCGGGACGGACCACGCCGTGCCGGTCGCAGGTGTAGCGCCCCTCGCCGTAGACCACCATCGAGCTGGCCAGCACCAGCCGGCGTACCCCGGCGCGGTGCATGGCGGCCAGCAGCGCGGCCGTGCCGAGGTCGTTGTGCGCCGCGTAGTCGGGCGCGTCGGACGGGTCGAGGCCGTGCCCGACCATGGCCGCCTGGTGGCAGACCGCGTCCACGCCGGACAGCAGCCGGTCCAGCAGCTCGCCGTCGCGCACGTCGCCGACCACCGGGTCGTGCCGGCGGGACCACTCCGGCAGCTCCCCGCCGTGCGCCTGCGGCAGCAGGGCGTCCAGGCAGACCGGCTGGTGGCCCTCGGCCGCGAGCAGGTCGGCGATCTGCGATCCGATGAACCCGGCCGCGCCGGTGACCAGTACCCGCATACCCGCTGACGCTAGGGCACCCGGCCCGGGTGGGTGGTCGGTTCGCGCCGGACGTCAGCGGTCCGTAAGGGACCGCGGCGGTAAGGCTTCGGTAATGCGGCAAACGCCGTCGCCGGCCGCCGGCGCGGTCTAGCGTCCCATCCCGTGACCACCGACGCCCCACCGCCGCACGAGCCGAGGTACGCCGTGCCGGCCCGGCTCTGGCGCGCCCTGGACCGGCACCGGCCGCCCGGCGTGGACGCCGTCGAGCGGGCCTGGCGCAGCCCGGTACGCGGGCCGTGGCTGACCTCGGTGCTCGGCGCGGTGCTGCTGGCCGCGCTGCCGCTGGTGGTGGTCACCGGGCTGCTCGACTGGATCGCCTACGGGCCCCGCTTCGACCAGGCGTTCCCCCGCGACGTGGGATGGCTGCACCCGCCGGTGTTCGACTGGCCGACCCGGCCGGCGTGGCTGTTCCGCGTCACCCAGGGGCTGCACGTGACGCTCGGCATCGTGCTGGTGCCGGTGGTGCTGGCGAAGCTCTGGTCGGTGGTGCCGAAGCTGTTCGCCTGGCCGCCGGCCCGTTCGGTCGCGCAGGTGCTGGAGCGGCTGTCGTTGCTGCTGCTGGTCGGCGGCATCCTGTTCCAGAGCGTCACCGGCCTGCTCAACGTCCAGTACGCGTACCTGTTCGGCTTCGACTTCTACACCGCGCACTGGTACGGCGCGTGGATCTTCACGGTGGCGCTGGTGGCGCACGTGGCGATCAAGCTGCCCCGGATGGTGACCGCGCTGCGCGGGCCGGGCTTCGCGCGTACCCCGGTGGAGCGGACCGCGCCAGAGCCGTCGGATCCGGACGGCCTGGTGGCCCGCCGGCCCGGCCCGGCGACGACGAGCCGCCGCGGGGTGCTGGCGCTGACCGGCGGCGGCGCGCTGCTGCTGGCCGCGCTGACCGTGGGGCAGAGCGTGGACGCGCTGCGGCGCACCGCGCTGCTGCTGCCCCGGGGCCGGCGGGTGGGCGACGGGCCGACCGGTTTCCCGGTGAACCGCACCGCGGCGGCGGCCGGTGTCACGGCCGAGCGCGCCGGCGCGGGCTGGCGGCTGTCGCTGCGGGCCGGGGATCGCGTCGTCACGCTGGACCGGGTCGGGTTGCTCGCGCTGCCGCAGCACACCGCCACGCTGCCGATCGCCTGCGTGGAGGGCTGGTCCACGTCGCAGACCTGGACCGGGGTACGCCTGCGTGACCTCGCCGCGCTGGTCGGCGCGACCGGTCTGACCGCCGCGCGGGTCGGTTCGCTGGAGCGCGGCGGCCTGTTCAGCCGGGCCACCCTGCACGGTGGCCAGGTGACCGACCCGGACGCGCTGCTGGCGCTGCGGGTCAACGGCGTCGACCTGAGCCCCGACCACGGCTTCCCGGCCCGGGTCGTGGTGCCCGCGCTGCCCGGCGTGCACTGCACCAAGTGGGTGGCGGAGATCGTGTTCGATGGCTGACCTCCGGCGGGCGTACGGCGCGGGGCCAGGTCACCTGCTGCTCCTGCTCGGCTGCTTCACGGTGACCGGCTGGGTCGCGCTGCGGCTGGCCGGCGAGCCGACCGCTGGCCGGATGCTGCTCTGGTTCGTCGGCGCGGCGGTCGCCCACGACCTGGTGCTGTTCCCGGCGTACGCGGCGGC
Source organism: Micromonospora ferruginea (assembly GCF_013694245.2). Classification (NCBI taxonomy): domain Bacteria; kingdom Bacillati; phylum Actinomycetota; class Actinomycetes; order Micromonosporales; family Micromonosporaceae; genus Micromonospora; species Micromonospora robiginosa. The sequence goes on from NZ_CP059322.2 coordinate 1,933,273, forward strand.
GGACCGGCTGCTGGGACGCGCCGGCCGGTCGCTGCGCAACCACGTCCGGGTCCCGGCGCTCGGGTCGGCGCTGCTGTTCCTGGTCTACCTGCCCGGCGTGCTCGGGCTCGGCGACGGCACCTACGCGGCGGCCACCGGCCTGGCCCCGGAGCCGCTGCTCGGTCGTTGGCTGGCGCTCAGCGCCGGGTTCTTCGCCGGGAGCGCGCTGCTCTACGCGGCCCGCCGGCCGTGGCGGCGGTGACCGGCCGACGTCAGGCGCCCGGCCCGACCAGCAGCGCGGCCACGGTGAACGCGGTGGCGAGCGCGGCCAGCGCGGCGCTGGTCGCCACGAACCGGCCCAGCGGCACCGTCAACCCGGCCGCCCGGCAGCGTTCGTACCAGATCAGCGTGGCCAGCGACGCCCACGGCGTGGCCAGCGGGCCGACGTTCGTGCCGATGAGCAGCGCCAGCAGTTGGGTGTGCCGGTCGGCGGCGATGACCGCCTCGCCGGCCACGTACGCCGGCAGGTTGTTGACCGCGTTGCTGAACAGCGCGCCGACCGCGCCCGCCCGCAGCGCGCCCTCCGCGCCCGGGTCGGTGCCGATCAGCGCGCCCATCACCGTGTCCAGGCCGTGCCGGCCGATGGTCTGCACCACCAGGAACAGCCCGGTGACGAACACCAGCAGCCGCCACGGCACCAGCGCCGCGCGCAGCCGGTGCCGGGCCCGCACCGCGAAGCCGGCCACCAGGATCGCGGCGGCCACCCCGGAGGCGATGCCGATCTCCACCCCGGCCAGCACCCCGGCGACGAAGAGCAGGCAGGCCAGCAGCGCGGTCCGGTAGAGCAGGCGGTCCGGCGGCACGTACGGCGACGGCGGGACGAACGGATCGGCCCCGGCGCGGGCCGGTCGCCAGTACCACCACCACAGCAGCAGCATGGTGATCGCGATGGCGACGAGCTGCGGCCACCACATCCGGGCCGACCACGGCACCGGGTCCAGCCCGATCCGGTCGCTGGCCAGGATGTTGGTCAGGTTGGACACCGGCAGCAGCAGGCTCGCGGTGTTGGCCAGCCAGACCGTGGTCATGGCCAGCGGCGTCGGCGGCACGTTCAACGTCCGGGCCAGGGCGATCATCACCGGCGTCAGCAGCACCGCCGTGGTGTCCAGGTTGAGCGCGATCGTGGTCACCGACGCGAAGCCGACGCAGAGCCAGAACAGCGCCCGGAAACTGCCCCGGGCGGTGATCGCCACCCGGGCGGCGAGCGCGTCGAACACGCCGGCCACCGCGGTCAGCTCCGCCAGCACCACCACCGTGCCGAGGAAGATCAGGATGGGCGCGATCCGGCGTACGGTGGCCTCGGCGTCGGCGCGCGGGAGCAGGCCGGTGAGCACGCAGAGCACGCCCACGACGGCCAGCGCGATCGCGATCCAGTCGAGCACGTGCAGCCGCCGGCGGGGCCGGTGCGGCGCGGCGGACGGCGGGTCGCCGACGGTCTCCACGAACGCTGATCCTCGCACACCCGGCCCGGCCCGGTCCGGCCCGACGCTCTCGACGTTCCGAGCTGCCGAGGGTGTCGATCTGTTGACCGTCGGTGGTCATAATGACCAGGTGGCTGTAGGCGCGCACCCCACCCGGTCCGACCGCCCCATCGACTTCTTCATCAGCTACTCGCCCGCCGACGAACGGTGGGCGACGTGGCTGGCGTGGGAGTTCGAGGCCGCCGGCTACCGCACCCTGCTGCAGGCGTGGGACTTCGTCGCCGGCACCAACTTCATCGACTTCATGGACCGCGGGGTCCGCGAGGCCGAGGTGGTGGTGGCGGTGCTGTCCGAACGCTACCTGCACTCGACGTACGGCAAGCTGGAGTGGCAGGCGGCGCTGCGCGCCGACCCCGACGGCACCGGCAACAAGCTGGTCACCGTGCGGGTGGAGGACTGCCCGATCGACGGCCTGCTCGCCACCATCACCTACGTCGACCTGGTCGGTGTGGACGATCCCGCCCAGGCGCGCGCCCGGGTGCTCAACCGGATCCGGGAGACCCTCGACGGCCGGGCCAAGCCGATGCGCCAGCCGGTGTTCCCGCTGCACCTCGACGACCCCGCCGACGTGCTGGGCGCGCCCGTCGCCGGCGCGCCCGCGCAGCGCCGCCCCCGGCGTACCCCGATCAACCCGCCGCCGTTCCCGCCCGCCGCGACCGCGCCGCCGACGGCCCGCGACACGGTCACCGTGCTCCAGGTCGGCGGGCCCCGCTTCGGTCGGGGCGTGATCGAGCCCGGCGCCCCGGTCACCCCCGGCGAGCTGCAGGAGCACCTGATGGGTGACCTGACGCTGCTGATGAACGACGGGGTGCCCCGGCCGGACCTGCTGGTGGTGGCCGGCAACCTGACCGAGTCGGGCAGCCCGCGCGAGTTCTCCGACGCGCTGAGCTTCCTCACCGGGCTGCGGGTGCTGCTCGGCCTGGAGCCGCACCGCCTGGTCGTGGTGCCCGGCCCGCGCGACGTGACGATGGCCGCCTGCCGGGCCTACTTCGCCACCTGCGAGGCCGACGACGTGGACCCGCAGCCGCCCTACTGGCCGAAGTGGCGGCACTACGCGCGCCTCTTCGACGACCTGTTCCAGGGCCTGGAGGACCGGATCTTCGACAGCGAGCAGCCGTGGACCCTGTTCGGCGTGCCCGACCTGCGGGTGGTGGTGGCCGGGCTGAACTCCACCATCGCCATCACCCACCGCGAGGAGGACCGCTACGGCTTCCTCGGCGAGGCGCAGTCGAGCTGGTTCGCCCAGCGGCTGCGCCACTACCAGCAGTCCGGCTGGCTGCGGCTGGGCGCGATGGCGCACGCGCCCGGCCCGCGCAGCCCGTACGCCGACGAGGCCCCGCCGGACCGGGTGTCGCTGCGCGACCGCGGCTCGGTCAACCGGCTGGTCGGCCCGATGCTCAACCTGCTGCTCTCCGACGCCGCGCCGGCCGGCCGGGCCGACCCGGTGGTGCCGCTGGCCGCCGCCCCGCGCGACGGCCGGGCCCAGGTGCTGCGCCTCGGCGGGGACGGGATGACCCGCTGGGTGCTCGGCCGCGACGACCGCCTCGACGTCGGCGAGTCGACCGCGGTGGCGTGGCCCCGCGCCGACGCGACGTTCGGCGCGTCCGGCCCGGCGCAGGTGCCCGACCCGCGCCGTCCCGCCGTGGTCGAGGGCGCCACCCAGGGCGAGGCCGCGGTCGCCGCCGGCACGCCGGTGGCGCCGGTGGAGCGGCTGCTCGACCGGCTCGCCGAGGTGTGCGAGGCCCGCTACGACCGGGTGGTGGTGCGCCGGGTGGAGGCCGACCCGCCGCACCTCTACGTCAGCTACCGCTCCGACGGGGTGGTCCGGCAGCAGCGGGTCGGCGCGCACGTGGGCACGCCCGGTCCGGACGACGTGGACCGGTTCGCCCGCCGGGTGCACGCCACCGACCCGGACATCGCCTCCGAGCTGGTCTACGACGGCGACCGGGTGCCGCGCGGGCTGGCCGAGGAGGCGCAGCGGCGCGGCGTGCGGGTGCTGCACCTGACCGAGTTCCAGGGCCTGCTCGACCTGCGCGACTACGTCGCCGCGCAGACCGCCCGGCTGCAGGCCGACCGGCTCTACCCACCCGGGCAGTACGTGCCGCAGCGCTACCGGCACCTGGTCGGCGCCGACCAGCGGGTCCGCGAGGACGTGGTGGACGAGCTGCTGGAGACCGTCTCGGCTCCGGACGGCCGGTTCGTGCTGGTGCTCGGCGACTTCGGCCGGGGCAAGACGTTCGCGTTGCGCGAGGTGGCCCGCCGGCTGCCCACCGCCGCGCCCGACCTGATCCCGATCCTGGTGGAGCTGCGCGCGTTGGACAAGGCGCACTCCGTCGACGGTCTGGTCGCCGCGCACCTGGCCAACCACGGCGAGCAGGTGATCGACCTCAAGGCGTTCCGCTACATGCTGCGGCAGGGTCGCATCGTGCTGCTCTTCGACGGGTTCGACGAGCTGGTGGCCCGGGTGACCTACGACCGGGCGGCCGACCACCTGGAGACGCTGCTCCAGGCCGCCGAGGGCGCGGCGAAGATCGTGGTGAGCAGCCGGACCCAGCACTTCAAGACCAACTCGCAGGTGCTGACCGCGCTGGGCGAGCGCGTCGGCCTGCTGCCGCACCGGCGGGTGCTGGCGGTGGAGGACTTCACCCCCGGCCAGATCGAGACGTTCCTGCGCAACCGCTACGGCGGCGACGAGCAGGCCGCGCGGGAGCGGATGAGCCTGCTCGGCGGGGTCAAGGACCTGCTCGGCCTCTCCCGCAACCCGCGCATGCTCGGCTTCATCGCCAACCTGGACGAGGGGCGGTTGGCGGCGGTGGCCGGGGCCGGCGGCACGTTCAGCGCCGCCGCGCTCTACCGGGAGATCCTGGAGTCCTGGCTGGACTTCGAGGAGCGGCGCACCCAGGGCATCCCGGGCGCCCCGGTCAGCCTGCGCCGGCCGGAGATGTGGCAGGCGGTGAGCCGGCTGGCGTTCCAGCTCTGGGAGAGCGGCGAGTCCTACCTCCGGTTGGCCGAGTTGGCCGAGTCCACCGGCCAGCTCGCCGGGCGGGCCGACTCGCGGCTGTCCGGGCCGCAGGCCACCCACGCGGTCGGCGCCGGCAGCCTGCTGGTCCGCACCGACGACGGGCTGTTCGGCTTCATCCACACCTCGGTGATGGAGTGGCTGGTCGCGGAGGGGGTCGCCGACCAGCTCAACCGGGGCGAGGAGCCGGCGGCGCTGGCGGTGCGGTCGCTGTCCGCGCTGGCCGTGGAGTTTCTCGGCGACCTCGCCGACCCGGCCCGGTGCACGGCGTGGACGGCGCGGGTGCTCGGCGACGAGTCGGCGGGCGAGACGCTGCGCGCCAACGCGCTGCGGCTCAGCGCCCGGCTGCGCCTGCCCGACCGGGCCGATCTGCGCGGCGCGGTGCTGCGCGGCGAGGACCTGTCGCACCGGGAGCTGGCCGGCGCCGACCTGACCGGCGCGGACCTGACCGACACCCGGCTGGTGGCCACGAACCTGACCGAGGCGCGGCTGGAGCACGCCCGGCTGCGGGGGGCCCGCCTGGACCAGGCCCGCCTCGCCGGCGCGGACCTGCGCGACGCGGAGCTGGCCGGCGCCCGGCTGTTCCGGGCCGACCTGCGCGGGGCGCGGATCACCGGCAGCAGTTGGCACCGCACCGCCCTGATTGACGTGAGCGCCGACCCGACGTTGCTGCGTGCCCCGGAGCTGCGCGGCGCCGTCGTCGCGCCGGGCCGGCCGGTGGCGCCGGGCCTGGCCCCGCCCGCGGTGGGCGTGGGCTACGGCTTCGAGGTGGGCCGGCTGCCGGTGCCGGTCGCCTACAGCCCGGACGGCGCGGTGCTGGCGGTGGGCAGCGACGACGGCGGTGTGCTGCTCTGCGACACGGCCACCGGGCTGCCGGTGCGGACCCTCCAGGGCCACCGGTCCCGGGTCTACGCGGTCCGCTACGACGACGCCTCGCACCAGCTCGTCACCGGCGCGGCCGACCTGACCGTACGGCTGTGGGACGCCGACCACGGCGACGTGCGGCACGTCATCGAGGACGTCTTCGCGGGCTGGGTGTGGCCGCTGCTCACCGACGGGCGCCGGGGTCGGCTGGTGGTCGGCGACGCGGCCGGCGTGGTGCGGCTCTTCGACACCCGCACCGCCCGGCTGCGCCACGAGTGGCCCGGGCACGACGCGCCGATTTGGGGCACCTCGTTCAGCCCGGACGGCCGGCGGGTGGTGGTGGCGGACAGCGCCGGCACGGTGCGCGGCTGGGACATCCACACCGGCCGGCTCGCGTTCGAGGTGCGCGAGCCGGAGGTGGTCTACCGGGTGGTGCACTCGCCGGACGGGCGGCTGCTGGCCGCCGTCGGGCAGCACGGCCGGGTGTGGATCCGCCGGGCCACCGACGGCGAGCTGCTGCGCCAGCCGCGCGGTCACGAGGCCGACGTGTACGCCCTCGACATCCACCCGGACGGCACGCTGATGGCCACCGGTGACACGCACGGGGCGCTGCGGTTGTGGGAGACGGAGACCGGCCGCCCGGTGCGGGTGCTGGGCCGGCAGCGCGGCGCGATCTACAGCGTCCGGTTCAACGGCGACGGCAGCCTGCTCGCCACCGCCGCCAGCGACGGCGCGATCCAGCTCTGGGACACCGACGACGGTCAACTGCGGCACGAGCTGACCCGGCACCGCGGCTCGGTCTGGCCGGTGGTCTGGCGGCCGGACCAGAACCAGGTGGCGACCAGCAGCAACGACGGCACCACCCGACTGTGGGACGTGCGCACCGGGCAGCTCCAGCAGACGCTGCGCGGGCACGGCCGGCGGGTCACCGCGCTCTCCTTCCGCGACGACGGGGAGGTGTTGGCGGCCTGCGGCAACGACGGCGTGATCCGGCTCTGGGAGCCGCGTACCGGCCGCCTGCTGCGGCAGCTCGCCAGCCCGGCCGACCGCCTGCTCTCGGTGGTGTTCTGCCCGGACGAGCCGCTGGTGGCCGCGCCCAGCGGCGACGGCGGCGTGCACCTGTGGAACACCGACACCGGCGCCGACGAGCGGGAACTCAACGTGGACACCGACCACGTCTGGGCGGTCGCGTTCAGCCCGGACGGCGACGCCCTGGCGACCGCGAACGACGACGACACGGTCCGCCTGTGGTACCGCCGCACCGGCCGGCACTTCGCCACGCTCACCCCGCACCGGGGTCGGGTGCGCACGGTGGCGTTCAGCCCGGACGGCGAGACCATCGCCACCGGCTGCGACGACCAGATGGTCCGGCTCTGGGACGCGGCCACGGCCACCTGCCGGCTGACCCTGGAGCACCACACCGACCGGGTCTACTCGGTCGGGTTCAACAGCGAGGGGACGCTGCTGGCCAGCGCCGGCAACGACGGCACGGCGGCGATCTGGGACGTGGCCACCGGCGAGCGGCGCGCCGTGCTCACCGAGCACGTCGGGCGGCTCTGGTCGTGCGCGTTCAGCCCGGACGGCAACCTGCTCGCCACCGCTGGCGACGACCTGGTGATCCGGCTCTGGGACCCGGTCACCGGGCGCCGGCACGGCACGCTCGCCGCGCACACCCGGCGGGTGTGGTCGGTGCACTTCAGTCCGGACAGCAGCCTGCTGGCCAGCGCCGGCGACGACGGCACGGTCCGGCTGTGGGACGTGGCGGACCCGGAGCACGCGCAGTTGCGCACGACCCTGATCGGCCTGCCGGACGGTTGGGCGGCGGTGAGCCCCGACGGCCGCTACAAGCTCGACGGCGACCCGGGCGGCCAGTTCTGGCACGTCATCGGCACCTGCCGCTTCGAGGTCGGCGAACTCGACCCCTACCTCACCCAGGTCCGCCGCCTGGCGGTAGACGCCCCCTTCTGACCCCGCCCCCGCCCCGCCTCGCCCCGCCCGCCCTTTCCGTCGCCGATCTTGGAGTTGTGGCGCCGGAGATGTCGTCTTCAGACAGTTATCGGAGGTGCCACAACTCCAAGATCGACGCGGGCTCAGGGAGTGGCCGGGCCGGTCCAGCGCACTTCGCCGTCGTGCCAGGTGTCGGTGGGGGAGAGGCCGCAGGCGGTGGCCACCGCCGCCGACGCGCGGTGGTCGGGATGGACGTGGGCCACGAGGGTACGCACACCGCGCCGTCCCAACCAGCCGGTCATGCCCCGGGCGGCCTCGGTGGCGATTCCGCGCCCCTGCCACGGTGTGCCCACCACCCAGGCGATCTCCGCGACCGGCCCGGCTTCGACCGGCGTCGCGTCGTCGAGGTGCCGGTGCCCGACCGCGCGGGCGCCCGCCGTGTCGGCGTGTCGTGCCGGGCCTTCGGCTGCGGTCACAGTGGCCTGGACGAAGCCGGCCAGCCGGCCGTCGTCGCGGAGCCGGATCACCCAGTTGCACCACGACTCGGCGGGGTCGGGCGAGCCGGCCACCAGCCGCTCGTAGCGGGCGCGCAACGCGGCCGTCGCGGCCGGCTCGCCGCCGATGAAGGTGTGCAACGCCGGGTCGGCGAGCACGACGGCCATCTCGTCGGCGTGCGCGACGGCCAGCGGCAGCAGGACCAGCCGCGCGGTGTCGATGGGCTCCGGCGCGTACCCGCTCATCGGCGTCAGCGCCGGCGCGCGAGGTGCGCGACGAACGCCCGCCAGGCCGGTGCCCCGAACACGAGGACCGGCCCGCGCGGATCCTTCGAGTCACGCACGCCGACCACCGAGGTCAGGTTGTCGGCCACCTCGACGCAGTCGCCGCCGTTGTTGCCGCTCTTCGTGCTCTTGCGCCACCGCGCACCGGTCATGCCCATGAACGCGCCGCTTCTCTGATGACGTCGAGGGAGTGTGCCCTGGACAGCGCCTCGCCGCGCAGCCGCTCCCAGCGCCGCTCCAGGGTAGCAATGTCCTCAGCTTTCTCGATGATCTGAGCCTGGGCCTGACTGTCCACGTGCGCGACCCGTCCGCCGTCCGGCAACTCGGCCAGGGTGAACGGTCCGCCGAGCCCGGGATACATGCCGGCCGACCTCGGCACGACGTAGACCTGGACCGCGGACAGCGTCGCGCACTCCACCAGGTAGCCGAGCTGCTCGGCCATCAACTCCCGGTCATCGCCGGCGGTTCGCCCGAGGACGGACTCGTCGATGACCGCGATCAGGAGCGGAGGGCGGTCTCGACGCAGGATGGCGTGGCGGGCGATGCGGGCAGAGGCCAGGCCGGCGATCTCGGCCTCCGACAACGCCTCTCCCGCCAGTGTCGCCCGGGCGTAGGCCTCCGTCTGCAGCAGGCCGGGGATCCAGGCCAGTTGGAAGGTCCGGAGCGACAGTGCCTCGCGTTCGATGTCGGCCCAGGGGCGGAACCACGCGGGTTCGCGGCGCTTGAGCGCGTCCGGCCACAACTCGGCGGCGTCCCGGCCGAGCAGTTCGGCGACCTGGGCGCGGTGCCGGGTCTGCGGGATCCGGCCCTGGCTCGCCCAGCGGGCCGCGGTCTTCGGGTCGACACCGACCCGCTCGGCCAGGCTCTCGGCGGTGTGCCCGGCCTCGGACATCGCCGCCGCCACGGCACGGTTCATCCCGAAGTCCCCCTCGAACGTCCCGATCATCCCGACGCCATCCTGCAACGCAGTGTGATGGGTCCGCAACGGTCGGCAGGGTTCTGGTGGACGGTGCGCCGAGCGACGGAGGGGTGTCCGATGGCGGAGGACCAGACGCGCGTCGAGCGGCCGGACGTACCCACCGGGGAGCCGGCCGGGTCGCGGACGGTGCCGGCGACGACCGCCCTGCACTCGACGGCCGGTCCGGCCTGGGTCTGCGACGGCTGCGGCGCGGACTGGCCGTGTCCGGCGTGGACGTCCGCGCCGACGGACGCGGCGCGACGGGCGGAGCTGTTGCCGGAGTTCGTCCGGTTGACCCGGCGGGCGATCCGTGACCTGCGCGGGCGTCCCGGCGGGCCGCAGCCGCCGGAGATCGTACGGCGGTTCCTGTGGTTCCTGCCGTTGAGCGACGAGGAGGCGCGCGCGGTCGCGCTGAGGCTGCGGTGAGCCGGGAGCACGTCCCGTCCCGGCCGACCTGGCGGTGCCGGGCCTGCGGGATCGCTACCGGCGGTTCGTCGGCTGGGCGAGGGGCCGGGGCGGGCGGTGAGTGCCGCCCGCCCCGGCTCACCTGACGGTCAGCGGCGCCACTTCTGGTTGGCGGTGCCGCCGCACTCCCAGATCTGCAGCCGGGTGCCGTCGGCCGAGCTGTTCCCGGTGGCGTCCAGGCACTTGTTGGCCTGCGGGTTCACGATGTCGCCGGCGGCGCTGAAGACCCACTTCTGCGCGCCGGTGCCGTTGCAGTCGTAGAGCTGCACCTTGGCGCCGTTGGCGGTCGATCCGGACGCCACGTCGAGGCACTTGCCGAGCGCGCGTACCGAGCCGTCGGCGTTCCACGTCCAGCGCTGCGCGGCGGTGCCGTTGCAGGTCCAGAGCTGCACGGGGGTGCCGTTGGCGGTGTTCGCGCTGGCCACGTCGACGCACTTGTTGCCGTATCCGACGATCGGCCCGCCGGTGCCCCCGCCGCCGGTGTCCCAGGCCTGCACCCGGACGTAGTCGACGGTCATGGTCTGCGGGAACGTGGTGCTCCCGTCCGGCGAGCCGGGCCAGTTGCCGCCGACAGCCACGTTCATGATCATGAAGAACGGGTGGTCGAAGACCCAGCGGTTGCCGCCCGCGTCGGCCGGCGTCTTGCGGGAGTACGCCACGCCGTCGAGGTACCAGGTGATCGAGTCCGGCGCCCAGTCCACGGCGAACGTGTGGAACGCGTCGGCGAGGGCCTGCCCGCCGGGCAGCGACGTGGACGCGCCGATGCCGTTGGCACCGGAGTAGCCCGGACCGTGCAGGGTGCCCCACACGGTGGACGGCGCGTAGCCGACGTTCTCCATGATGTCGATCTCGCCGCTGTTGGGCCACGGGTTGCTGCCGATGTCGTTGCCGAGCATCCAGAACGCCGGCCACAGCCCCTGCCCGCGCGGGATCTTGATGCGGGCCTCGAACCGGCCGTACGCCTGGGCGAACGTGCCGTTGGTGAGCAGCCGGGCCGAGGTGTACTGGCAGCTTCCGTACCAGCAGCCGTAGCCGGCCGGGTTCTCCTTGCGGGCGGTGATGACGAGGTTGCCGTTGCCGTCGAGCGCGGCGTTGCGGGTGCTGTTGGTGTAGTACTGCAGCTCGTTGTTGCCCCAACCGCCGCCGCCGATGTCGTAGCGCCACTTGCTCGCGTCGGGGGCGGCGCCGGCCGGGCCGTTGAAGTCGTCGGACCAGGTGACCGCGCCGGGGGCGGCCACCGCTGGGGTGCTCGGGACGGTGGTGAGGGCGGCGGTGAGGCCGACCGCCGCCGTCGCCAGGGCGGCGACGGTTCGGATGCTGCGCACGGGTGCCTCCTGCGGTGGTGGGTCCGTCCACCGTCGGGCGGCCGGCCCCACCGAACGGTAAACAAACTATAAAGATAGGCTTCGATGAAGGTATGAACGAAGCCACCCCGCTGTCAAGAGAGCGCTTCCTCCGGCTCCGGCCGGCGCGTCGCCGGAACCGGGCGGCCCATCGTGCGCCACGGCCCGCCCAGCAGCGGCGTGAGCACCACCAGCAGGTAGCAGGCGCCCATGACGACCAACGTGGACGCGGGGCCGAACCGGTCGGCGGCCAGCCCGGCGCCGAGCGCCCCGAGTGGCATCGCCGCCCAGGCGCCGGCGCCGATCACGCCGTACACCCGGGCCCGCATGGATGCCGGCACCCGCTCCAGCTCCACCGCGCCCATCAGCGGGTTGAGCGCGCCGGCGGCCAGCCCGGCCACCGCGACGACCGCGACCACCACCGGCAGCGGCGGCGCGGCGGCGAGTGTCCACAGCGGTGGCGCGCCGCAGATCGCGAACGCGGTGACGAACGTGGCCCGGCGCGGCAGCCGGTGCCCGATCGCGCTGAACACCAGCGAGCCGATCAGCGCGCCGCCGCCCATCACGCCGACCAGCAGGCCGAACGCGGCCGGTCCGCCGAGTTCGCGGTCGGCGACGACCGGCAGCAGCACGTTGCTCTTGGCCGCGTCGAACAGGTTGGTGACCAGCACCAGCAGCACCATGGCGCGCAGCAGCGGCTCCCGGACCAGGAAGCGCAGCCCGGCGGCGAACTGCCGCCAGTAGCCGCCGGTCTCCACCTCGTCGTCCTCGGTGGACGGGCGCAGGCCGCGCGGCACCAGCAGCGCCACCACCACCGCCGAGACGACGAACGTCGCCGCGTCCACGGCCAGCACCGGCAGCGCGCCCAGCACGCCGACCAGCAGGCCGGCCACCGGCGCGCCGATCATGCGGGCGCCCCGCGAGGTGGCCTCCGCCCAGCCGACCGCCCGCTCGATCGGCACCCCGGCCGCGGCCGCCGCCTCCGGCAGCAGCGCGGTGCGGGCGGTCTGACCGGGCGTGTCCAGCAGCCCGCTGACGAAGACCAGCGCCAGCAGCGCCGGGAACGGCAGGCCGACCGTGGCGTGCAACAGGGGTACGGCGGCGACGGTCACGCCGGAGACCACGTCGGCCAGCACGCTGGAGCGGCGGTAGCCGATCCGGTCGACGAGCACGCCGCCGAACGCGCCGCCCAGCACCACCGGCGCGGTGGCGAACGCGCCGGCCAGCCCGGTGGCCGCCGGCGAGCCGGTCTCGGCCAGCACGTAGAGCGGCAGCGCGATGAGGGTCAGCACGTTGCCGGTCAGCGAGACGGCGTGCCCGATCAGCAGCCCGGCCAGGGGCCGGCGGTCGCGGGTCACTGCGGCCCCCGGTAGGCCTGCCAGATCAGCGTCACCATCTCCGCGCCGGGCCGCCCGGGCGCGCCGCGCGCCTGCCACCGCCGGCCCAGCTCGGACAGCTCGTCGCGCAGCTCGCCCAACTCGTCGGGGGTCAGGTGCAGCACCGTGTCGCTGCTGGTGGTGCCGCGCACCCAGGCCAGGTCGAGGCTCGCCTCGGACTCCAGGTAGGCCTGGTAGCGGGCCACGTAGCGCTCCATCGCGGCGCGTCGCAGCAGGTCGCCGGCGAGCCGCCGCTCCGGGTCGTCGAGCAGCTCGACCGGGTCCCAGTCGGTGGTGGCGTGCGCCGCCCGCCACCACCGTTCGCGGCGGTCGCGGGCCAGGTCGGGCGCCTCGGCCACGAAGCCGTGCTCGGCCAGCTTGCCGATGTGCCAGCTCACCGAGCCGACCGCCTCGCCGGTGCGTTCGCTGAGCATCCCCACCGTCTGCGGGCCGCGCAGGCGCAGCTCGCCGAGCAGCCGCAGCCGGGTGGGATGGGCCAGTGCGCGCATGGCGCGGGGGTCGGTCAGGTGCACGTGGTTCGACTCGTCCGCCATGGGGTGAGGCTAGACGGACAAGAAGTGAAGTACAAGGAGTCTTGTTGTTGTCGGGGTCAGTCCAGGCAGAACTCGTTGCCCTCCGGGTCGGTCATGATCAGGTGCCCGGCGCCGAGCGGGGGAGCGGGCTCGTGGCGGGCCACGCGGCTCGCGCCGCGCGCGACGAGGCGGTCGGCTGCCTCCTCCAGCGCCGCCATCCGGGCGTCCCCGGTCAGCCCCGGCGCGGCCCGCACGTCGAGATGCACCCGGTTCTTGACCCGCTTGGGCTCCGGCACCCGCTGGAAGAACAGCCGTGGCCCGGCACCCTCGGGGTCGACCACGGCCGAGGCGTCGTTGTGCCGCTCCGGCGGCACGCCGAACGCGGTCAGCGCCTGCTCCCACGAGTCGAAGCCGTCCGGCGGCCCCTGCACCCGGTAGTCGAGCGCCTCGGCCCAGAACGCGGCCAGCTTCGCCGGGTCGGCGCAGTCGAAGGTGAATTGCACGTCGAGGCCCATCGCGGCCCTCCCTCTGTCGGTTCCCGGCCAGCCTGCCGGAGGTAGCGGTCAGGAGCTGACCGCGACCCGCCGGGGCGTCAGGAGCGGCGGGTCGCCGCCCGGCCCTTGAGCCGACGGCCCATCTCCCGGGCGATCTCCCGCTTGGCGTCCCGCTCGGCGAGCGCCTGGCGCTTGTCGTAGGAACGCCGGCCCCGGGCCAGGCCCAGCTCGACCTTGGCCCAGCCGTCGGCGAAGTACATCGACAGCGGCACCAGCGTGACCCCGCCGTCGCGCAGCTTCTCCAGGATCCGGGCGATCTCCACCCGGTGCAGCAGCAGCTTGCGGGTGCGCCGGGGCGCGTGGTTGGTCCAGGTGCCGAAGCCGTACTCGGCGATGTGCAGCCCGTAGAGCCAGATCTCGCCGTCGCGCTCCTGGGCGAACGCGTCGACCAGCGACACCCGCCCCTCACGCAGCGACTTCACCTCGGTGCCGGCCAGCACGATGCCGGCCTCGTAGGTCTTGAGGACGTCGTAGTCGTGCCGCGCCTTCTTGTTCGAGGCGATCGCCTTGCGCCCGTTCTCCCTGGCCACGCCGGCAGAATACCCGCCGGCGCCGGCTGGCTGCCGGCGCCGGCGGGCGTGGTGGGGAGGGTCAGAGGCGGCACTGCCAGGAGTACGGGTCGCCGAAGCGGACGAAGCGCTCCACCGTCGCGTACCCGAAGGTGGTCTCCCGGCAGGCGGCGAGCACGTCGATGTCGGAGTAGGTGACCCCGGCGCGGCTGTAGCGCACGCAGCGCCAGCCGTAGACGGTGTCGCCGCGCAGTTCGGCGGTCGAGTTGCCGGTGAGCTGGCACCAGAGCGTGAAGTCCGGCGTCACCACCTCGGGGCGGACCCGCCAGCAGCGCACCGAGGTCGGGTCGTAGAAGTCGCCGATGCGGTCCACCGCCGCGTCGGTCCGGTAGGTCCACCGACACGCCGCGTCGAGGGCGAGATCGCCGAGGCGCCCGTCGCCGCCCCGGCAGTGCCAGTCGTACGCGGTCGCGCCGGTCAGCGCCGCGTCGGCCGCCCCGAGCGACCGGCAGTAGGCGCCGAGGTCGAGCCCGCCCAGCTCCTGCGGGGGCGGCGGCGAGGCGTGCGCCGCGGCCGGCGCGGCGAGCGCGGCGGCGAGCAGGGCGAACGTGGTGAGCAGGGCGCGCAGGGTGCGTCGCATGGTCGTCCTTCCGGTAGCGGATGCTCCAGGGGGCGGCGGTGGCGCGGACCACGCTAGACAGACGTGGAAGTCCTTTCAAGAGTTGCAAGTGGGCAGTCTTGATAAGAAAGAATTTCCGACTTCTTGCGAAAGTGAACGGGTGGCGGTGTGCGACTCCCGCACACCGCCACCCGCGCCGCTCAGGCGTGCACCACCTCCGGCTCGCGGGCGGCGCCGGCGTGGGCGGCCACCCAGCCGGTGGTGATCAGCAGCAGTGCGGCGCAGTAGGTGCCCATCACCAGCAGGCCCGCGCCGGGCAGCGCGGTGCCGGCCGCGCCCACGCCGATGAGCAGGTCGGAGACGAGGAAGAACGCGCCGCCGGCCGCGACCCGCGCCGACACCCCGGCCGCGGCGGCGGCCATCAGGCACAGCGCCAGGCTGTAGCCGAGCACCGGCAGCCGCAACGGTCCCAGCGCGCCCCACAGCAGCGCGTTGCCGGCCGCCCAGGCGAGCAGGTAGCCGGCCCACGCGGGCGCCGGCGGGCGACCCCGACGGAGGAAGCCGGTCAGGAAGGCGAGCTGCGCGAGGAGGAAGAACCCCATGCCGACCAGGAACGCGGTCCGGCCCGGCACGAGCAGGGCCACGTCGCCGGCGGTGGCCGCGACCAGGCCGGCGGCCACCGCGTCCGCCCGGCGTCGGTGCGTCAGGAGGTACGCCAGCAGCACCGGCGCCAGCAGCGGCTTGGCCAGCCACTGGAGCACCGTCGAGTCGACCGCCACCGCGACCAGCTCGACGGCCGCGACGAGCCCGAACAGGGCGAGCCAGAGGCGCCTCACCGGGCCGGCTGCCAGCCGGGACGGCCGAGCAGGTAGCCGAGCCGGTGCCGCCAGCAGGTGGCCCGGCGCACGTCGGAGAGGATTGCGGCGAACTCGTGGGTGGCCACCCGCAGCGGGTTGTACGTCTGGATGTTCTTCGTCAGCCCGTAGCGCACGGCGGCCCCCTCGGGCGCGAAGCTGCCGAACAGCCGGTCCCACACGATGAGGATGCCGCCGTAGTTGCGGTCCAGGTATTCGGTGTTGGAGCCGTGGTGCACCCGGTGGTGCGACGGCGTGTTGAAGACCCACTCGATCGGCCGGGGCAGCTTGCCGACCCGCTCGGTGTGCAGGAAGAACTGGTAGAGCAGGCTGATCGACTGCTGGAGGAAGATCATCCACGGCGGGATGCCGAGCAGCGCCAGCGGCAGCCAGAACGGCAGCGAGGTCATCGGCGTCCAGCTCTGCCGCAGCGCGGTGGAGAGGTTGTAGTGGACGCTGGAGTGGTGCACCACGTGGCTCGCCCACAGCACACGCACCTCGTGGTGCGACCGGTGGAACCAGTAGTAGGCCAGGTCGTCGGCGAAGAAGACGATCGCCCAGGTCCACCAGTCGCCGGGGGAGAGGTGCACCGGCGCGACCGTCCACAGCGCCGCGTAGAGCCCGACCGTCAGCAGCTTCCACGGGAAGCCGATGACCTGGCTGCCCAGCCCCATGGACAGGCTGGTGGTGGTGTCGCGCAGCTCGTAGCCACGCTCGTCGTCGTCGGGCAGGAAGCGATAGGAGACCGCCTCGATGACGATCAGCAGCAGGAACGCCGGGACGGCGTACAGCACGGCGGGGATCATGCGCGCGCTTCCCTTCCGGTGGTGGTGGGGGTGGGGGTGGTGACCGGGGCGGTCAGCAGCGCCCGGGCGTGCCGGGCGGCCGCCGCGCCCTGGCCGGACGCGATCGCGGCGGCGAGCCGGCGGTGCCCGGCCACGTCGAGCAGCTCGGCGGCGCGGGCGTCCGGGGGGACGTCGCCGACCGCGAACGTGCCGGCCACCAGGCTGTTGAAGGCGAGCTGGTAGGCGGTGTTGCCGCTGCCGCGCACCACCAGTCGCCAGATGCGGATGTTCGCCTCGGCCATCCGGTCCAGGTCGGGCGCGAGCGTGCCGTACTCCTCGGCGGCCCGGACCAGCGCGGCGACGGCGGCGGCGTCGGCGCGCTCCGCGCAGAGCCGGGCCGCGTCGACCCCGACGCAGGCCCGCATCTCCAGCATGTCGCGCACCAGCGTCTCGACCGGGAGTACGTCGCCGGAGCGGGCCAGCGACAACGCCAGGTCCAGGCCGGCGTGCACCCGCCAGTCGAGCACCCGGGTCGCGCCGCCCTGGCTCACGCGGACCAGGCCGAGCTGTTGCAGCCGGCGCAACGCCTCCCGGACCGCGTGCCGGTTCACCGCGAACGCGGCGGCCAGCTCCCGCTCGCCGGGCAGGTTCTCGTCCGGCCGGTGGCGGCCGGACACGATCGCGTCGCGGAGCTGGCCGAAGACGTGGTCGGAGACCGAGGCGCGGGGGACGGGGACGAAGGCCATGGGCAGCAGTGTGGCCCCCGACACATCAACCCGTCAACTGGTTGGACCAGTCTTCCCGGGCGGCCGGTGCGTGCCGCCCCGGTCACCCCTCGTATCCTTTCCGCCGTAGGCCCCGCCACGGTGAAGGGAGTCGGTGTGAGCGACCGGGTCGAGACGTTGGAGTTCCAGGCCGAGGCGCGTCAGCTACTGCAGCTGATGGTGCACTCGATCTACTCGAACAAGGACGTCTTCCTGCGTGAACTGATCTCCAACGCGTCCGACGCGCTGGACAAGCTGCGGCTGGAGTCGCTGGTCGACAAGGACCTGCCGGTCGACACGTCCGACCTGCACATCGAGCTGGAGGTCGACCGCGACGCCCGCACGCTCACCGTCCGGGACAACGGCATCGGCATGTCCCGCGACGAGGTGGTCGCGCTGATCGGCACCATCGCCAAGTCCGGCACCGCCGAACTGCTGCGCAAGCTGCGCGAGACGAAGGACGCCGCCGCCTCGCAGGAGTTGATCGGCCAGTTCGGCGTCGGCTTCTACGCCACCTTCATGGTCGCCGACCGGGTGACCCTGCTGACCCGCCGCGCCGGGCAGACCGGCGGCACCCGGTGGGAGTCCGACGGCGAGGGCACCTACTCCGTGCGGGAGGTCGAGGACGCGCCGCAGGGCACCTCGGTCACCCTGCACCTCAAGCCCGCCGACGCCGACGACAACCTGCACGACTACACCGCCGAGTGGACCGTCCGGGAGATCGTCAAGCGATACTCCGACTTCATCGCCTGGCCGATCCGGATGACCGTCGACAAGCCCGGCGAGGACGGCGCCACCGCCCGCGAGGAGCAGACGCTCAACTCGATGAAGGCGCTCTGGGCGCGCTCGCGGGACGAGGTGGACGAGGCCGAGTACAAGGAGTTCTACCGGCACGTCGCGCACGACTGGGCCGACCCCCTCGAAACCATCCACATGCGCGGCGAGGGCACCTTCGAGTACGAGGCGCTGCTCTTCCTGCCCTCGCACGCCCCGCTCGACCTGTTCTCCCCGCAGGGCCGCCGCGGCGTGCAGCTCTACGTCAAGCGCGTCTTCATCATGGACGACTGCGAGGCGCTGATCCCCAACTACCTGCGCTTCGTGAAGGGCGTGGTGGACGCGCACGACCTGTCGCTGAACATCTCCCGGGAGATCCTCCAGCAGGACCGGCAGATCCGGGCGGTGCGCCGGCGGCTGGTCAAGAAGGTGCTCGGCACGCTCAAGGACATGTCCGCCGAGTCGTACCGCACGTTCTGGACCGAGTTCGGGCCGGTGGTCAAGGAGGGCCTGCTGGAGGACCCGGACAACACCGAGGCGCTGCTCGACCTGGTCCGTGCCGGGTCCACCCACGACCCGGCCGAGCCGACCACGCTGCGCGCCTACGTGGAGCGGATGAAGGACGGGCAGACCGAGATCTACTACGCCACCGGCGAGAACCGGGCCACCATCGAGAACTCCCCGCACCTGGAGGCGTTCCGGGCCAAGGGCTACGAGGTGCTGATCCTCACCGACCCGGTGGACGAGGTGTGGGTCGAGCGGGTCGGCGCGTACGACTCCAAGACGCTGCGCTCGGTGGCCAAGGGTCAGGTCGACCTGGAGACCGAGGAGGAGAAGGAGAAGGCCGAGGCCGAGCGGCAGGAGTACGCCGACCTGCTCACCTTCCTCGGCGGCGCGCTCACCGACAGCGTCAAGGAGGTGCGCCTGTCCACCCGGCTCACCACGTCGCCGGCCTGCGTGGTGGGTGACGCGCAGGACATGACGCCGACGCTGGAGAAGATGTACCGGGCGATGGGCCAGGAGGTGCCCCGGGTCAAGCGGATCCTGGAGCTGAACCCGACCCACCCGCTGGTCACCGGCCTGCGCAAGGCGCACGGCGAGGGCGGCGACCCCGCCGCGCTGACCGAGACCGCCGAGCTGCTGTACGGCATGGCGCTGCTGGCCGAGGGCGGCGAGCTGGCCGACCCGGCCCGCTTCACCCGCATCCTCGCCGACCGTCTCGCCCGCAACCTCTAGCGGTGAAAGGCGGGGGCCCTTCCTATCGCGTACGCGATAGGAAGGGCCCCCGCCCAACTCAGAGCTGGTCGGGGAAGAAGCCGTGCCGGGCCAGCGGCTCGACGATCTGGTGCTCCTCGTAGGACAGGTGCGACAGCAGCGTGTCGGTGAGCAGGTCCACCGCCTCCTGGAGACCGGTGAAGTCGCCGGGGGAGGCGACCAGCTCCACCAACGCCCGGTCGACGCTCTCCACCACGCCGTGGATCACCACGTGCTCCTGCTCCAGGCGGTCCAGCACCGGGGCCAGCGAGGCGTCGGCGCGGCGCAGGTGCGGGAAGACCGAGGCGCCCTCCAGGCCGTGGTGCTGCGTCACCACCGTGCAGTACGCGGCGCAGTAGGCGCCAAGCGTCCAGTCGTTCTGCCGCATGGTCATCGCGTTCAGCGCGGCCCGCGCGCCACCCGGTGACACCGCCCCGCGCCTGACCTGCTCCAGCAGGTCGCGCACCTGGGCCAGCTCCTGCCGCAGGTGGTCGTGCACGTCCACCAGGTGCTGCCCGGCGGCCTGCGCGCGGGCGGGGTAGACGTGCCCGGCCGGTGGCGGCGGGGCGGTCGGACGGGTCGTCTCGTCCCAGAGGCGGCGGGCGCTCAGCCGTACCCCGGGATCGGGGGTGGGGGTGACCGCGAGCGTGCTCGGACCGCCGGCGGCGGCCTGCTCCTCGACCACGGCGCGGGCCCCGCTGCCGGGCGTGGTGCGCTCGGCGGCGACCAGCTCCCGGACCGCCGGCGCCACCTCCTGGGCGAAGAGCTGGATGGCGCGCGGCTCGTCACTGCCGAGGACGAACGTGGTGACGCCGTGCTCCAGGGTGAGGCCGGCCAACTCCTCGACCCACTGCTCCGGCGGCCCGGCCAGGAAGCCGGTGGACGAGCGGGCGAACGTGCCGGTGACGTTGAGCATCCGGCGGACCGCGCCCGGATCGCGCCCGGCGGCTTCCGCTCCCTCGTTGACGAGCGCGTTCAGCGCCGGCAGGTCGTCCGGCCCCTTCGACAGGTACGCCAGCGACGGCAGCCAGCCGTCCGCGGCCCGCCCGACCAGCCGCAGCATCCGGGGCTTGTACGCGCCGACCCAGATGCCCACCGGGTGCGCCGGCGCCGGCCCACGCTTCGCCCCGACCACCCGGTAGTGCTCCCCGTCCACCCGGATCATGCCGCGCCGCCCGGTGTCCCACACCTCGCGGACGACCTGGATCGCCTCGTCGAGCGCGTCGACGGCCGCGCCGGGGGAGAGCCGCCGCCCGCCGGCCGCCTCGATCGCGTCCCAGAACGCGCCCGCGCCCAACCCCAGCTCGACCCGGCCGCCGGTGAGCAGGTCCAGGCTGGCCACACTGCGGGCCAGCACCACCGGTTGGCGCAGCGGCAGGTTGAGCACGTTGCCGGCCAGTCCGATCCGGTCGGTGGCGGCGGCCACGTACGACATCAGCGTCCAGGTGTCCAGGAAACCCGGCTGGTAGGGGTGGTCCTGGAAGGTGACCAGGTCGAGCCCGGCCTGCTCGCAGAGCGTGGCCAGCGCCACCACCTGGTCGGGGCGACCGGCGGCGGGGGTGAGGAAGCCGCCGAATGCCAGCTCGTGTCCGTGGTCGGTCATCCGCCCCGCTCCTCGCGCGATCTTGCCCGGTCCCGCCCACGGTAGCCGCACCGCCGGCCGGTGGGCGGCGGACCCGCCACCATGGACGCGGTCACCCCGCCGGGTGAAGAACGTTCCAAGAAGTGGGTTGTTGGCGTAATTCGTCCCTAGCGTCAAGTCCGTTCGCATTCGCGGACACCGCGGGCCGGTAACGCCTAATCCCGCCACCGGCCCGGTGGTAACCGAACCTCGGGCGGGAGCGGGGGACCCACACGTTCCACGGTGCACGTCACCTCGGGGTGAAGCCGCCACCGGCGGCCGGGCTCCTCGGCCCGAACCCGACAGCTCACCTCGTCGGCGTGGAGGAATCCACATGTCAACTGCATACTCAGCCCGGCGTCGCCGTACCGTCGTCGGCGCGCTCGTCGCCGGTGCCGCGACCCTGTTCGGGCCGGCCGCGCCGGCCGCCGCCGCGGGCGTCAACTGGGACGCCGTCGCCCGCTGCGAGTCCGGTGGCAACTGGCACATCAACACCGGGAACGGCTACTACGGCGGGCTCCAGTTCTCCCGCGGCACCTGGAACGGCCACGGTGGCCAGAGGTACGCCGCCCGGGCCGACCTGGCCAGCCGCGCCGAGCAGATCGCCGTCGCGGAGCGGGTGCTCGACGGACAGGGCATCGGCGCCTGGCCCGTCTGCGGCAGGAAGGGCGGGTCGACCGGCAGGAAGGCCGGATCGAGCCGAACCCACGTCGGCGCGGGATCGGACTCGACCGCGTCCACGAAGAAGGCCACCTCCCCGCGCCCGTCGGGCGGCGAGCGGCGCAGCGCGCCGGCCACCGGCGCCTACCTGGTGCGGCCCGGCGACACGCTGTCCGAGATCGCCGCCGCGAAGCACGTCGCCGGCGGTTGGCGCGCCCTGCACACGCTCAACCGGGCCGTCGTCGGCGCGGACGCCGGCCTGATCTTCCCGGGCCAGCGGCTGCGCCTGCGCTGATCCCCGCTGCGGGACGCCGTCCCGATGGTCCGGACGGCGTCCCGCGGTTCCCGGAGCCGTGCCGGCCGACGGACGACGCCGAACGCCCGGCCATGTGGCGTCCGGGCGTGGCGGGTGCCGAACCAGGTCGCCGGGACCATCCGGCTGGGCGCTCGGCGTCGCGCGACACGCCGGGGGTGCTGGGCGTCCGTCCTGCTCCCGGCCCCGGCGACCGGATCGACGCGGCGGGTGACGAGGTTCCGCCGCCGCCGGTTGCTATGGTCACGAGGCTCGGCTAAGACGTGAAGAAAGCGCGGATATGACCAACGATGCGTTCTCGGCCGCCGCGAGCCTCGACGAGCTGCTGACCCGCACGCAGCAGGCGCTGGCCGCGATGCGGTCCCGGTCCTGTGTGCTCGCCGACGGCGAACCCGGCGAACTGCTCCGGGCCGAGGGCGTCGCCGCCGGCGGCCGGGTCCGGGCGGTCGCCGTCCAGGGTGGCCGGTTGCACTCCGTCGTCGTCGATCCGGAGCTGGCCGACGTGCCGCTCGAGGTCCTCTGTGCACACCTGGTCGACGCCGTCAACGACGCGCTGAGCGAGCTGGATGCCCAGGTCAGCGACTCCGCCCGGGCGGACACCGACGCGCTCGCCGCCCGCCTCGGCGGCCTGCCCGACCAGGCGGAGCTGTTCAGCCGGACGATGCACGAGGTGGCCGCGCGCATCCGCCGCGACCGCGACGCCGCGTCCCGAGCCGCGCACCTGGCGTGATGACTCGATCTGGTGGACGCCCGTCCGGGTGACCGCCTGCCCTGGTCGCCGCCCGTCCGCGTGACGGCTCGCCCTGGTGGACGCCCCTCCGCGTGACGGCCCGCTCTCCTGCGACGGCGCCGCGTCGGTCAGCCCGCCGTCGTCGGCGCGACCGAATTCGCCGGCGAGCCCTCAGTAACCGCCATTCGGGATCGACCTTCCGAAGGGCGGGAACGACGGAGATCTTGGTACGGAATGGCCCCTCCAGGGGCCCGTTCGTACCAAGATCTCGGAGCCGGAGCCGGAGCCGGAGCCGGAGCCGGAGCCGGAGCCGGAGCCGGAGCCGGAGCCGGAGCCGGAGCCGGAGCCGGGGACGCGGAACGGCCGGCCGCCGGGAGGGCGACGGCCGGCCGTTCGGGTCGCGGTCAGCTCAGCGTGACCGCCGTGTCGTCGACGACGAAGGACGTCTGCAGGGAGGCGTCCTCCACGCCGCTGAACGAGATGGTCGCCGTGGTGCCGGCCAGCGACGAGATGTTGAAGGATCGCTGCACGTAACCGGTGGCCTTGTTCAGGTTGGAGTAGGTGGCCAGCGTGGTGCTGCCGGCCTTGACGGTCAACTTGTCGTAGGCGGTGGTCGTGGTCGACTCCGCGCTGTCGATGTGCAGCCAGAACGTCAGGGTCGCCTTGCACCCGGCCGGGATGCTGACCGACTGGCTGAGCGAGTCGGTGTGCGAGGAGCCGTAGCCGTCGAGCCACGCCTTGTACGAGCCGCCGTGCGCCGCCTGGCCGCTGTCGGTGGTGATGACGCCGGACGAGGCGGTCCAGTTCACGTTGCCGGACTCGAAGCCGGGGTTGGCCAGCTTGTTGCCGGAGCAGCCGCCCGAGGGCGGGGTGGTGGTGGCGGTCGGCGTGGGCGTGGTGCCGCCGGAGCAGGTCGGGTCACCGGACTGCGCGGGCACGCTGACCGCGTCCCAGGCCGCCTTCACCGTGTTGAACTCGGTGCAGCCGGTCGGGTAGAGGTTCTTCGCCGCCTGCAGCGTCCAGGTGCGGTACTTCAGGTACGACGAGGACGAGGTCTTCAGCAGCATCGCGTTGTACATGATCTTGATGGCCTTCTGGATGCCGAGACCGGTCACGCTGCTGCTGTTGCAGGTGGAGCTGGCCGGCTGCCCGTTGGTCGGGCTGCTGCCGTTGGCCAGCAGGTAGAACCAGTGGTTGCCCGGTCCGGCGGAGGCGTGCACCTCGCCGCCCGGGACGCTGCTGGAGTAGCAGTTCGGGTCGCCGAGCGCGCCCGGGTTGTACATGTTGCGGATCGGGCCGGAGCCGACCAGGTTGATCTTCTCGCCGACCAGGAAGTCCGGCGCGTCGTAGCTGGACGGCTCGTTGGCGAACCACTCGGTGGCCGCGCCGAACGTGTCCGCCACGAACTCCTGGGTGCCGCCGCCGGAGATGCCGCCGGGGGTGTGGTCGTCGATGCCGTGGCCGATCTCGTGGGCCACCACGTCGAGCGAGCCGATCCACTGGCCGGCGGTGTTCTTGCCGATCTGCACCTGGGTGCCGTCGTAGTAGGCGTTCTGGTCGTTCAGGCCCACCCGGATCGGCCAGTAGCCGCCGTTGCCGTCGGCGCCGTTGCGGCCCAGCCACTGGTTGAGCATCTTGTGCTCGGTCTGCGCGCTGAACAGCGCGTCGACGCAACCGGTCTCCTTGTTGGTGGCGGTGCCGTTGCCCCAGACGTCGTCGGTGCCGCTGAACGTGGTGTTGTTCGCGGCGTCCTGGCAGCTCAGGTTGGTGACGGTCGGGTCCTTCATGGTGAAGGTGCTGCCCGACTGGGTGGTGTTCAGCGTGAGCGGGGCCGGGCCGTTCCAGGCGCCGGTGCCGGTGCCGTTGACGATGTGCTCCTGCTTGCGCAGGACCGCCCCGGTGCGGGCGTCCACGTCGACGGTGAGTCGGCTGGGGCCGTCGGCGTCGGTGCCGCGCACCGTGGTCTCCCAGGCCAGCGCCGGGCTGGCGCCGAGCGTGTAGACGACGAGCGTGGTGCCCTCGACCGAGCTGACGGTCTTGAGCTGGGCGCGCGCCGTCTTCGCGGCGGCGGCCGAGGTCAGCTTGGGGCTGGTGGCGAGGGTGCCGATGGGCCGCTGCTGCGCGACGGAGGCGTACTTCAGGTTGCCGCCGGAGTCGGTGGCGAGCACGAAGTCACCGCCGACCACCGGCAGGCCCTTGTAGGTGCGCTCGTAGGGCACGTACTGGGTGCCCTCGGAGGAGATGACCGGCTTCTGCACGAACGCGTCGTCGGAACCGGCCTGGAGGTAGGCGGGACGGTTCGCGACCAGCGCGCGGGCCGAGTCGGCGGCTGCTGCACGGGCCTGGGCGGGGTTGGGGGCGGCGGGCCCGGGTGGCGCGGCCTGCACGGCGGCGGCCGTGCCGGCGGCGATCACGCCGGCGGCGGCCGCGCCGGTGAGCGCGGCGAGGCGGGGGGAGAGCTTCACGAGGGTTCGCTCCTGTTCCTGAGGCGCGCCGCACGGAGCCCGGTGGGGTCGGGCGGCGCGATGGTGCGAGGCAGGGTGACGGCCGGTCACCGGAGCTGCCGGCGTGGCTCCGGGTCGACAGATCGACCGTCGTGAGTCGCCGGGGGTCGACGACTCGCTGGTGCACGATCACACGCCGTCGGATCCGTGAGCAATGGGTGACCTGGGCAACCGACTTCCGCCGGACACCCCGCCGTCGCCCCGAATTCAGGAAGCCATGATCTTCAATAGCCCCTGATCAGGGCGAACATTGTCGGCAGTGGAGGATTACGTGCCCGATCTGCGCGTATTGCCGCAGTCCCCACATGGTGCACAGAGTTTCAGCGTGGTCCCCGGGTCTTCGTCGGCGGCCCGCCGGGCGGCGTCGTCGTCGGCGAGGGCGACAGCGTCGGCCGCGGTCCGGGCCGCCGGCTCGGGCTGGGGCTCGCACTCGACGGCGTCGGGCTCGGCGTCGGCGACACGGACGGGCTCGGCGCGGCGCTGCTCGGCGTCGGCGCGGGCGGGGTCGGCTTCGGCGTGTCGCCGGGGAAGGCCGGCTCGGAGAAGCGGTACCGGTCCGGGTCGAGCTTCATCGCCTCGGTGGCCCGGGTCATGAACTGCCGCCAGATCGGCGCGGCCCCGGTCGAGCCGTACACCTCGTAGCTGCCGCCGGTGGTCCGCAGCGGCTTGCCGTCGGTGGTGCCCAGCCAGACCGCCGAGGCGAGCGCGCCGGTCCACCCGACCATCCAGGTGTGCACGTTCTTGGTGGTGCTCTGCCCGGCCTGCCAGGTGCCGGTCTTGCCGGCGGAGTCCCACCCGTTGTCCAGCTTGGCCGCCCGCACGCGGCGCAACGTCCAGTCGAGCTGGTCGACCGCCTCGGCGTTCAGGTCGAGGTCGGTCTGCCGCAACTGCTCGGTCCACACCTTGTCGTCGCCCTTGGTCACCGACCGGACGAAGTGCGCGTCGGCGCGCTTGCCGCCGGCCGCGAACGTGGCCATCCCGTTCGCGTGGTCCTGCACGGTGATGCCGTACTGGCCGATGCCGACCTCGGTGGAGAAGTGCTCCGCCAGCTCGCCGGCCGGGTCGTCGCGCAGGTCGACCCGCTGCGGCCGCGGGTTGCCCCGCACCGTCTCCCACATCGAGTTCACGCCGGCCTGCCGGGCCGTCTCGATCACCTTGGCGGTGCCCAGCTTCTCGGTCAGCTCGTAGTAGGTGACGTTCAACGAGGCGACCGTGGCCTCCCAGAGCGCGCAGTCCGGCTGGCAGGGCGCGTGCTCGGCGTTGCGGATCGGCCCGGCCGCGCTGGCCCGGGTCCGGCCGGACGCCGGGAACTCCTTCGTGTCCGGCGAGTCGAACCGCTCCTTCACCGACATGCCGTTCCGCACCGCGGCGGCCAGGTCGTACACCTTGAACGACGACCCCGGCGGGTGCTGGCCGAAGCCGCGCGCCTGGCCCTGCTCGTCGGTGTACCAACCGGCGTAGTCGGCGCCGGAGCCGCGGTCACCGCCGTAGTAGCCGAGCACCCGGCCGGTGCCCGGCTCCACCGCGACCAGCGCCGCCTGCCAGTTCTTCGGCTGCCCGCGGACCGCCTCCGGCGCGGTGTCCCGGCGGATGTCCGCCGCCGCCTCGGCCGCGTCCTGCACCCGCTTGTCGATCGTGGTGACGATCCGGTAGCCGCCGTCGCGGATCACCTCGTCCGGCTTGCCGCGGAACGGCTCGGTCTGCCGCAGCTCCGCCAGCACGTGGTTGACCACCAGCCCGGTCGGCCGGTCCAGGTCGGAGCCGCCCGCGTCGCGGTCGATCGGCCGCACCGTGTCCGGGTACGCCAGGTCCGCCGCCTGCTGCGGGCTCAGGTAGCCGAGCTTGACCATGCCGTCGCGGATGTAGTTCCAGCGGTCGATCGAGTTCCGCTTCGCGAGGGCGTTGCGGCGCGGGTCGTAGCCGGGTGAGCCCTGCGGGTCGGCCGGGTCTGCCTCGGGCTGCTTCACCATGGCGCAGAGCACCATCGCCTCGGCCGGGGTGAGCTGCTGCGCCGCCGGCGCGTCGCGCCGGACGGTCTTGCCGAAGAACGTCTGCGCGGCCGCCTCGATCCCGTACGCGCCCCGGCCGAACGGGACCGTGTTCAGGTAGAACCCGAGGATCTCCTTCTTGCTGTACTTGTCGTCGAGCTTCCAGGCGATGACCGCCTCGCGCAGCTTGCGGGAGTAGGTGACGCCGCGCAGGTCGGCGGCGACCCGCGCGTACTGCTGGGTCAGCGTGGACGCGCCCTGCCGCTGGCCGCCGCTGACGTTCGCCCACGCCGCCCGCAGCACGCCCTTGACGTCGATGCCGCGGTTGGTCCAGAACGTGCGGTCCTCGGCCGCCACGATGGCCTGCTTCGCCGAATCGTTCATCGCCTCGTACGGCACGATCGTGCGGTTCTGCGCGCCCAGCTTCGCCATCGGCGTGCGGCCGTCGGCGTAGAGGACCGTGGTCGACTCGGGCAGCTTCAGGTCGGTGGGCGTCGGCACGGAGTCGAAGTAGTAGCCGCCGGCGACCAGCCCGCCCCCGGCGAGCAGCGTGCACACCGCCAGCACGACCAGCAGCCGCCGCCCCCGGCGGCGCGGTCGGGTCGGACCCTCGCCGTTCTCTCCGCTGTGCCGCACGCGATGCCTCCGACTGCTCGGTCGATCGTGTCCATGCCCGGCTCGCAGGCTAACCGACCTGCGCCGACGGCACCGGCCGACGGCCCCGACCCGGCCGACGGCGCCGGGAACCGGCCGGGCAGGATGCCCGCATGCGCGACGACGTACCCGGATACCTCGCCGACCTGCTCCGGCGCGCCCGGGACGTGCTCGGCGACGAGCTGGCCGGCGCGTACGCGGCCGGGTCGCTCGGGCTGGGCGCCTACCAGCCCGGGCGCAGCGACGTGGACGTCGCGTTGCTGGTCGCCGCGCCGCCGACGGTCGCCGCGAAGCGGACGCTCGTGGACCGGCTGCGACACGAGTCGCTGCCCTGCCCGGCGCGCGGCCTGGAGCTGGTCGTCTACCGGCGGGACGTGGCCGCCTCCGGCACCCCCGAGCCGGGCTTCGAGCTGGAGCTGAACACCGGCGCCACGATGCCGTTCCGCGCCACGTACGACCCGGTCGACCGGCCGGCCGCGGACGGGCGGTTCTGGTACGCGCTGGACCGCAGCATCCTGCGCCAGTCCGGCCTGACCCTGCTCGGCCCGCCCGCGGCCGACGCGTTCGCCGACCCGGACCCGGCGACGCTGCGGTCGCTGCTGGTCGACGCGCTGCGGTGGTGGCTGGCGTTGCCCACGCCGCCCGGCGACGCGCCCGCCCCGGGCGCCGAGGACGCGGTGCTGGGGGCCTGCCGCGCGCTGGTGCGCTGCCGCGACGGCGTCTGGCTGGGCAAGGTCGACGCCGGACGCCGGGTGGCCGCCGACGACCCCGACGCGGCGCTCATCCACCGGGCGGTCGCCGCCCGCGCCGGCGGGCCGCCGCCGTCCGGGCCGGCCGCCCGCGCGTTCCAGCGCCGGGTGCTGGCGCGGATCGAGGCGGACTGACGAAATTCGGCCGGGTGCGGGTCACCAACCTGCTCGACCCGGCGCTGGGCCTGGTGCTCACCACCGTCGGCGCGGTGCTCGCCGGCCGGGGCGTGTCCGCCGGCCGGCTGGCCGCGTTCCTGCTGCTGCTGGGTTGCGCGGCGGTGCTGCTCTACGCGCTGACCGTGCTGCTGATGGCGGCGACCGTGGTGCTGGTGGCCGCGGAGGACCTGGACCGGGTCTCGTTCGCCTTCGTCGAGCTGTCCCGTTTCCCGGTCGACCTCTACCGCGACCCGGCCCGCACGCTGCTCACCGTGGTGCCGGTCGCGTTCCTCACCACCTGGCCGGGCGCGGCCCTGCTGGGCCGGCTCGACCTGCGCCTGCTGCCGGTCGCGGTGCTGGTGGCGGCCGGCGCGGTGGCGCTGACCACCGTCGCGTGGCGGCGGGCGCTGCGCGGGTACGCGGGCGCCGGCGGCTGACACTCCACCGGCCCCACCTGGGCGGGAACTAGGGTGGGCGGGGAGGTGCGGTGATCATGGCGGAGTTGAGCGCGTCGGTGCGGGCCGGGCTGGAGGCGGCGGTGCCCGGCGGCGTGAGCACCCGGGCGGTGGACCGGCTCAAGCTGGCCCACGACGCGTCGCACTACCTGCTGCACCCCGGCGCGGTGGTCACCCCGGCCGACGCCGGGCAGGTCGCCGCGCTGCTGGCACACAGCCGCCGCGCCGGCGTACCGCTGACGTTCCGCTCCGGCGGCACCAGCCTCAGCGGCCAGGCGGTCACCGACCGGCTGCTGGTCGACGTCCGCCGGCACTTCCGCGACCTGACCGTGCTCGACGGCGGCCGGCGGGTGCGGGTCCAGCCGGGGGTGGTGCTGCGGCAGGTCAACGCGCGCCTCGCGGCGCACGGCCGCAAGCTCGGACCGGACCCGGCGAGCGAGTCCGCGTGCACCGTCGGCGGGGTGGTCGCCAACAACTCCAGCGGGATGACCTGCGGCACCGAGTTCAACACCTACCGCACGCTGGAGTCGCTGGTGCTGGTGCTGCCCAGCGGCACCGTGCTGGACACCGGCGCGCCGGACGCCGACGCCCGGCTGCGCGCCACCGAGCCGGCGCTGCACGCCGGCCTGCTGCGGCTGCGCGACCGGGTGCGCGGCAACCCCGACTCGGTGCGCCGGGTCCGTGCCCAGTTCGCCATGAAGAACACCATGGGGTACGGCGTGAACGCGTTCCTCGACCACGACGACCCGGCCGACCTGCTCACCCGGCTGGTGGTGGGCAGCGAGGGCACGCTCGCGTTCGTCGCGTCGGCGACGTTCCGCACCGTACCGGTGCTCCGGCACGCCGCGACCGGCCTGCTGGTCTTCGACTCCCTCGGCGCGGCGATGGCGGCCATGCCGGCGTTGGTGGCCGCCGGGCCGGCGGCGGTGGAGCTGCTCGACGCCGCCGCCCTGCGGGTGGCGCAGCGCGACCCGAAGGCGGACGCGGCGCTGCGCGGCCTGGCCGTGCGCGGGCACGCGGCGCTGCTGGTGGAGTGGCAGGAGTCCGACCCGGACGCGCTGGCCGACCGGGTCGCCGCCGCTCAGCCGGTGCTGGCCGACCTGCCGCTGACCACCCCGGCCCGGCTCAGCGGCGAACCGGCCGCCCGGGCCGCGCTCTGGCACATCCGCAAGGGCCTGTACGCGGCCGTGGCCGGCGCCCGCCCCTCCGGCACCACCGCGCTGCTGGAGGACGTCGCCGTGCCGGTGGCCGCGCTGGCCGACACCTGCGCCGCGCTGGCCGACCTGTTCGACCGCCACCGGTACGCCGACAGCGTCATCTTCGGCCACGCCAAGGACGGCAACCTGCACTTCATGCTCAACGAGCGGTTCGCCGGCGGAGAGGCCCCGGCGCGCTACGCCGACTTCACCGAGGAGATGGTCGACCTGGTGCTCGGCCACGGCGGCACGCTCAAGGCCGAGCACGGCACCGGCCGGGTGATGGCCCCGTACGTGCGCCGCCAGTTCGGCGACGAGCTGTACGACGTGATGCGCGAGCTGCGCGCGCTCTGCGACCCGGACGGCGTGCTCAACCCGGGCGTGCTGCTCGGCGACGACCCGGAGGTCCACCTGCGGCACCTCAAGACCGTGCCGACCGTGGAGGAGGAGGTGGACCGCTGCGTGGAGTGCGGCTACTGCGAGCCGGTCTGCCCCAGCCGGGACCTCACCACCACGCCCCGCCAGCGGATCGTGCTGCGCCGCGAGATCGCCGCCGCCGAGGCCGCCGGCGACACCGCGCTGGCGGCGGAGCTGACCGACGCCTACGACTACGACGCGGTGCAGACCTGCGCGGTGGACGGCATGTGCGCCACCGCCTGCCCGGTCCTGATCAACACCGGTGACCTGGTCAAGCGGCTGCGCGCCGAGGACCACGGCCGGGCGGTGTCGACCGGCTGGCGGGCCGCGGCCCGGCGGTGGGGCGTCACCACCCGGGGCATGGCCCGCGGGCTGGACCTGGCCGGCGCGCTGCCACCGGCGCTGCCCGAGGCGGCCACCCGGGCGGCCCGCGCGGTCCTCGGCGCCGATCGGGTCCCGCAGTGGCGACGCGACCTGCCCGCCGGCGGCTCACCCCGCCGGCCGCGTCCGGTCGACGACCCGGACGCTGTCTTCGTACCGTCCTGCCTGGGCACGCTGTTCGCCCCCGCCGAGGGTGGCACCGGCGTGACCGCCGCGCTGCTCACCCTCGCCGACCGGGCCGGCGTACGCCTGCTCGTGCCGGACGGGGTCGGCGACCTGTGCTGCGGCACCCCCTGGTCGTCGAAGGGCCTGACCGACGGCTACCGGTCGGTCC
Organism: Micromonospora ferruginea; assembly: GCF_013694245.2. Classification (NCBI taxonomy): domain Bacteria; kingdom Bacillati; phylum Actinomycetota; class Actinomycetes; order Micromonosporales; family Micromonosporaceae; genus Micromonospora; species Micromonospora robiginosa. The sequence goes on from NZ_CP059322.2 coordinate 1,964,348, forward strand.
GCGACCGGGTGCCGCCGGCGCTGCGGGCGGCGAGCCGCGACGGCGCGCTGCCGGTGGTCAGCGACGCCGCCTCCTGCACCGAGGGCTTCGACCGGCTGCTCGCCGACGCCGGCGACCTGCGGGTGGTCGACGCGGTGGAGTTCGCGGCCACCACGCTGCTGCCCCGGCTGACCGTGCGCCGCCGGCTGGCGTCGCTGGCGTTGCACCCGACCTGCTCGTCGACCCGGCTCGGCCTGGACGACGCGCTGCTCGCGGTGGCCCGGGCGGTCGCCGACGAGGTGGTGGTCCCGGACGGCTGGCAGTGCTGCGGCTTCGCCGGCGACCGGGGCCTGCTGCACCCGGAGCTGACCGCGTCGGCCACCCGGGCCGAGGCCGCCGCCGTCACCGCGCGGTCCTTCGACGGGTACGCCTCGGTGAACCGCACCTGCGAGATAGGGCTGGCGCGGGCCACCGGGCAGCCGTACCGGCACCTGCTGGAACTGCTCGCGGAGGCGACCGCATGAGGCTGCGCAGTTGGTGGTTAGCCGGGCTGATGCTGGTCACCGGCGTGCTGGTGGGCGTCACCCAGGACGGGGTGGTGCCGGCCACGCTCGGCGTCGTGGGCTTCGTCGTGCTGGCGGTGCTGTTCTCGCCGCTGGCCTTCCCCCGGTCGCTGAGCGCGGCGGATGCACGCGCCCGCAGCGCGCGTGACGGCCGGCCGGTGGTCTACTGGCGACCCGGCTGCACCTACTGCCTGCGGTTGCGCCTGCGGCTGGGCCGGCGCGCGCGGCGGGCGTACTGGGTGGACATCTGGCGCGACCCGGCGGGAGCGGCGGCGGTCCGGGAGGTGACCGGCGGCGACGAGACCGTGCCGACCGTGGCGCTGCCGGACGGGGCGGTGGTGAACCCCGACCCGGCCTGGTTGCGCGCGCGGCTCACGGCTTCCACCGGGGCTGCCGGCGGCGGCCGAGCTGACTAGGGTCGACCCATGCACCGGTCCCGGCTCTACGCACTGATCATCGACGCGCCCCAGGAGTCGGCCGGGGAGGTCACCGCGTTCTGGTCCGCCGCGCTCGGCGCCCCGGTCCGCACCGACCCGGGCGAACCCGAGTTCACCGGACTGGCCGACGTGGTGCCCGGCTTGGTCACCGCCGTGCAGGCGGTCGACGACGCGCCCCGGCACCACCTCGACATCGAGACCGACGACGTGCCCGCCGAGGTGGAGCGGCTGCGCGGGCTGGGCGCCACGCCGGTCTCCCGCTGGCAGGACTGCCACGTGCTGCGCGCGCCCGGCGGCCACCTGGTCTGCGTGATCCCGGTGGCCAGTGACCGGGAGCTGTTCGAGTCCACCGCCACCCGCTGGCCCTGAGCCGCCGGCGCGGGCCGGGGTGAGGCGGACGGACCGGAGCCCCGGCCGTCGGACGGCCGGGGCTCCGGTCGGTGTCACGCGCCGAAGGGCAGGGTGACGGTCGAGCGGTCGCCGACACCGAGGCTGGTCGGGGCGCCGCCGATGGCGTTCCACACCTCCACGGTCACCGTGCCGCCGGCCAGGTCACCGAGCGTCCCGACGCCCGACTGGAGACCCCGGTCCTGGGTGTAGTGCTCCCAACCCGGCACCGGGTCGGTGGCCCAGTACTGGTAGGTCTCCACCCGGTCGGCGCTGCCGTCGCCGGTCAGGTCGTAGGAGACCCGGACGTGGGTGCCGTTGCCCACCGCCGTGCCGGCGTCCAGGAGCAGGTCGAACCGGGTCGCCCCGCCGGTGTAGCGGGCGGTCAGACCGGTGGCGGTGAACACCAGGTGGTCGCCGCCGGCCGCCGGCACGGTCGCGGCGCCGGAGGCCCCGGCCGTGCCGGCCAGCCCGGCCGGGGAGACCAGGTGCCGCTCGGCGGTGAACCCGCCCGCCGCCGGTGGCGTGGTGGTGGCGGTGGTGCCGCCGGCGTACGGCAGGACCAGGCGGGACGCGTCACCGATGCCGAGCGAGGTGCCGCCGGCGCCGATCGCGTTCCACACCTCGATCCGGACCGTGCCGCCGGACAGGTCGCCCAGCGTGCCGGTGGCCGAGGCCAGGCCCTGCGTCTGCCGGTAGTGCTCCACGCCGGTGACCGGGTCGGTGGCGTAGTACCGGTAGGTCTCCACCCGGTCGAAGGTGCCGTCGCCGGTCAGGTCGTACGAGACCCGGGTCTGGACGCCGTTGCCGACCGCGGTGCCCGCGTCGACGGCCAGGTCGAAAGCGGTGTTCCCGCCGGTGTACGTGCCGGTCAGCCCGGTGGCGGTGAACACCTGCGGGTTGGCCGGCGACCCGTCGTGGTTGCCGTTGGCCGCGGCCACCGTCACGGTGCCCGCCGGGCCGGCCGTGCCGCCCAGCTCCCCGCCGGAGCGCAGGTAGCGGGTCGGCTCCAGCGGCGTCGGGGTGCTCGGGCTCGGGCTCGGGCCGGTCGGCGTCGGCGTCGGGCTGGCGCTGGTCGGCGTCGGGCTCGGCGTGGTCGGCGTCGGGGTCGGCGTGGTCGGGGTGGGCGTGGGCGTCCCGGTCGGCGGGGGACCGGTCGGCACCGTCACCCCACCGGTGGCGCTGCCGCCGCTCCAGGTGTACGCCCCGGAGGTGACGGTCTTGCCGGCCGGCACGGCCAGCGTGGTGCCGTCGGAGAACGTGACGGTCAGCGGCGACGCGGTGATGTTCGACGCCACGTAGGTGCGCTCGGTGCCCTTCTTGAACACCTTCGCCAGCGGGTGGTTCGCGGTGACCGAGGAGTCCACCGTGCCGAGCGCGGCCAGGTTGCGGATCCAGTGGAACGTGTGCGCCTTGCTCTCGCCCTCCTCGCTGGCGAAGGTGCTGTTGGCCCGGAAGTTGCGCAGCGCCTGGTCGCCGTCGCCGAGGGCGAGGAACTCCCAGATGATGTCCTGCCACACCGTCGGTGGGCCGCCCTTGTTGGCGAGCAGCTCCGCGTAGTTGGCCTTGACGTACTCCGGGTACTCGCCGAGGTAGAGGTGGCCGCCGGTGATGGGCAGCATGTTGATGCCCTGGATCATCTCCGGCGCGGACGAGAACCAGGTGGCGTACGCGCCGCCGTCGCCCCACACCATGCCGACGGTCTTGTGCAGGAAACCGGTCGGGAAGTTCTCGTCGTGCACGTCGAACCAGTATTCCGAGATGGCCGCGGACTGGGTGGTCCACAGGTAGACGCCGGCGTCACGAACGGCGGTGTTGCCGGTGGCCTGGCCCCACTGGATCAGCGCGTTGGCGAAGTTCATCCCCTCGGACGAGGACTCCTGGTTGTTGCCGGCGAAGAACGGCGCCAGCCCGGAGGCCCAGTCGTGGCCCGCGTAGATGTCGAAGTCCCGCAGGTAGGGGAAGCGGTTGTCGGCGCGGTCGTAGTTGTTGGCGTCGCGGATCAGCAGGTCGACCATGCCGCCGTAGCGGGTGTCGTCGGCCCAGCCGGGGTCGAACTTGGCCAGCGTGGCCGCCGCGGCGATGAAGTAGCCGTAGTGGAAGTGGTGGTCGTTGAGGTCCTCGTCGGAGCCGTACGAGGCGGGGTAGCCGATCAGCGTGCCCCAGTTGCGGTCGTAGTAGAAGAGCTGGCTGGTCTCGCCGGAGGAGGCGGTGAGCCAGTTGGTGAGCCGGGCCTTCATGGCCGCGACGGCCTTGTCCCGCACCGGGGCCAGCCCGAGCTGGTCGGCGATCTCGGCGATCCGGGCGGCCCGGCCGAGGCCCTTGCCGGCCCAGTAGGTGTCCTGGCCGCTGATCCCCTCCGGGTTGGCCAGCTCGGCGTTGAGGTAGTTGGTGACCGTGCTCAGGTCCGCGCCGGTGGAGTCGCCCACCGCCGGCACCTCGGGCAGCACGCCGGTGAAGCGCATCGAGGTGGTGAACGACGGCACGCCGGCGAGCACCCGCATGGCGCCGCGCGGCGAGACGTACGTCGGGGTGATCGGGGTGGCGCCGGTGAGGCTGCGCCACTGGTGCGGGTAGAGCGCCACCACGGTCTTCGTCTCGGTGCCCTCGCGGGGCGTGGTGGTGAACGCGTAGGTGGTGCGCACCGAACCGGTCGCCGGGTCGTACGCGTAGCTCATCCGGGTGCCGGTGACGTGCGCGTGCGCGTACCGGCCGTAGGTGTCGGCCAGGGCGGCCTTGTCCGCGCCGCCGGGCAGTACCGCGACCGAGAAGTAGCCCTTGCCGGCCAGCGTGGAGCTGATCCCGGCGCCGTTGACGGTCCACGTCGAGCCGGTCGGCCCGTACGCGACGTAGTCGTGGCCGTTGACCGTGAAGCCGATGGTGGCGTCGGAGTTGCGCCACACGGTGGGCGTCGCGGTGGCGGTGAGCTGCGCGGCGCCGCCGCCGGTGACGGTGTAGTAGCTGAACGGCAGGCCGTGGCCGATGGTGGCCCGCATGCTCCGGCTGCCGTCGCTCCAGTCCGCGGTGACCGTCCAGTCCGTCCAGTCGGCGGCCTTGACCACCGGCGCGGCCAGCCCGGCCACCCCGACCCGGACGTCCTCGGTGTACGGGTAGTGGTACTCACCGACGCCGGTGGCGGTGCCGCTGATCGCCGGCGTGGTGGTGTAGGACAGCCCCAGCCCGTTGTTCTCGGCCTTGAACGCCAGCGGGTGGGCCTGGAGGTTCTCGCTGCCTCCGCAGGTGTTGCGCTTCCAGATCAGCGACGACCACCAGTCGTTGGTGGGGATCGCGCCGGCCGGGGCGTCCGCGGTGGCGAAGATCCGGGGGTTGGTGCTGACCGTGCCGCAGCCCTTGGGCAGTACGGCGCCGGGCGGCAGCGTCTCGGTGTAGCTGCCCGCGCCGACGGTGCCGGCGGCGGCCGTGCCGCCACCGCCGACCACGACGCCGAGGAGGCCGGCCGCGAGCACGGAGACGGCGGCGAGGGCGGTCACCCGCCGACGACGCCGGCGGGCGGGGACGGTACGGGAGCCGGCGGGGGTACGGGGGAGACGTCCCGCAGGGGGAGTGTCATGGAGGTCCCCTTCAGAGGAGAAGGTGGTGTTCGGAGTGTGGTCCGATCGTCGAGAGAGCGCTCTCTTGAGAAGCGAGATTAGGTTCCGGTTACGCGTCCGTCAATGTCTCGTTACCAAAGAGAGCGCTCTCAGAGCCATGGGACGGCTCCCACGGGAACCGCCCGCCACGTCCCGCCGATCCACCGTGGACGCCTCACCCGACGCGGCCCCCACCCACCTCCGTCGCCCCTCGTCCGCAGGCCCGGGTACGTGGAAACGCCGCAGGTGCCGACCCTCGCGGCCGCGTGGCTGTCCGGGCGCCCCGCTGGCACCCATGGCGTCCCGGTCACCGTGCATTGGCCGCGCGAGTGGAACGTGGTCTGTGTCTGCGCGCCCCGCCGGCACCCATAGCGTCCCAGTCACCGCGCGAGTGGAACGCCATGGGTGTCTGGGCTCCGTACCACCGTCATGGCGTCCACCCGAGCCGAGCGTCGATCAAGGAGTTCGTGTCAGCCCCGGGCTCACCCGGCGACACAAACCCCTTGCTCGACCCTCCCGTCCGGGGTGACCCGCCCACACTCGCCGATCTTGGAGTTGTGGCGCCCGGATTGCCGGGATCAGGTCTTTTGTCAACGACCACAAGTCCAAGATCGAAGGGGTGGGGTGGCGGCGCGGGCGGGGTGGGGGTGAGGTCAGGCGGCGGAGGCGACGAGGGGTTCTCGCCGGCCGGCCGGTCGGCGTCGACGGGGTCGCCGGCTGCGGCGGTGAGGGTGTCGCCGGGATGAGTCGTGCCGGTCGCGGTGGACCCGGGCCGAGCAGCGGTGGAGTCGGCTGAACCGGGTCGGGCAGCGGTGGAGGCCGGTGAACCGGGTCGGGTGGCGAGCACACCGGGCTGGGCGGCGGGCACACCGGGTCGGGCGGCGGTGAAGCCGGGCGAAGGTCGGACGGCCGTGGAGCCGGGTGAACCGGGTCGGGCGGCGGGTGAACCGGGTCGGGCGGCGGTCAGGCCGGCCTGGGCGGCGTTCCACGCGGGGCACGGCCAGGCGGCCCCGGCGCAGCTCGGGCTGGCGCACGCCCGCTGCGCGTCGGGCTGGTGCGCGTCGGCGACCGCGGCGGACAGGTCCCACAGCAGTGGGTCGGTCACCTCCGCCGGACGGTCGGCGACACGGTCGGTCAGCGATCCGGACATGTTCGATCCCCCCTGTGGTGAACGGCCCTGACCTGTTTCCGGAACCGGCCGCCGCCAAACCTGCGGATGATCGGGAACGGGCATAGGCTGGCCGGCGTGGCGAGGTACTACGACCTGCATCCGGACAATCCGCAGCCTCGGGTGATCCGGCAGGTGGTGGATCTGCTGCGCGCCGACGGGGTGATCGTCTACCCGACCGACTCGTGCTACGCCCTCGGCTGCCGGCTGGACAACAGGGCCGGCGTGGAGCGGATCCGCGAGATCCGGCGGCTGGACGAGCGGCACCCGTTCACGCTGGTGTGCGCCGACTTCGCCCAGCTCGGCCAGTTCGTCAAGCTCAGCAACGCGGTCTTCCGGCAGGTCAAGGCCGTGATCCCGGGCAGCTACACGTTCCTGCTCCCGGCCACCTCGGAGGTGCCCCGCCGGCTTCAGGACCCGCGGCGGCGGGTGGTCGGCGCGCGCGTGCCGAAGCACACCGTCACCCAGGCGCTGCTCGCCGAGCTGGGTGAGCCGCTGCTCTCCAGCACGCTGCTGCTCCCCGGTGAGGCGGAGCCGATGACCCAGGGCTGGGAGATCAAGGAACGCCTCGACCACCAGGTCGACGCCGTGGTGGACGCCGGCGACTGCGGGCTGGAGCCCACCACCGTGGTGGACCTCTCCGGGGACGAGCCGGAGATCCTGCGCCGGGGCGTCGGCGACCCGTCCCGCTTCGAGTAGTGATCGGGCCGTTCCGGCCCACCCGGTCGTGCCGTGCGGCACGGTGGACCCGGCGGACGGCGACGGGGGTACGGGCGTGAGCGCACTCGTGCTGATCACGGTGCTCGGGGTCACCGTGCTCGTCGGCACCACCATCGGCGGCCGGTACAGCGTCGCGCCGCCGGTGCTGCTCATCTCGATGGGCGCGCTGCTCGGCCTGCTGCCGCCGTTCGAGAACGTGGTCCTCGAACCCGAGGTGGTGCTGGTGCTGTTCCTCCCGGCGATCCTCTACCGGGAGAGCCTGGTGATCAGCCTGCGGGAGATCCGCGCCAACCTCGCGGTGATCGTGTTGCTGGCCGTCGCGCTGGTGATCATCACGATGGTGGCGGTCGCGTACGTCGCGCAGGCTCTCGGTGTGGAACCGGCCGCGGCGTGGGTGCTGGGCGCGGTCCTGGCGCCCACCGACGCCGCCGCGGTCGCCGGCCTGGCCAAGCGGATGCCGCGCGGCATCCTCACCACGCTGCGCGCGGAGAGCCTGGTCAACGACGGTACGGCGTTGGTGCTGTTCGCGGTGGCGGCGGGCGTGATCGCGGGCGGGCGGGTGCCCGGGGCGTTCTCGCTCACCGGCCAGTTCGTCGGCAAGTCGCTGGGCGGGGTCGCCGCCGGGTTGCTCGTCGGCGGGCTGGTGGTGCTGATCCGTAAGCACGTCGACGACCCGATGCGCGAGGGCGGGCTGAGCATCCTGACCCCCTTCGTGGCGTTCCTGCTCGCCGACGCGGCGCACGCCAGTGGGGTGCTCGCGGTGGTGGTGTCCGGCCTGCTGCTGTCGTACGCGGGGCCCCGGGTGATCCGGGCCCGCTCCCGGGTCACCGCCTACGCGTTCTGGGACCTGTCCACCTTCATGATCAACGGTAGCCTGTTCGTGCTGCTCGGCATGCAGGTGCCGGGCTCGCTGCGCAGCATCACCAGTCACTCGCCGGCCGCCTCGTTCGGCATCGCGGTGCTCGTCGCGCTGGTCGTGGTGGTGACCCGGCTGGGCTGGGTGCACCTGTCCGTGTCCGCCCTGCAGGGCGTCGACCGGCGGGAGTCGCGTCGGTCGGCGCACTTCGACGCCCGGATGCGTACCGCCGCGGGCTGGGCCGGTTTCCGGGGCGCGGTCTCGCTCGCCGCGGCGCTGGCGGTGCCGGTCACCATGCACGACGGCAGCCGTGTGCACGAGCGCGATCTGATCATCTTCGTCACCGTGGTGGTGATCGTGCTGATCATGGTGGTGCAGGGCACCACGCTGCCGGCGGTGGTGAGCTGGGCCGGCCTGACCGGCGACCGGGAACGTGAGGACGAGGTGCGCCGGGCGCGGATCCGGGCTACCGAGGCGGCGCTGGAGGCGTTGCCGTCGGTCGCCGCCGACCTGGGCGTCGCGCCGGACGCCGTGGACCGGCTGCGTGCCGGCTACCAGGACCACCTGGCGGACGTCCGCAACCCGCGCAGCGAGGAGGCGGACCGCGAGCGGGAGATGGTCCGCCGGTTGCAGTTGGAGATGCTGGACCGCAAGCGGCAGGCGGTCACCCGGCTGCGCAACACCAACCAGATCGACGACGCGGTGCTGCGGGAACTCCAGGCGGCCACCGACATCGAGGAGATCCGGCTGCTCGGCCCGGAGTTGGAGGACTGAGCGCCGTGGCCCGGCGCGACGGGATGCCGCGCCGGACCACGGGCGGTGCTCAGCCGGCCGTGCAGCTCACCGTGCCGGAGGGCGCGGTGCCGGTGCCCTGGAAACCGAACTCGGTGCTGCCGCCGGCGCCGACCTGACGGTTGTAGTCGACGTTGCGGAACGTCACCGCGCCGCCGGCGCCGCTGGCCTGGGCGCTCCACGTGTTGGTGACCGACGAGCCGGACGGCAGGGTCAGCGACACGGACCATCCGTTGAGCGCGCTGCCGCCGGCGGTGACCCGCACGGTGGTGACGAAGCCGCCCTGCCACTGGTTGGTCGTCAGCGACGCGGTGCAGGCGCCGGCCGGCGGCGGGGTCGTCGGCGGCGTGGTGGTGGGCGGCGGGGTCGTGGGCGGGGTGCTGGTCGGCGGCGTGCTGGTGGGCGGCGTGCTGGTCGGCGGCGTGGTGCCGCCGGCGTTCAGCGCGTTGAGCGTCGAGGTGTACGCCGCCTTCTTGTTGCCGCTGCCGTCGAAGAGCAGCGGCGTGCCGCTGGCCCGCCAGGAGTCGCTGTCCCGGATGCCCCAGACGGTGATGCCGTTGCACCGCGCCACGGCCAGGCAGTCCTTGACCACGTTGCCGTAGGTGGTGGCCTGCGCGCTGCCCGAGCCTTCGATGTCGAGCTCGGTGATCTGCACGTCCACGCCCAGGTCGGCGAAGTTCTGCAGCGTGGTGCGGTAGTTGCCCGGGTAGGGCGAGCCGCTGTTGAAGTGCGACTGGAAGCCGACGCAGTCGATCGGCACGCCCCGGGCCTTGAAGTCCTTGACCATGTTGTAGACGCCCTGCGTCTTGGCCCAGGTCCAGTTGTCGGTGTTGTAGTCGTTGTAGCAGAGCTTGGCGCCGGGGTCGGCGGCGCGCGCGGTGCGGAAGGCGACCTCGATCCAGTCGTTGCCGGTGCGCTGGAGGTTCGAGTCGCGGCGGCCGCCGTTGCCGTCGTCGAACGCCTCGTTGACCACGTCCCAGGCGTAGATCTTGCCCTTGAAGTGGGTGGCGACCTGGGTGATGTGGTTGACCATGGCGTTGCGCAGCGCGGTGCCGGACAGGCTCTGCGCCCAGCCCGGCTGCTGGGAGTGCCAGGCCAGCGCGTGCCCGCGCACCCGCATGCCGTTCGCCTGGGCGTGCGCGACGATCCGGTCGGAGCTGCTGTAGGTGAACTGGTTCTGGGACGGCTCGGTGGCGTCCCACTTCATCTCGTTCTCGGGCGTGACCATGTTGAACTCGCGGTTCAGGATGCCGACGTACGTGGCGTCCGACAGCTTGTTCGCGGCCACCGCGGTGCCGAAGTAGCGGCCCTGCTCCGCCGCCGACGCGCCGAGGGTCGTGCCGGCGCTGGCGCTGGTCGCGACCGCGACCGTCGCCGCGACCGCCGCGGCCCCGGCCAGCATCGACACCACCGCGGCTCGGGTGCGCGGCCGGGCTGCCGTGCTATGACTGGTGCGGGCGAACACCTTGTCCATCTGAAGCCTCTCCTAGCCTGACCAATGGGATGGTCCACCTCGACCACCGCCCACCACGGTGTCGGCTCGGCCGCGGCCGCCCGGAGGCCGCGTGGGTGGGGAGTGACTCCCCGTCACCGTGGAGTGATCGAAGCGAATCTCTGCCGGGAGCCTACCGGAAGCGTTCCGAAAACTTAACGCTCTCGATGTCTCTATTCACCCCGGGGCGCGCGGGTCGGGCCGGTCGCCGGGCTCCGAAACTTTCGGCCCGCTGCCCGGCGTCCGACGACGGTCGGCGGTTGAACCCGGGCGGCCCAGGGTCGATGCTGGCAGGACATCGATTATTGCCGATGCAGGAGGTTTCCCGATGCGCCGACCGTCGCTCGTCTTCCTCACCCTCGCCGCCCTGCTCGCCGGCACCCCGGGCGTGGCCCGGGCCGGCGCGCCGCAACCCGCGCCGGCCGCGCTCGCCGAGGTGCGCACCGCCGGCATCGCCTGGGGCCCCGACCCGGCCACCGGCCGCCTGACCGTCACCGTCGACGACACGGTACGCGGGGCGGAGCTGGCCGCGCTGCGCCGCAGCGCCACCCGCGCCGGCGCGGTGCTGCGGCACGAGCCGGGCCGGCTGCGCACACTCATCGCCGGCGGTCAGGCGGTCTACGGCGGCGGCGGGCGCTGCTCGCTCGGCGCGAACGCGCGCAGCGGCAGCACCTGGTACTTCGTCACCGCCGGACATTGCACGAACCTGGGCGCCACCTGGTACGCCGACAGCGCCCGCACCAGCGTGCTCGGCTCCCGCACCGGCAGCAGCTTCCCCGGCAACGACTACGGGGTGGTCCGCTACACCGGCACGGTCGCCCACCCCAGCGCGGTTTACACCTACCCGGGCCAGGTGACCATCTCCGGCGCCGGCAACGCGTACGTCGGGCAGGCCGTCTGCCGCAGCGGCGCCACCACCGGTGTGCGGTGCGGCCTGGTCACCGGTCTCAACCAGACCGTCAACTACGCCGAGGGCAGCGTCACCGGGCTGATCCGCACCAACATCTGCGCCGAACCGGGGGACAGCGGCGGCCCGCTCTACGTGGCCGCGACCGGCACCGTCCTCGGCATCCTCTCCGGCGGCAGCGGCAACTGCACCAGCGGTGGCACGAGCTACTACCAGCCGATCCTGGAGATCCTCGCCGCGTACGGGCTGAGCATCCCGTGACCGGCGTCAGGCGTCGCCGGGCACGGCCATCTCACCCAGGAGCGACCAGTCGTCCTGCGGCACGGTCGCGTTGACGATCCTCGGCGTCTCCGCGAGGTGCGGCGGCAGCGTGCGCTGCGCCTCGCGGAAGTGCGCCGACTGCACGTGCGCCGCGCCCGCCTCGTCGTCGCGGAACGCCTCGACCAGCACGTACTCGGTCGGGTCGTCCAGGCTGCGGGACCAGTCGAACCACAGGCAGCCGGGCTCCGCCCGGGTCGCGGCGGTGAAGTCGGCGGCGATCCGGGGCCAACGGTCGGCGTCGGCGGCCCGGACCCGGAACTTGGCGGTGATGAAGATCATGGGTAGAGGCTAGCCTGGCGCGGTGACCGTCTACGCCCTCGCGCAGCTCACCGTCCACGACCGGACGCGCTACGACCGGTACGTCGCCGCCTTCCTGCCGGTGCTGGCCCGGCACGGCGGCCGGCTGCTCGCCGCCGACACCGCACCCCGGGTGGTGTCCGGGGAGTGGCCGCACGACAAGGTGGTCCTGCTGTCCTTCGACAGCCGGGAGGACTTCGAGCGGTGGTCCACCTCGCCGGAGTACGTGGCGATCGCCCGCGACCGGGAGGCGGCCACCGACGGGGTGCTCCTGCTGCTCGACGGGATCGGTCACGCCTGGCCGGCCTGACCGCTCAGAGCCGCGCGCCGGTTCGCCGGCGGTGAGCTAGGGTGGAACGGTCCCCGAGCATCGGAGTGATCATGGCAGGTGACGACGACATCTCCGGGTGAGAGCCCCGGACGGCCGCCGACGCGCGCACCCCGCGCCGTCGCCGCGGCCCCCTTCGTCGTCCCCTGTCACCGCCGGGCGCCACGCCGCGCGCCGGCGCTTCTCCTCCGAGGTCGATCATGTCCGACGCCTACGTCGTCAGCTCCGCTCTCACCTTCTCCTGGCCGGACGACACTCCGGTCTTCACCGACCTGTCCTTCTCCGTGCCCGGTGGCCGGACCGGCCTGGTGGCTCCCAACGGCACCGGCAAGACCACGCTGCTGCGGCTGATCGCCGGCGAGCTGCGGCCGGCGGCCGGCACGGTCACCGTCCACGGTGTCCTCGGCTACCTGCCCCAGCACCTGCCGTTCGCCGTCGAGCAGACCGTCGCGCAGGTGCTCGGCGTCGACCGGGCCATCGCCGCGCTGCACGCCATCGAGGCCGGTGACGCCCGGGAGGAGCACTTCACCGCCGTCGGCGACGACTGGGACGTCGAGGAACGCACCCGGGCCGAGTTGGACCGGCTGGGCCTGGGCGAACTGGCGCTGGACCGCCGCCTCGGCACCCTCAGCGGCGGCCAGGTGATCTCCCTGGGCCTGGCCGGGCAACTGCTGCGCCGCCCGGACGTGCTGCTGCTCGACGAGCCGACGAACAACCTCGACGAGGCGGCCCGGGAACGGCTCACCGCGGTGCTGCGCGGGTGGACCGGCTGCCTGCTGGTGGTCAGCCACGACCGGGCGCTGCTCGACGAGATGGACCGCATCGCGTCCCTGGAGGACGACGAGATCCGCTGGTACGGCGGCACCTTCACCGCCTACGAACAGGCCGTGCACGCCGAGCGCGAGGTCGCCGACCGCCAGGTCCGCAGCGCCGAGCAGGACCTGAGGCGGCAGAAGCGCGAGTTGCAGCAGGCCCGCGAACGCGCCGCCCGCCGCGCCTCCACCGCCGCGCGCAACCTGCCCGACGCCGGGCTGGCCCGGATCGTCGCCGGTGGCCTGAAGCGCGACGCCCAGGTCTCGGCCGGCCGCGCCGCCGAGACGCACGCCGCGCGCGTCGGCGACGCGCAGACCCGGCTGGACCACGCCAGTCGGGCCGCCCGCCAGGACGACCGGATCGTGATCGACCTGCCCGACACCGCCGTGCCGGCCGGCCGGACCGTCTTCCACGGCGAGAAGCTGCGCGCCGGGTACGACGGCCGGTCGGTGTTCGCCGGCGCCGGCGTCGACCTGACCGTCCGGGGGCCGGAACGGATCGCGCTCACCGGCGGCAACGGCGCCGGCAAGTCCACGCTGCTGCGCCTGGTCAGCGGCGACCAGGCGCCGGTCGCCGGCACCGCCACCCGGGTCGAGGGCCGGGTGGCGTACCTGTCGCAACGGCTGGACCTGCTCGACCCGGCGCGCACGGTCGCCGAGAACCTCACCGCGTTCGCGCCCGGGCTCGCCGACGCCGAGCGGATGAACCTGCTCGCCCGCTTCCTGTTCCGCGGTGACCGGGTACACCTGCCGGTGCGGGTGCTCTCCGGCGGCGAACTGCTGCGGGCCACCCTGGCCTGCGTGCTGAACGCCTCGCCGGCACCGCAGCTCCTGCTGCTCGACGAGCCCACCAACAACCTCGACCTGGACAGCGTCGCGCAACTCGAGAGCGCGCTCGGCGGCTACCGGGGAGCGTTGATCGTGGTCAGCCACGACCCGCGGTTCCTGGCCGCGATCGGCGTGGACCGGTGGCTGCGGCTGGCCGACGGCGCGCTGGTCGAGACCCGCGCGCCGGAGGACGCTGGCTAGTCTGCCGGCATGGCAGATCCATTCCGGGTGCGCGTCACCGTGCGCGGCTACGAGCTCGACACCCAGGGGCACCTCAACCAGGCGGTCTACCTCCAGTACGCCGAGCACGCCCGCTGGGAGTGCCTGCGCGCCGCCGGGATCGCCCAGGACCGGTTGCTCGCCGCCGGCGTCGGGCCGGTCGCCCTGGAGGTGACCGTGCGCTACCTACGGGAGCTGCGCGGCGGCGACGAGGTCGACGTCACCTGCGAGTTCCGGTGGGGCGAGGGGAAGACGTTCGGCATCGTGCAGGACTTCACCCGCCCGGACGGCACCCCGGTCGCCGCGGTGACCGGGGTCGGCGGGCTGCTGGACCTGGCCGCCCGGCGGCTGGTGCCCGAGCCGCGGGAGCGATTCCGGGCGCTGGCCGCCGACCCGGTGCCGATGAGCCTGTGACCCGTCCCGGCCCCGTCGCCACGTCCGGGCCGACGCGGGGTCAGGTGGGACGGCGGCCCCACGCCGAGACCAGCGGCGCGAGGGTGAGGTCGAGGTCGCCGGCGTCGACGGCGGCCAGGTGCGCGTCGATCTCGGCGTCGTCGGTCAGCCCGGCGGCGAGCAGCTCGGCGCGGACCATCCGCACCGTGGCGGCCTCCAGCCGGTCGCAGGCCACCCCGCCGACCGGGAAGCAGCCGGCCGCCGCCACGTCCACCAGGCCCGCCGCCCGCAGCGCCCGGGGCAGCGTCCGGCCGAAGCGCATGTCGGCGCCACGGCGGGTCATCAGCTCCCGCACGGCGCGCCGCAGCCTGTTGGCCCGCCGCTGCGCCGGGCCGACCTCGTCGAGGCAGGCCAGCGGCTGCAACTCGGTGTCGGCGTCCTCCACCAGCAGCCACCCGCCGGGCCGCAGCGCCGCCACCATCGTGGCCAGCGCGCGGGCCCGGTCGGGCACGTGGACGAGCACCAGCCGCGCGTGCACCAGGTCGAACGTGCCCGGCTGCGGCGGCGGGTCCCGGACGACGTCGTGCCGGCGCACCTCGTACCCGGCGTGGGGGTCCAGCCAGGACGGGTCGATGTCCGTGGCGAGCACGTGACCGGTCGGTCCGACGGCCGCGGCGAGCGCCTCGGGAACGCCGGGGCCGCCGGCGCCGACCTCCCAGCACCGCCACGCCGCCCGCACCCCGAGCCGGTCCACGTGCCCGCGCGTGACACCGTCGAACAGCGCGGCCAGCCAGGTGAACCGCTCGCCCGCCTCCGCCCGGGCGTTGTCGAGCAGGTAACGGTGATCCGGCTCGGGCGGGGGACCGACGGCGTCCCGCGATGCGTTCATGGGCCCATCCTCACGCCCCGACCGGTGTGTTGTCAGCCGCCGGCGCGCAGGTAGGCGAGCACGGCCAGCACCCGGCGGTTGGTGTCGTCGTCCGGCGGCAGGTCCAGCTTGGCCAGGATGTTGCCGACGTGCTTGCCGACCGCGGCCTCGGTGACGTGCAGCCGGGCCGCGATCGCGCCGTTGGAGTGGCCCTCGGCGACCAGCCCCAGCACCTCCCGCTCCCGCCGGGAGAGCGCGTCGAGCGGGTCGCGCGGGCGGCGCAGCAGGTGCCGCACCACGTCCGGGTCGACCGCCGTGCCGCCGGCGGCCACCCGGCGCAGCGTGTCGGCGAACTCGGCGACGTCGGCGACCCGGTCCTTGAGCAGGTAGCCGACCCGCCGGCCGTCGCCGCTGTCCAGCAGCGCCGCCGCGTACCCGCTCTGCACGTGCTGGCTCAGCACCACCACGGCGAGGTCCGGGCGCTCCCCGCGCAGCGCGACCGCCGCCCGCAGGCCGTCGTCGCGGTGCTCCGGCGGCATCCGGATGTCGGTCACCACCAGCTCCGGCCGGTGGGTACGGACCGCGTCCACCAGCTCCGGGGCGGAACCGACGGCCGCTACCACCGCGAAGTCGAAGCGGGTCAGCAGGCCCACCAGGCCCTCGCGGAGGAGGACCTCGTCCTCGGCGAGGACGACCCGCGTCACGGACGGCACGGCAGCTCCACCCGCACGAGAGTAGGCCCGCCGGGCGGGCTGGCCAGCAGCAACCTGCCGTCCACCGCGGCCACCCGGTCGGCGAGCCCGGTCAGGCCGGTGCCGTGGGCCGGGTCGGCCCCGCCCCGGCCGTCGTCCTCGACCTCCACCACCAGCCGCCGGTCGGCGTGGGTCAACCGCACCTCCGCCCGGGTCGCGCCGGCGTGCCGGGCCACGTTGCCCAGCGCCTCGGAGACCACGTACCAGGCGGTGGTCTCGACCAGCTCCGGCACGGGGCGGGACAGGTCCGCCCGCACGGTCACCGGGACCACCGACCGGGCGGCCAGGTCGCCGACCGCGCCGGCCAGCCCCAGCTCGCTGAGCTGCCGGGGGCGGATGCCCTGGACGATGCCGCGCAGCGTCACCATCAGCTCCTTGGCCTGCTCGTGCGCCGCGTCGAGCGGCCGCGCGGCCGGGGAGTCGTCCGGCACGTCGAGGCGGGCCAGCCCGAGCTGGAGGGTGAGGCTGGTCAGGCGCGGCTGCGCCGCGTCGTGCACGTCGCGTTCGATGCGGCGGCGTTCCGCCTCGTAGGCGCCCATCAGCCGGGCCCGGGACCGGGTCACCTCGCGCAGCGCGGTGGCGTCGGGCGCGCCGTCGAGCAGCCACCGGGCCACCGCCGCCTGCCCGGCGACCAGCAGACCGGCCAGGTACAGCAGCACCGGCGCGGCGAGCACGCCGGCGACGGCGTACGGGACCGCCCCGGCCGGGGACTCGACCGTGTCCCAGACCAGCACGATCCGCTCCCCGTCGCCGGCCAGCCACGGGCCGGCGACCAGCGCGACGTCGAGCAGCACGAGCAGGCCGAACGTCCCGTACGCCAGCGGCACCACGGTGGCCAGCCAGGCGGTGTACGCGACCTCCCGCCAGGCGGCGGCGCCGGTGAGGCGGGCGACCGGGCCGCGCCGGAGCGGGCCGGGCAGCGGTCGGGAGTCGACCAGGCCGAGTCGCCACCGCTCGACCGCCGCCACCGGTGCGCTCGCCAGCGGCGCGACGGCGAGCGCGATCAGCGCCAGCACGGCGAGCACGGCCAGCACCGGCACGTCGACCGGCCGGTCCCGCCGCAGCGCGCTCACCACCAGCAGCAGCGGCGCGGCGACCACGGACCAGGCGACCGCCAGGACGCCGGCGACCGGCAGGGTGGTCGCGGCGTACGCCAGGGCGCGCCAGGGCCAGGCGGAGAGCGGGTAACGGCGGCGGCGCAACGCCCCGGCCAGGTGCGACGGCTGAGTCATGGCCCGACGCTAGCCAGCCGGCGGGGGCCGGCCCAGCCGTCCAGGCCCCGGTTGCGGGGTGGGTCTGGCCCTACCCCGGACCGGCCCGCCAGGGCCCGTGCGCGTGGCCGGTGCGAGGCGGTGGACTCGGCGGATGACTCGTGGCCGGCCGGGCCGCGTTCGGCCGGGGGTGGGCCGCGACCGTGGCGCGGGCGTGCACGCTCGCCGCGGCCGGCGGGTACGTGCTGGCCGGCGTCCATCCGGCGGACGTGGACGAGAACCGGCACGTGCTGGGCGCGGTGCTGGTCCTCGTGGTGGGCAACGTGGGTCTGCTCGCCGGGGCGCGGGCCGCCCGCCCGGCCGAGCTGGACGACCTGCGACGCGCCGGCCTGCTCCTCGGCGCGGCCGGGCTGGCGGGCACCGCGTTGTTCCTGGCCCGGGTCGACGTGGGCATCGGGGTGGGCGGCATGGAACGGGTCGCCGTGGTGCCGCTGTTCTGCTGGGTCTCCTGGGCGGGCCTGCGCGTGCTCCGGGACTGTCGGCCGGCGCGCCTATCCTGACCGGATGGAGCTGGCGTTCAGCGGCGAGGTCTGGTTCTGGCGAGGGCCGGCGCCCCACCACTTCGTCACCGTGCCCGACGAGCAGTGCGCGGCGCTGGAGGCCGTCGCGGCGTCGGTCACCTACGGCTGGGGCATGATCCCGGTGGGTGTCCGGATCGGTGGCACCGACTGGCGCACGTCGCTGTGGCCGAAGGACGGGCGCTACCTGGTGCCGCTGCGGGTCGCGGCGCGCCGGGCGGAGGGCATCGAGCTGGGCGACCGGGTGGACGTCCGGCTGACGGTGGACGTCTGAGCGCCGACGCCCCCCGGCGTGATCGGGCGAATCACCCGAGCGCCCCGGCCCGGCGGCCTACCGTCGGCGGGGGGCGGTGCGGCGGAGGGCGGAGCGTGCGACACGACCGGAGGTGGTGGCGTCCGCCGGGGCCGGTGCCGGTGGACCGCCGGGTCACGCCGTTCGAGATCTTCTTCGACCTGGTCTTCGTCTTCGCGCTCACCCGGATCATGGCACTGGTCGGACCGCATCCCACCCCGGCCGGGATGGGCCGGGGCCTGCTGCTGCTCGTGCTGCTCTGGTTCGCCTGGTCGTCGTACACCTGGTTGGGCAACCACACGCGGGCCGACGTGGGGGTGGCGCGCGGCGGGTTCCTGGTCGCGATGGCGGCGTTGTTCGTGGCCGCGCTGGTCATGCCGCGGGCCTGGACGCCCGGTCCGGGGCTGGACGGGCCGTTGCTCGTCGCGTTCGCCTACGTGCTGCTGCGCGTGGTGCACCTGGCGCTGTTCCACCTGGTGGCCGGCGACGACGCGCCGCTGCGGGCCCGGATCCGCTTCTTCGCGCTGGTCAGCGTGGTCGGTTGGGCGGCGTTGCTGCTCGGCGCGGTGCTGGCGGGCGCCGGGCAAGCCGCGCTGTGGGTGCTGGCGTTCCTGGTGGAGGTGGTCGGGCAGCGCCTGTCCTACGCGCGGCGGGGGAGTTGGCCGTTGCGCAGCCCGCCGCACTTCGCCGAGCGGCACACCCTGGTGCTGATCATCGCGTTGGGGGAGTCGGTGGTCGCCGCCGGGGTGGGCGCCGGCTCGGCGGTGACGTCGCCGCCGGTCCTGGGCGTGGCGCTGGTCGGTTTCACGGTGACGGTCTGCCTGTGGTGGCTCTACTTCCGCCGCACCGCGCCCGCGGCGGCCCACGCGCTCGGCGCGGCGGCGCCGGCCCGGCGCGACCGGATCGCTGCGGACGCCTACAGCCAGACCCATCTGATGCTCATCGTCGGCGTCATCTACCTGGCGATCGGCGTCGAGCAGGTGCTGGCGCACGTCTCCGGCGCGGACCCGGCGGCCAGGCTGAGCCGGTCGGCGGCCGTGGCGCTGTTCGGCGGCGCGGCGGTCTACCTGACCGGGTGCCTGCTGTTCCGTCGGCTCACCGAGCAGCCGGTCGGCCCGGCCCGGCTGGCGGTCACCGGGGCGGTCGTCCCGCTGGCGTCGGTCGGCGTGGCGCTGCCTCCGGCGGTGGCGCTCGGCCTGTTGGCCGGGCTGCTGCTGGTCGCCGTCGCGGCGGACCGACACGGGCAACCGGCGGCGTGAGCCGGTGTTCGGTAAACGATGTGCATCAACCGGTTTGAGTGCCGTCTCTCGGGAGAAGTGCCTCTCGCACGGGCAGAGCGGCCCGCGCGACCAGGGGAGGTGGCGATGTCACGGAAACTGCGGGCGACCGCGTTGGTCGGGGTGCTCGCCCTGGCGGTGAGCGGCTGCGGCGGCGTGGGCGGGGGAGGTGACTCCGGCGGCGGCGAGAAGGGCAGCGGTGCGCTCAGCACCATGGGCCTCAGCCTGTCCGACGAGATCGCCACCACCCGGGTGGACGCGTTCAAGCGGGACCACCCCGACGTCCGGCTGCAGGTCACCGAGGGCGCCTTCGACGAGCAGCAGTTCCTGTCGGCGGTTGCCTCGGGCAACCCGCCGGACCTGGTCTACCTGGACCGCAAGCTGATCGGCACCTACGCCAAGCGCGGCTCGGTCCAGCCGCTCACCGACTGTGTCGACGAGCAGAAGATCGACATGGGACAGTACCGGCAGGCCGCGAGGGACCAGGTGACGCTGGACGGCACGGTGTACGGCATCCCCGAGTTCTCCCAGGTGCGCGTGGTCTACCTGAACGAGGCGCTGCTCCGTGAGGCCGGCCTGACCCCGGACGACGTGAACCTGGCCGACTGGGCCGGGCTGCCGGCGCTGAACGCCAGGCTCGCCACCGTCTCCGGCGGCCGGCTCAGCCGCATCGGCATCGACCCGAAGATCCCCGAGTTCCTGCCCATGTGGGCCAAGGCCAACGGCGCCGAGATGATCTCCGCGGACGGCACGAAGCCGAACCTCACCGACCCGAAGGTGGTCGAGGCGCTCACCACCGGCCTCCGGCTCGTCCAGGACCAGGGCGGCTGGGGCAGGTTCAAGTCGTTCCGCGACACGTTCGACTTCTTCGGCGCACAGAACCCGCTGGCCAAGAACCAGATGGTGGCCTGGCCGATGGAGGAGTGGTTCCTCAACCAGGCCGCGAAGAACAGCCCCCGGGCCGAGCTGGTGGTGAAGCCGTTCGTGGACCGGCAGGGCAAGCCGCTGAGCATGTCCTCCGGGCAGGCCTGGGTGATCACCAAGGGCGCGAAGAACCCGGACGCGGCCTGCGCGTTCGTCAAGCAGATGACCGCCACCGACACCTGGCTCGCCGCCGCCCGGGCGCGGGCCGACGCCCGCAAGGCCCAGAACCTGCCCTTCACCGGCCTCTGGACCGGCAACACCGCCGCCGACAAGAAGATCTTCGACGAGGTGTACCGGCCCACCGGCAACAAGCGCTTCGACGACGCGGTCGCCGCGGTCCGCCAGGCACAGGACGTCGCGTTCGCCATGCCCGCCTCGCCCGCCGGGGCCGAGTTCGACAAGGCGTGGACCGACGCGGTCAACCGGGTGCTCGCCGGCCAGCAGCAGCCCGCCCAGGCGCTCGCCCGGGCGCAGCAGGAGGCGACCGCCGCGCTGGACAAGGCCGCGGGCTGAGTCGCCGATGGCCACCACCGTCACCCCCGCCGTACCGGGCCGGCGGCGTCGCACGCCGCTGGCCCGGCGGGAGGCCCGCTGGGCGTACCTGTTCCTGGCGCCGTGGATCGTCGGTTTCCTGGCGTTCACCGCCGGGCCGATGGTCGCCAGCCTGTGGCTGAGCTTCACCGAGTACGACGTGATCAACGCACCGCGCTTCTCCGGCCTGGACAACTACCGGCAGCTCGTGTCGGACCCGCAGGTGGCGCGCAGCCTCGGCAACACCGTCTACTACACCGCGCTGCACGTGCCGCTGGTGATGGTGATCTCGTTGGCGCTGGCGCTGCTGCTCAAGCGGGTCGGCCGGCTCCAGGGCTTCTTCCGCACCGTGTTCTACCTGCCGGTGATGACCCCGGCGGTGGCGGTCGGCATCCTGTTCCTGCTGCTGCTCAACACGCAGGACGGCCTGGTCAACCGGGGATTGGCCCTGGTCGGGATCGACGGTCCGAGCTGGACCACCGACCCGGACTGGGTGCTGCCGGGCATCGTGCTGATGAGCCTGTGGAGCCTCGGCTCCACCGTGATCATCTATCTGGCGGCGTTGCAGAACGTGCCCCGTGACCTGTACGAGGCGGCCGACCTGGACGGTGCCGGCCCGTGGACCCGGTTCCGGCACGTCACGCTGCCGATGATCTCCGGGGCGCTGTTCTTCACGCTGATCGTCAACACCATCGCGTCGCTGCAGATGTTCACCGAGGTCTACACCATGTACTTCGGCAACCGGCAGACCGCCGGCTCGTTCAACAGTGACGCCGCGTCGTTCTACGTGATCCACCTGTTCCGGGAGGCGTTCCAGTTCCTGCACATGGGCTTCGCCTCGGCGATGGCCTGGCTGCTCTTCCTGGTCATCCTGGCCATCACGCTGGTGCAGGTGAAGCTCGGCAACCGGTTCGTCTACTACGAGGGGGAGGACGGGTGACCACGACGACCCGACCGGTCGGCGTCGGCACGGTGGTGGCGCCGGTGGCGCCGTCCCGCCCGGCGCGGCAGCCGGACGACGGCCGGCGGCCACGCTGGCAGCGGGTGCTGTTCGTGCTCGCCCTGCTGGCCACCGCCGTGGCCTTCCTGCTGCCGTTCGTCTGGCTGGTCAGCGCCTCACTGCGACCCCGGGAGTACGTCTTCGCGCCCGGCTTCCTGCCGGTGCCGTTCGCGCCGGACAACTACACCGAGGCGTGGCACGCCATGCCGCTGCTCACCTGGCTGTTCAACAGCCTGGTGGTCGGCGTGGCGGCGGCCGCCACCGCGACGCTGTCCAGCGCCTGGGTCGCGTTCGGCTTCGCGTACTTCCGGTTCCCCGGCCGCAACCTGCTCTTCGGTCTGGTGCTCGCCACCATGATGCTGCCGTTCGCGGTCACCATGATCCCGACGTACCTGATCTGGAACCGGCTCGGCCTGGTGGACACCCAGGTGCCGCTCTGGGCGGGCAACCTGTTCGGCTCGGCGTTCTACATCTTCCTGCTGCGCCAGTTCTTCCTCTCGCTGCCCCGGGAGTACTTCGAGGCGGCGCGGGTGGACGGGGCGAGCTATCCGCAGTTGTTCTGGCGGATGGCGTTCCCGCTGGTCCGTCCGGCCCTGCTGGTGGCGTTCGTGTTCGAGTTCAAGGCGAGCTGGACCGACCTGGTGAAACCGCTGATCTACCTGCGCAACGAGCAGCTCTACACGCTGCCGCGCGGGCTCAAGGTGATCCTCGACCGGTTCGGCTACGGCGGCGAGCAGCAGTGGGAGATCGTCCTCGCCGGCAGCGTGATCGCCACCGTACCGATGATCGTGCTGTTCTTCCTGGCCCAACGGCACTTCGTGGAGGGCATCGCGACCACCGGCCGCAAGGGATGAGCCTCAGGCGCCGCGTGGAGCCCGCTTCGGGAAGACGGTGTAGGCCACCGGCCAGAACACCAGCCAGGCCGCCATGGCCAGGGTGAGCCGGCCGGCCCACGCCCACAGCTCCTCGGTGCGCTCGGCGTCGCCGACCAGGGCGACGCCGCCGAGCAGCACCGCGCAGGCGACCGCCCAGCCGATCATGCCCTTGCCCCACTCGCGCCACTCGTGCCGGGCCCGGGCCCACCCGTAGCGGGGCGCGCGGCGCGGCGGCGGGCCGCCGGCGAAGCGGTGCGCGAACCGCTCGTCGGCCCAGCGCACCATGCTGTGCCCGAACGCGACCGAGAAGCCGAGGTACGCGGCGGCGAGGCCGTGGGCGAACGTGGCGGTGCCGCCGCCGCGCAGGTCCACGATCGTGGCGGCCAGCAGGACGAGGTCGACGGCGGGCACGGCGAGCAGCAGCGCGGCGCCGAGGCGGGGCCGGCGCAGCGGGTAGCGGGCGATCAACCCGGCGACCAGGAACAGCCAGAACGCCACCTCGCACGCGACGATGACTCCGATCAGCATCCGACCTCCAGGTTTTAGTACGCTGTGCGACAACAAGCCTAACCACCGCCGTCCACCACCGCCGGAGGGGCCTGTGCCCAAGATCGTCGACCATGACGCCCGCCGTGCGGAGCTGGCCGAGGCGATGTGGCGGGTGGTCTACCGCGACGGCGTCGGCGCGGCCACCGTCCGCAGCATCGCCGCCGAGGCCGGCTGGTCGCCCAGCGCCCTGCGGCACTACTTCGCCACCCAGACCGAGCTGCTGGTCTTCGCCATGGACCACGTGATGGCCAAGGCCACCGAGCGGTTCACCGCCGAACACCGCACCGGCACCGCCCGCGACGTCGTCCAGGGCATGCTCGAGGAACTGCTGCCGCTGGACCGCCAGCGCGCCCGCGAGGCCGAGGTGTGGCTGCTGCTCGCCGCCCGGACCCAGGTCGACCCCGCCGCCCGGGAGCGGATGACCCAGGCCGACGACGGCGTACGCCGCGCCGCCGAACTCGCCGTCGCGCAGCTCACCGGGGACCGACCGGTCGACGACGCGGCGGTCGCCCGCCTGCACGCCCTGCTGGACGGCCTCACCCTGCACGCGCTGCTGCACCCCGACCGGCTGCCCCCGCACCGCATCCGGGGCCTGCTCGCCGCGCACCTCGACCAGCTCGCGGCCGGCTCCACCTGACCGGCGCCTGCCGGCCGGACCTGTTAAGAGGGGCCCCCGGTACGACAAAAGGCGTTAACCGGGGCCCCTTCCTTGCACCGGATAGGGTCGCATCCGTGCGGACCAAGCAGGAGCTGTCGGCGGCGATCCGGGAACGACGGCGGGCGGCGCTGGTGGTCAACGCCCACTCCCGCCGGGGACGCCGGCTCTACGACACCGTCCACGCACGCCTGCGCGCGGCCGGGTTCACGCTGCTCGGCGCCTATCCGGCGGACCGGCCGGGCGACCTGGACCGGGCGCTCGCCGAGGCGGTCGGGCTCGGCCCGGACCTGCTGGTCGTCGGCGGCGGCGACGGCACCATCGGGGCGGCGGCCCGGCTGCTCGCCCACCGCGACGTCGCCCTGGGCCTGCTGCCGCTGGGCACCACCAACAACTTCGCCCGCACCGTCGACGTCCCGCTCGACCTCGACGCGGCGGTCGCGGTGCTCACCGACGGCAAGGTGATCGACGTCGACCTCGGCCTGATCGGCGACACCCGGTTCACCAACCACGTCGGGATCGGACTGTCCGCCGACATCATGCTGGCCGCGCCGCCCCGGCTCAAGCGGGCCGTGGGCCGGCTGGCCTACCCGCTGACCGCGCTCGGGCTGCTCGCCCGGCACCGGCCGCTGCGCGTCACCGTCCGGGCCGAGGGGCGGGAGCACGCGTTCACCACCCACCAGGTCTACGTGGCCAACGGCGGGTTCCACGCCGGCCGGCCGATCACCGCCGACGCCAACGCCGACGACCGGCTGCTGGTCGCGTACCCGGTGGGTGGGGCCAGCCGGCGCGGGCTGCTGCGCGAGACGGCGCGCAACGCCGCCGCGGGCCGCCGCCGCACCCTCGGCGACGAGCCGTTCCTGGCCGTGCGCCAGCTCTGGCTGGAGACCGACCGGCCGGCCCGCATCGAGGTCGACGGCGAGCCGTACGGTCAGACGCCGGTGCGCGTCGGCCTGGACCCGAACGCGCTGCGGCTGATGGCCCCGGCGCACAGCCCGGACCACTGACCGGTCACACCGGCCGGTCCTCGTCGGGCAGCGGGATCTCCTGGTTCTGCTCCACCGCGTCGGCCGGGTCCAGGTCGTCGCGCACCGACTCGCCCAGGCCGGCGCGACCGCTCGGCGGGCGCAGCACACCCTGCTCGGCCAGGTCGGCCTCGGCCGCCTCGGGCACCGCGTCCGGCACCGGATCGGGCGGGCCGACGACGGTCACGTCCTGCCGCTGCTCCTGCGCGTCGGCCTCCGGCGGGCGGCGCAGCGCGTCCTCGCTCATCGTCGCGCCCTCACGCCGGGCGCCGCACGAACGGCGCGCTCTGGTCGACCACGTCGCCGTACTCGGCCGGGAGTTGGGCGACGACCTGCGCGTAGGCGGCCGGGTCGACGGCGTCGCGCAGCACGTCGAAGACCGCGACCACCCCGTCGCGGGCCGCGACGGCGTCGACGTCCGCGCGACCGCCGACCCGCGCCACGAACTCGTCGAGCCCGAACGTCTCGGCCGCCTCGGCCGGGCCGAACGCGTACGCCCGCAGCGCCTCCGGCAGCCGGTCGGCCAGGTCGCGGGCCTCCCCACCGTCGATCCGCTCGGCCAGCGTGGTCAACGTGGCCCGGGTGACCGCGGTGGCCTGCTCCGCGGACGCGCCACAGCGCCTGGCCACCGCGCCGATGAACTGGTCCTGGTCCATCTCGCCGCCTCCCTCTGCCGGGACAGCGGGATTCCCGCGCTCGCCCGGCGCAAACGGCCCGGCGGCGTGGCTCAGGCGACCCGGACCAGACGCGGGCGGGCGGGAAGGCCCGAGGTGCCGGGCGCGCCGGCCGGGAGTAGCGTGCGTCGCGGAACACCCGGCGAGGAGGTCAGGACAGTGCAGCCGACGATCGTGGACGTGCCCACCCCCGACGGGACGGCCGACGCCCTCCTGGCCCGGCCGGACTCCGGCGGGCCGTTCCCCGGCGTCCTGCTGTTCATGGACGCGTTCGGGCTGCGGCCCCGGCTGGCCGAGATGGCCACGACGATCGCCGCCCGCGGATACGTCGTGCTGGTGCCCAACCTCTTCTACCGCGCCGGCCGCACCCCGCCGGTCGACATGTCCGCGCTGGCCGACGACGGCCGGCGGGCCGAGCTGTTCGGCCGGGTCGGGCCGATGATCGCCGCGCTCACGCCGGAGACGGTCGGCCGCGACAGCGCCGCCTACCTGGACTTCCTCGCCGCCCAGCCGGACGTCGCGCCCGGCCCGGCCGCGATCACCGGCTACTGCATGGGCGGCACGAACGCGCTGCGGGCGATCGAGGCCTACCCGGACCGGATCGCCGCGGTGGCGGCCTTCCACGCCGGTCGGGTGGTCACCGACGCGCCGGACAGCCCGCACCTCGGCGTCGGCTCGGTCATCGGCGAGCTGTACTTCGGTCACGCCGACCAGGACGCGTCGATGACCGCCGAGCAGATCGCCGAGTTGGAGAAGGCGCTGGACGCGGCCGGCGTCACCTACCGTTCGGAGGTCTATCCGGGCGCCCACCACGGCTACACCCAGGCGGACACCCCGATGTACGACGCGGGGGCCACCGAGCGGCACTGGGTGGCGTTGTTCGATCTGCTGGAGCGCACGTTCCGGGGCTGACCCGGACGGCCCGGCCGGTCAGAATGGTGCGGTGGACGCGGACCTGCTGCCGATGATCGCCGCCGAGCGGCGCCGCACGGCCGACCTGATCGACTCGCTCACCCCGGCCCAGCTCGACACGCCCAGCCTCTGCGGCGCGTGGACCGTGCGCGAGGTCGCCGGGCACCTGGTGTCGCCGCTGGTCGAGCCGCCGTGGCGGCTGCTGCCGCTGCTGGTGGGCGCCGGCTTCCGGCCGCACGTGGCGAACGCCCGGCTGGCCCGGCGGGTCGCCCGGCGTCCCGCGGGCGAGCTGGCCGCCGCGCTGCGCGAGCACGCCGGGCACCGGTTCCGCCCGCCCGTGGTCGGCTGG
Source organism: Micromonospora ferruginea (assembly GCF_013694245.2). Taxonomy (NCBI): domain Bacteria; kingdom Bacillati; phylum Actinomycetota; class Actinomycetes; order Micromonosporales; family Micromonosporaceae; genus Micromonospora; species Micromonospora robiginosa. Next base: position 1,990,909 of record NZ_CP059322.2, read on the forward strand.
TACGGCCAGCTCACCGACCTGCAGGTGCACGGGCAGGACATCCGCCACCCGCTCGGCCTCCCCGCCGACCTGGACCCGGACCGGCTGCGCATCTCGCTGGACTTCCTCACCGGCGGCCGGGCGGTCGGGTTCGTCGACCGCCGACGCGTCGCCGGGCTGCGGTTCGAGGCCACCGACCTGGGCTGGTCGGCCGGGGACGGGCCGGTGGTGCGCGGCCCGGGCGCCGCGCTGCTGCTCGCGCTGACCGGCCGCCGGGCGGCGCTGGCCGACCTCAGCGGCGAGGGGGTGGCGACGCTGGCCGCCCGCTGACCCGGCGCCGCTGGCGGGCAGGTGGTCGGCGAGCGCACACCGAGCCACCGGGTGGGGACTGGCCGCTGCCCCGGCCGGTGCGGCCGCTTAACGTCGGTCCATGGACACCGATCACCGTGCTCGGGCGGCGCGGTTCGCCGCGCTGACCACCGCCCACGTCGCCGACGCCTGCCTGCGAGCCGGCGTGACCGTCCGGTGCGCCCCGGCCGCCGTACGCCCGGTGCTGGCCGGGCGGCGGCTCGCCGGTCGGGTCCGGCCGGCCCGGCACGCCGGCAGCGTCGACGTGTTCCTGGAGGCGATCGACCGGGCGTCGCCGGGGGACGTGCTGGTGGTCGACGACGGCGGGCGCACCGACCGGGCCTGCGTCGGTGACCTGGTCGTGCGGGAGGCGCGGGCGGCCGGCCTGGCCGGTCTGGTGGTGTGGGGCGCGCACCGCGACAGCGCCGACCTGGCGGCGGTCGGGTTGCCGGTGTTCAGCGCCGGCGTCACCCCGACCGGTCCGCTGGAGCTGGACCCGACGCCGGCCGGCGCGCTGGACTCGGCGCGGGTCGGCGGGTGGACGGTCGACGCGGGCGACCTGGTGCTGGCCGACGACGACGGCGTGCTGTTCGTGCCCGCCGAGCGGGCCGGCGAGCTGGCCGACCTGGCGGCGTCCATCCGGGACACCGAGCGCCGGCAGGCCGACCGGATCGCCGCCGGCGAGTCGCTGCGCGCGCAGCTCGGGTTCGCCGACTACCTGGCCGCCCGGGCGGCGGACCCGACGCTGACGTTCCGGGCGCACCTGCGCGCGGTGGGCGGCGCGATCGAGGAGTGAGGCTCAGCCGCCGCGCGCCCACAGCGCCAGGCGTACCCGGTTGGGGCTGGCGGTCTTCGTCATCAGGCTGGTGATGTGGGTCTTCACCGTGGTCACGCCGATGTGCAACCGTTCCGCGATCTCGGTGTTGGACAGTCCCTCCGCCACCAGGGCGAGCACGTCCCGCTCGCGGGCGGTCAGCGCGGCGGCGCGCGGCGGCGCGTCGACCCGGGCGTGCACCGCGCGCTGGACCAGCCGGCGCAGCACCTCCGGGCTGAACGGGCTGTCCCCGGCGGCGGCCCGGCGCACGCCGTCGAGCAAATCGGCCGGCGGCGCGTCCTTGAGCAGGAAGCCGCACGCGCCCGCGGTCAGCGCCGGGTAGAGGTGGTCGTCGTCGCCGAACGTGGTGAGCACCATGATCCGGGTGGCGGGCCGGTCGGCGAGGATCCGGCTGGTCGCGCTGATCCCGTCGACGCCGGGCATCCGCAGGTCCATCACCACGACGTCCGGTCGCAGCCGGGCGGCGAGGGCGACCGCGTCGCGACCGTTGTCGGCCTCGCCGACCACCTCCAGGTCGGGCTGGGCGTCGCAGAGCATGCGCAGGCCGGCCCGGATGAGGTGCTGGTCGTCGACCAGCAGCACCCGGATCACGCCGGTTCCGGCGTGGCCGGCCGGGGCAGGGGCGCCCCGGCGGCGGGCCGCTCCGGGCCGGCCGCCGGCAACACGGTGCGCACCCGCCAGCCGGACCCGGTCGGCCCGGCCTCCAGCCGCCCGCCGAGCACCTCCACCCGCTCCCGCATCCCGACGAGCCCGTGGCCGCCGCCGGACGGCACCCCGGCCGGCGTGGCGCCGTGCCCGTCGTCGGACACCGCCCAGTGCACGGCGCCGTCCGTCACCGACACGGTCAGCCGGGCCCGGGCCGCCGCCCCCGCGTGCTTCGCCACGTTCGTCAACGCCTCCTGGGTCAGCCGCAGCACCGCCTGGCCGCGGACCGCGTCGAGCGTGCCCACGGCCGCGTCCACGTCGGCCTCCACCACGACACCGGCCTGCCGGGCCCGGTCGACCGCCGCGCCCAGCGCCGCCGGCAGCGCCGCCGGCTCGATCACGGTCAGCGCGGCGTCGCCGCGTACGCCGTCCGGGTCGCGCAGCACCGCGACCAGCCGGCGCAGGTCGGTCAGCGCCGCCGTGCCGGTGCCGTGCACGTCGTCGAAGACCTCGCCGACGCGCGGGTCCAGGTCCGGCAGCACGTGCCGGGCCACGCCGACCCGCAGCACCATCGACGCCACGTGGTGGGCGAGCACGTCGTGCAGCTCGCGGGCGATGGCGCTGCGCTCGTCGGCGCGGGCGGCCCGGCTCTCCGACTCACGCCGGCGTTGCTCCGCCGCGGCCCGCTCCTCGGCCTGCCGGCCCAGCTCCCGGGTGGTCCGCACGACCAGCCCGAGCAGCAGCGGCAGGCCGACGGTGACGGCCAGCCCGAACAGGCCGGTGAGCGCCTGCCGGAGCGGGTCGCCGACCAGGTCGGTCAGGTCGACGGCGACGAGCAGGCCGGCGGCCAGCCAGAAGGTGCGCGGCCGGGTGGCCCGCATGGTCAGCTCCAGCAGCGCCCAGCTCGCCCCGACCTGATTGATCATCACGTCGTCGACCAGGGGGAACGCCGCCGCCAGCAGGCCCGCCTGGAGCAGCAGGTTGAGCAGCGGCCGGCGGTGGCAGAGCAGCGCCACGGCGAACGCGGCGAGCGCGAGCAGCCACTGCGTCGTCGTCGGCCCGGGCCGGCCGTGCGCGCCGACGAGCAGGTAGCCGACGCCGCTCAGATCCAGCAGCAGCATCCGCGCGAGCGTGTCCCGCGCGTCGAACAGCCGCCCCACCCAGCCCACGGCCGCCAGCCTAGGCAACCGGCGCGGCGGGGGCCACCGCGCCGGTCCCGCCGTCGGCGGCCGACGTCGCGCCGGCCGGCCGCCATCGGGTCCGCAGTCCGAGGTGGACGGCCAGGCCGAGCGGGCCGAGCAGGATGGTGAGCACCAGCACCGGGGCGGTGAGCAGGGCCGGCATGCCCCGCTCCCGCGCGTCGAGGAAGATCCAGCGCCCGACGAACAGGTCGAAGCCGATCATGTGGGCCCAGGCCGCCGCCGCGCCGTCGGCGGTGCCGAGCAGGTCCCGCAGGCCGTCCAGCGTCGGCGCGGCGACCGCCGGCAGCACGGTGCCGAGCGCCGGCAGCACCAGCAGCGCGTACACCAGCAGGACCGGCGCCACGATCAGCGGGGAGCCGACGATCCGTGCGGTCCGGGACCAGCGCGGCGCCAGGATCATCAGCGCCCAGAACGGGGCGGCGAGCGCGAACGTCAGCCCGAACAGCGCGCCGGTCATCGGGCCAGCGCCACGCCGGCGCGGCGGGACCGGCGGGCCAGCACCAGACCGGCAGCCGTGGCGGTGGCGAGCAGCAGCGCCCCCGCCACCGCCACGGTGAGCCCGTCCGGGCGCGCCAGCGGCTGCCCGCGCAACGCCTGCCAGGTGAGCAGCAGTGTCACCCCGGCGTACGCGGCGCCGCCGACCAGCACCAGCCGGGCCCGGGTCGCCTCGTCCAGCCGGGCGCCGAGGAACCGGTCGAGCAGGATCGCCAGCAGCGGTAGCGCCTGCAGCGCGTGCAGCCCGACGAAGTGCCCGACGCGCAGGTCACCGCCGGCGGTGCTCCAGCCGACCAGCGGCAGCCCTGGCCCGCCGTCCGGCACGCCGACGCTGTGCGCCCCGGTGATCCCGGCCGGCGCGCCGGCCGGCCGCTGCGCCACCATCGGGAACGCCACCAGCATGCCCAGCAGCGACACCCCGAGCCCGAGCCGCACCGCGTGGCCGTCGGCGCGGTCCGGCGTGCGCCGGCGCAGCAGCACCACCGCGAGCACGACCTGGGCCAGGAAGAGCACCGTGATCGCCGCGCCCATCACGTCGAACAGCGCCGCGTTCAGCGGCGTGGTGCCGTTGAAGTGGCTGGTGGTGCCCCGGACCACCTGGCCGACGATGACGACCATCTCGATCACCGAGACGGCCACGATCACGGTGGCCGCCCGTTCCGCCGCCCGGCTGCGCGTCGGCAGCAGGGACAGCATCCAGGCCAGCGTCACGCCGTAGAGCGTGAACGAGATCGCGAACTTCAACGGCTTGAGCCAGGCGGGCGCGCCGGTGAGCACCCGGGGGTCGGCCACCACGCCGACCGCGGCGACGACGGTGAGCACCGCCATCGCGGACACGAGGAGCATCAGGGGGCGGTGCCATCCGGCCGCCCGGTTGCACACGGTAGTCATGCCTGTAGATGCTCGTGGCCGTCGGGGCCGGTCGCGCCCGACCGGAAGCCGTAGTCGCGGCCGGGGGTCCGAGCCGCGTCTCCTACCGGGGGAGGAGACGCTCAGTCGGGCAACCGGGGCATCTCCACGCCGGGGTCGCGGCCGAGCAGCACGCCCCGGGTCAGCGCCCGCGACCCGAACCGGTCCCGCACGGCGTCGAGCGCGGCGTCCAGCGCCGGCCCCGGGTCGGTGGTGAACGGCAGCGTGAGCTGGGTGTGCCCGTCGTCCAGGTTGCCCACCGACACGCCGAGCAGGGTGACGCCGCGCCGCTCGATCTGGGGCAGCGCGGCGCGCAGCAGCGCCCGGGCGGCGGCCCGCAGCGGTGCGGTCTGCGCGGTCGGCTTGTCCAGCGTGTGCGAGCGGGTCGCCCGGGTGTAGTCGGCGAAGCGCAGCCGCAGCGTCACGGTGCGGCCGGTGCGCCGGGCGTCGCGCATCCGCCCGGCCACCCGGTCGACCAGGCCGGCCAGCACCGCGTCCAGCTCGGCGGGGGAGTGCGGCTCGCGGCCCAGCGCGTGCTGCGCGCCCATCGAGGAGCGGCGCCGGCCCACCTGCACCGCACGGGGGTCCCGGTTGTGCGCGAGCGCGTGCAGGTGCCGCCCGGCGCCGGCGCCGAGCAGCGACACCAGGGCGGGCTCGTCGAGCCGCGCCACCTGCCCGACCGTGCGCAGGCCACGCTCGCGCAGCCGGCCGGCGGTGACCGGGCCGACGCCCCACAGCCGCTCCACCGGCAGCGGGTGCAGGAAGGCCAGCTCCCGCTCCGGGTCGACGACGAGCAGCCCGTCCGGCTTGGCCACCCCGCTGGCGACCTTGGCGAGGAACTTCGTGCGCGCCACGCCCACCGTGATCGGCAGGCCGACCTCCCGGCGGACCCGGTCGCGCAGCGTCGCCGCGATGCCGGCCGGCGGCCCGACCAGCCGCCGCAGCCCGCCCACGTCCAGGAACGCCTCGTCGATGCTGAGCCCCTCGACCAGCGGGGTGGTGTGCCGGAAGATGTCGAACACCGCCCGGCTGGCGGCCGTGTAGGCGGCCATCCGCGGCGGCACCACGATCGCGTCCGGGCAGAGCCGCCGCGCCTGCCGGCCGCCCATCGCGCTGCGCACGCCCCGGGCCTTCGCCTCGTAGCTGCAGGCGAGCACCACGCCGCCGCCGACGATCACCGGACGGCCGCGCAGCCGGGGGTCGTCGCGTTGCTCGACCGAGGCGTAGAACGCGTCCAGGTCGGCATGCAGGATGGTGGCCTCGCCCGACACCCGACCATTCTCGCACACCTGTTCGAATCACGCGGGCTGACCTGCCCGGACGCGACCGGCCGGCGGGAGGACCCCGCCGGCCGGCCACGTGACTCACCGCCCGTAGACCTCGAACTCGTAGAGCGAGAAGCCGTACGAGGTGGCCCGCTTGACCCCGTACACCCGCACGTAGCGGGCGCTGACCGGGGCGAAGGTGGCGTTGTCGACGCCGCCGTTGCCGGTGGTGGTGGCGAACACCGGCGTCCAGGAGCTGCCGTCGCCGGAGACCTCGATCCGGTACGACGTCGCGTACGCCGACTCCCAGCGCAGCACCGCCCGGCTGACGGTGCGGGCCGCGCCGAGGTCGACCCGCAGCCACTGGTTGTCGTTGTAGCTGCTCGCCCAGCGGCTGCCCAGGCTGCCGTCGACCGCCTTGTCCGGGGTGTAGCTGGTCAGGAACTGGGTGCTCGACGCGCTCGCCGGGCGACCCTGCGCCAGGTTGGTGACGTCGTCGCCCCGGCGCGCCGGGAACGACACCACCTGCTGGTAGGTGGGCCGGTTCTGCCAGGCGATCAGCGGGTGGGTGATGCCGCCCAGCCCGGACTGGGCGATCGAGTCGGCACACCACTGGTCGCCGGCGCCGCACGACTTGTCACCCGGGTAGACCGTGGTCGCCGGCACCGCGGCGGCCTGCCCGAGCGCGCCGAGCAGCGCCGTCCGGCACGCGCCGAGGTCGCCGTTGCCGCAGTACGCGCGCCCCAGCCCGCCCGCCACCGGGTCGCCGAGCACGGTGCGCACGTCCTTGTCGACGTAGCCCCACCAGCCGTACTGGAAGGACGAGCCCTTGTGCGCCTGACCCTGCAACGCCCAGCTCGCCGCGCCGTCGCGCCCGCCGTTCTGCCCGCCCGAGGGCGCCTCGTTGACCTCGATCGCGTCGACGAGCGCGGCGTAGAGGTCCGGCCCGAGACCGGGGCGGAACTCCGCCGAGGCGAGCAGCGGCCACCAGGCGTCGAAGATCCGGATCGCGTCGGCGTGCTGGTACACCTTGGAGCCGGGGGACGTCTCCACCCGCCGGGTGCCGGCCTGCTGCCAGGCCCGCAGCTTGGTCACCGCGTCGGCCAGGGCCGGGTCGGTGACCGGCGCGCTGTCCAGCACCCGCAGCAGGTCACCGAGGACCTGCTGGCCGCGCAGGTCGGTCACCGCCGCGTCCGCCATGATCTTGACGACGTCGGCGCGGCCGAGCTTGCGCTGGGCGATCGCGGCGCGCACCGGGCCGTCGAGCAACTGACCACGGTGTACGGAGCCGAAGCTGAAGTTGCCGTCCGCCGCCCCGAAGTCCCGCGCCTGCTTGTTGTTCCAGCTCACGTAGTAGTCCTGGTTGACCGACTGCGGGTGGGCCGACGCCGGGGCGTAGGTGGCGTCGTTGGTGTCCGGGTTCCAGCCGGCCCACTCGTACGCCGGCTCGGCCTTCGTCGGCAGGTTCGGGTCGGTGACCGACGACCGGACCGGGTTCGAGCCGGAGTTGTAGTACGCCGCCTCGGTCGAGTTGACGTAGAACCAGTTGAACGCGTAGCCGACGCTGCCCGCGGACGCCTGGAACGCGGCCGCGCTGCCCATCGCCGACGGGTCGTTGAACGCCTGGAAGCCGATCGCCGAGTCCGCCTCGTGCCGGTAGGTGGAGCGCAGCTTGGTGAACGCGGTCGGCTGCCCGTTCACCAGCCCCCGGTACGCGACCAGCCCGTACTTCGTGCGCAGCGCGCGCAGCGTGTAGGAGCCGGCCGGGGTGGAGTCGGCGAGCGTCGGCGACCAGGAGTTGCGCTGCTCCAGCGCCTCCATGGCGAGGCACTGCCCGTGGTAGAGGTAGCGGTTGGTGCGCAGCGTCGGCGTGCTGCCGTCGGTGGTGCACAGCGGCACCGCGTACGTGTCGGTCAGGTCCTGCGAGGCGGAGGTGGCGCTCCACGCGTAGTCCTGGCCGCGGCCGAGCAGCACGTAGAGGTTGAGCCCGGCGAACGCGGCGCCGCGGGCGCTGATCCCGGGGCCCTGCAACTCCTGGAGCATCAGCAGTTGCGGGGCGAAGTAGCCGGTCTGCGGCCCGAACACGGCCACCGGGTTGCCGGTGGTGGTGTGCCGGCCGGAGACGACCACCGCGTTGGACATGCCGTGCGCGCGCAGGTTGGACAGCCCGCCGAGCAGTTCCTTGGTGGCGGTGCTGGCGCCGGTGCGGGCGGCGGCGCCGCCGGTGGCGTCGTAGGCGAGCGGCTCGGCGACCACGGAACCGGCGTCGGGCAGCACCGCGCTGGTCGCGCCGGGCGGCGTCGCGCCGTAGGGGAAGCTCTGCCCGTCGTGCAGCGTGAGCACGGTCTCCGGGTCGTTCTGCGAGCGGAACGCCGCCCACACCCGGTCGCCCTCGGCGGTGCCGTACTTGGCCCGGGCGGCGACCCGGACCAGCGCGGACTGGATCTCGCTGCCCCCGCCGCCGCCGAACAGGCCGCCGATCACGCCGGCGGTGGCGATCAGGTCGGTCATGGTGAAGTGCTTCGGCTTGCCGGCGCCGGCGAGCACGTACTCACCCGGGTAGTTGTCGTCGGCGATCGACTTGTCGATGTAGGCGTTGATGCCGGCGATGTAGTCGACCACGTCGGTGTAGAGCTGCTGGCCCCGGGCGCCCTTGGTGCGCAGCGCGTCCACCTGGGCCTGGAGGTCCGCCTCGGTGTACGGCGAGTTGGCCCAGACGCTCTGCTCCAGCTCGCGGTTGCCGGGGGCGCCGCCGGCGAACGAGGTGACGTTGCCGCGGCCGACGTGCCGCAGCAGGTCCATCACCCAGAGCCGGTCCTGGGCCCCGGCGTAGCCGGCGCCGAACATGGTGCCGCCGCGGGTGGTGCCGGTGACGTGCGGGACGCCGGTGGCCTTGTCCCGCACGATGGTGACGTCCGAGCGTGGCGAGACGGTGCTCTCGACCTGCGCGGCGGGGACGCCGAACGAGGAGTCGTTGTAGAACTGGGCGATCTGCTCGTCGGTGAGCCCGGCGTAGTTGTAGACCAGGTTCGCGTACTCGTCGAGCTGGTCGCTGGAGTGCGCCGGGCGGGTGCCGAGCGTCTGGTGGGCCAGGATCGCGACCAGCGTGGCGTTGCCGTTCTGGCCCGGCGGCAGGATGTCGGAGCACTGGCCGAGGCAGTAGTCGTTGGGGGCGAACGTGGTGGCCGCGAGCGCCGGGGTCGGCGGGGTGACGGTCAGCACGCTCGCGGTCAGGGCGGCGGCGGTGAGCGCCGCGAGCCGGGCGCGTAGGGGACGACGGGGCATGGCGATCCTCCGGGGACGCGGAGTCGGGCCTTCGGTACGCCCGGCGGCGGTGCCGACGTCTCGCCCTCCGCGCCCGGGCGCTCCACCCGGAGGTGAGAATGACTCACATCTATCTCCGGGCAATGATCGGCGTCGAACCGTCGCTCGGGATAGCCGTCGTTCACCAGCCGCGAATGCCGACGTTTCGCCCCGACGCCGGCGCTCCGGACGCGACGGTGGGGGGTGGCGCCGTTGCCACCCCCCACCGCCCGCCTGAACCGGCGCGCCGTCAGTGCTTGCGGAACGACTGGCGCACCACGCCTCCCACCAGGGCGCACCAGGTGGTGGTGCTGAGCTTGCCGGTGGGCGGCAGCCCGTGCAGGCGCTGCAGGTCCTGCACCGCGGCCCGGGTCGGGTGGTCGTACTCGCCGGTCGCGGTGACCCCCGCGTAACCCTTGGACACGAGCATGGTCTGCGCCGCGAGCACCCCGACGCCGCTGTCGCGCTGGTCCAGCTCCGGGGCGAGCGTCTCCCAGGTGGCCGCGGTCAGGGTGGCGTCGACGTCGACCGGGATGCCGTTGCGGGCCTGCCAGTCCTGCACCGCCGCGACGGTGGCCGCGTCGAACACGCCGGTCACCGGCACCGGGTAGCCGCGGAGGGTGAGAAGCTGCTGCGCGAGGCGGACCACCGGACCGCCGACGAAGCGCCAGATGTCCGGCCAGCGGCGCGCCGGCACGTCGCCGAGGTCGGTGCCCAGCTCCCGGAACACCCGGCGCCGCACCGCCGGGAACTCCCGGTAGAACGTCGCGCCCGGGCACTGGGTCTCCCGGAAGTCCCAGTGGCCGAAGATGTCGTGCGCGAACAGCCCGTACTGCCGGCAGATCGTGGTGCAGAGCCGCACCAGCCCGTCGAGCAGGTCCTCCGGCGGCGCCTCGGTGACGTACGTGCCCTCGTTCTCGATGCCGATGGCCCGGCCGTTCTCGCCCGGGCAGTGCGCGGCGATCATCTGCCGGTCGCCGGCCTCCAGCCGCTCCAGGCTGCCGCGCCGTCCCTCCAGGACGTGACCGCCCCGGCTCACCGTGAAGTGCTGCCCGGTGTCCGACCAGCCGTTGCTGTCCATGTGCAGGTCCTGGCAGTCGCGGGCGAGCTGCTTGGCGTGTTCCTCGGAGTAGTCGGTGACGTTCGGGAACGCCATGTGGTGCAGGATGATCTTGTTGGTGGGGATCGCGCTGACCGACAGCGCGCCGGACGGCGGCCGGGCGGCCCACTCGTCGCAGCTGATGATCCAGTCGAGGTCCGCGCCCGGCGCGGCGTGCGCGGCGGCCGGGAGCGCGAGTTCGGTCCCGACGACCGCGACCGTGGCGGCGCCGAGGCCGGCCCGCAGCAGCGTACGGCGGTCCAGCTCGGGATGGTCGAAGTGCATGGCATCTCCTCGGTGACCCGACCGACGCCGGGTGATGTAAAGGAACTCCAAATGCGTCGCGCGATCCGGAGAATATTGCCAACACCGCGCCGCACGCCAGAGGACAAATGCCACCCGAGCCGCGCGACTCCTACCGGATCAGTAGGCGATGTCACCCCCGATGACCGGTACAGACCATGTCGGCGACCGCCCGCGGCAGCCCGGACCATGCTCGCCACCCTGCTCGCCGCAGCCACCGCCCGCGGCTGGCGCCGCCGCCGTCACGACGGCAAGCTGCACCCTGTCCGCGATCGACACCCCCCGTCCCCCGCGCCGACCCTCCGAACCCGTCGATCTTGCACTTGGTGCCCCGGCGAAAGGGGCTTTCCGCCCGTATCCAGGGCCGCAACTGCAAGATCGACGGGTTACGGGGCGGGGCTTTACGCTGGGGCGTGGGGAGGGAGGTGCGGGGGTGGATCGGCGGGGGTGCTTGTCGCGGCGGGCGGGCTGGCGGTGGCCGGGATCGGCGTGCCGGTCGGGCTGGCGCTCGGCCGAGAGCGGGCGCCGGTGGTCGCGGGTGGACGCCGGGCGGTCAGCATGGCGATGCACCTGCACGCGTCGTTCAGCGAGGGTGTCGCCAGCTACGCCGCGCACCTCGACCAGGCCCGCCGCAACGCCGTCGACGTGCTCTGGTGGACCGACCACGACTTCCGGGTTGCCGCGCACGACCACCGCCGGGAGGTGCGCTTCGACGGCCCGGAGGAGATGGAGGGCGCGCTGGCCTGGACCTGGACGGCGGCCGGCGAGGGGCGGCTCACCGACGCCACCGCCGACTTCGTCGCGGCGCCCGACGCCGCCGACGGCCCCGGCCGCGCGTTGCGCCTGGCCGCCACCGGCGCCGGCACCCACTGGTACGCCGGCAAGGCCTGGAACTGGACACACACCGGGAACATCGCCGACACCACGCTGCACCTGGACGTGCGGCCCGAAGCGGCCGGCCCGGACGCCACGCTCACCGTCGAGGTCGCGCTGTCCCACCACCCCGCCGGACCGGGCCGGGCGGCCGGTCAACTGGTGCTGCGATACCGCCTCGGCGAGTCGGCCACCGTCCGGCACGCCGCCGACGGCCGGCACGGCACCGTCGACGTGCCCGCCCCGACGGGCGCCTGGCGGCGGCACACGTTCGACCTGCTCGCCGACGTCCGGCGACTGTGGCCGGACCTGGTGGCCGGCGACAACTCGCTGCGCGGGCTGCGCCTCGGCGTGACCGTCGCCGGTGGCGCGCGCGGCGCCTACCTGGTCGACCGGCTGGTCTTCGACCGGGCCCGCCGGGCCGGGCAGGGCGGCGAGGACCTGCGCGCCGAGGTGCTGCGCGGCTACCACGGGGCGTACCCGGAGGTGACCCACCACCGGGCGTACGAGGTGTCGATGGTGCGGCACCTCAACTGGTTCGGCGGCGACGGCACGCTGCCGCGCTTCCCGTCCCCGCCCTACCGGGACAACGATCCCGGCGCGACCGAACGGATGGTGGAGTTCCTGCACGCGCACGGCGGCGTGGTCTGCTGGAACCACCCGCTGGACGTGGAGCGCCGCGACTCGCTGGCCCGGCTGCTGGTGGCCCGGAACGCGCTCGGCGTCGACCTGATCGAGATCGGACGCACGCCGGTCGAGGACCACCTCTGGGCGTACGACGTGGCGGCCCGCAACGCGATCCCGCTGACCGCCGTCGGGGTGACCGACGACCACGACGGCACCGACTGGCGGGCCGGCCGGGACCGGTGGATCACGTCGGTCTGGGCCGCCTCCACCCGCCGCGACGACCTGGTCGCGGCGCTGCGCGCCGGGCAGGCCTGGTTCGCCGACCTGGCCGGCTACCGGGGAACGCTCGACCTGGAACTCGGCGGCCGCGGCGCGATGGGCGCGTTGCCGACCGTCGCCGACGACACCGTCACGGTGCGGCTGCGCGCCACCGACCTGCCGGCCGGGGCCACCCTGGAGGTGGTCACCGGCGAGGTCGACCTGGCCGGCGCGGCGGACCCGACCCCGGCGGTCCGCACCGGCCAGGTGCCGTGGCGGCAGTTGCGACCGGGCTGGCACGACCTGCCGGTCCGGGTGGGCGGCGGCGCGTACGTGCGCACCCAGGTGCGCGACCGCGAGGGCGCGATCGTGGCCGCGAGCAACCCGCTCTGGCTGCTGCGCCGCCCGCCACCCCGGGGCGTCCCCGCGGCCCGCCGTCGCTGACCGGCGCGCTTCCGGCCGCCTAGACTCGGCCGGTGGGTCCGTACCGCCGTCACTCGGCCCGGGTCCTGCTGGTCGACCGGGCCGGCCGGCTCCTGCTGCTGCGGTTCCGGTTCGCCCCGACCGGTCCGGCACGTGGGCACGGCTGGGTCACGCCGGGCGGTGGGGTCGAGGGCGACGAGCCGTTGGCCCACGCCGCGGCCCGGGAGGTACGCGAGGAGATCGGCCTGGTGGTCGATCCGGACCGGCTGGGCCGCCCCGTCGCGTACCGCGTCGGCGCCGACGACCGTGGCCCGACGAGTGGGCTGTTCCGGGACGACTTCTTCCTGCACCGTCTCGACCGCCACGACGTCGACGTCGGCGGGATGGAGTCGCACGAACGCGTCACGCACGCCGGGCATCGCTGGTGGACGCTCGACGAGCTGGCCTCGACCCGGGACGTCGTGTACCCGCTCGGACTGTCCACGCTGCTCGCCGACGTCCTCGACGGCCGGGTGCCGACGCCTGCCCGCCGCCTGCCCTGACCGCGCGTCCCGACTCCGCGCACCGGGCCGGTGGCGCGATCAGGCGAGCGTATATACCGGCAATCGGTATATAGTCTTGTCGTGAGTGAATCTCCGCTGCGGGAACCGACATTTCTCGTCCTCACCGCGTTGACCGAGGAGCCCCGGCACGGCTACGCGGTCATCGAGGACGTGCTCCGCATCTCCGACGGTCGAGTCCGGCTGCGCGCCGGCACCCTCTACGCCGTGCTGGACCGGCTGCGGTCCGACGGCCTGATCGAGGTCGACCGGGAGGAGGTGGTGCAGTCCCGGCTGCGCCGCTACTACCGGCTCACCGCGCTGGGCGCGACCCGGCTCGCCACCGAGGTGGACCGGCTGCGTCGGCACGCCGACACCGCCGGCCGCCGGTTGCGCGCCGCCGGCCTGCTGCCCGAAGGCGGACCCGCGTGAGCGCGGGGAGTGAGCCGGCTTCGCGGTTGGAGCAGCGCTACCGCCGGTTGCTCGCCGTCCATCCCTGGGCCCATCGCCGGGTGTACGAGGAGGAGATGCTGGCCGTGCTGATGGCGGACGCGCGGCCGGGGCAGACCCGACCGGGTTTCGCCGAAACGGTCGACCTGGTGGGGGCGGGGCTGCGGGCCCGGCTGCGGGTGGGCGCACGGGGGTTCACCGAGCCGGCCTGGGCGGACGCCGCCGTCGTCACCGGTCTGCTGGTGGCGCTGGTGCTGGCCGCCACCGCCGGGAAGAACGTACTGGACCAGCTCCTGGTCGACCCGGCTCTGCCGCCGCAGTTCCGGTCGCCCGCGCCGGATCCGGTCGACTGGCTGCGGCTGGCCGGCTGGGCGGCGGTCGCGCTGGCCGCCGTGGTCGGGTTGCGCCGCGTCGCCGCGATCGTGGCCTGGGCCGGTGTCGCCGGCTGGCTGGCGCTGGTCGGGCCGGGCGCGACCGACCAGCCCGGGTACGTCGTCGACACCCTCTCGCAGTTCGCCCTGGCCGTGGTCGCCGCCGGCGCGCTCACCGTGGCGGCGCCACCACGTCAGGCGGTGCGCGTGCTGGGCGCGCGCCGCCTCGCCGCGCTGGTGGCCGGCCCGGTCGCGGCGGTCGGCCTGCTGGAGCTGAACCGGGTCACCAGCCCGCTGTTCGGTGGGGGCGCGGTCAGCTACCAGAGCTTCTACGGGCTGAGCGCCCGCAGCGAGCCGGTGATGGACCTGTACCTCGCCGGCCTCGCGGCGGCAGGCCTCGCGGTCTGCGTACCGGTGATGCGGCTGCCCCCGGCGGTGCGGCGGCGGATCGTGGTGCTGCTGGCGCCGGTGGCCGCCCTCGCCCTGGTGATCGACACCGCGCTGGCCGGCTGGGCGACCTCGACGGTCCACATGGGGCACGCCATTCCGCTCGTCGGCGCCCAGTGGGCGATGCTGGTGCTCGTCCCGCCGGTCACGTTCCTGGCCGGGGTGTTGCTGGTCCGGCGACACGAGGAGACGCGGCGGATGGTGGCGCTGGGGCGCGCCGTCGACCGGGAACGCCCCGCCGGCTGAGGGTTGCGCCGGTCTGCTGCAGTGGCGGTGTGTCCGTTACCGACCATCCGCCACCCGGCCCCGCACCGGCGGGACACCGCCGGTTCCGACCCGCCGTCCGGCGCGCGGAAGCGTCCGTTGCGCCGATGGACGCCGGCCCCGGCCCGACCAGAATGACCAGCGAGGCGGCAACCGGCTGCCGTCCCTGGAGCGCGGTGGGGTTCGTCGCATGAGCGGCTGGCAGCTGTCCGGCTACACGCCGGTTCGTACGCTCGGCTCCGGAGCGTCGGGCAGTGTCGTGCTCGCCACCCACGACGCCACCGGCACCCCGGTCGCGATCAAGTACCTGGTCCGCGACCTCGGTGCCGACTCCTCGTTCCGGGCCGCCTTCCGCGACGAGGCCCGGCTGCTCGGCGAGGTCGACGACCCGCACGTCAGCCGGCTGTACGAGTACGTGGAGTCGCCCCACGGCGCGGCCATCGTGATGGAGCTGGTCGACGGTGTCTCGCTGCGGCAGATGCTGCGCGCGCAGGGTCCGACCACTCCCGAGGCGGCGCTCTGCGTGCTGAAGGGCTCGCTCGCCGGGCTCGCCGCCGCGCACGCCCACGGCGTCGTGCACCGCGACTACAAGCCGGAGAACGTGCTCGTCACCGGCGCCGGGTCGAGCAAGCTCGCCGACTTCGGCATCGCCATGCCGATCGGCCAGGGGTCGGACACCACGGTCTCCGGCACGCCCCGCTACATGGCGCCGGAGCAGTGGACCGGCGCCCCGGCCGGCCCGGCCTGCGACATCTACGCCGCCACCGCCACGTTTTTCGAGTGCCTCACCGGGCGGCCCCCGTACCCGGGTCCGGACCTGCTCGCCCTGCGCGTGCAGCACGCCACCGCGCCGATTCCCACCGACCCGGCGCCCGCCGAGGTGCACGAGCTGCTGCGGCTCGGGATGGCCAAGCTTCCCGAGGACCGCCCGCAACCGGCCCAGGTCTTCCTGGAGCTGCTGGACCGGGTGGCCGGGGCCGGGTACGGCCCCGGCTGGGAGGACCGTGGGCTGCGCGAGCTGTCCCGGCGAGCCGCCCTGCTGGCCGCGCTGTGGCCGTTCCCCGACCGGGCGGAGGGCGCCACCGCGGTGGCCAGCACCGCGCTCGGCGCCACCACCGGCCGGGGCCGCCTGGTCCGGCGCGGACACAAGCGCACCCTGCTGGCGGTCGGCGCGCTGGTCACCGCCGTGCTGGTCGGCGGCGCCGGCTACAGCTACGCCGCCCGCGAGACCCCGGCCGCCGAGGCGCCGGGCGGCCCGTCGCCGGCCGGGGTGGCCGGACCCACCGGCCCGGCCACACCGGACCCGACGGGCGCCGCGACCCCGGACGCCACCCCCACCGCGTCCCTGACGCCGTCCACGCCGCCGACGGACACGCCGTCCGCCACGCCGGATCCGACCCGGGCGCCGACCCGGCCGCCGGTACGCACCGGCGCGCCGACCCCACCCCGTCGCGCAGCACCTCGCCGCCGCCCCCGCCGGACGTCACCGCGCCGGTCGTCGGCGGCGTGGGCGCCGATCCGGGTCAGCTCGAGCCGAAGGGCTGCCCGTTCGGGGTCCAGAGCAGCACCGTCAGCGTCACCGTCACCGACGACCGCAGCGGCCCGGCCGCCCTGAGGGTGACGTTCCGCTACACGCTGGAGGGGGCCACCGGCACGGTTCGGATGGCCGCCGCCGGGCGCGGCGTGTTCACCGGCACGCTCGGCCCGCTGGCCGCGCCGAAGCAGAGCAGCCGCATCCCGATCGAGGTCACCGCCGTCGACGCCGCCGGCAACGCGACCACCTCGGCCAGGCCGGCGTACGTGACGCTCTACAACTACTGCACCCCCGGCTAGGAGGACGACGTGCCCGCTGCCCCGCACCGCGGCCCGGACCGGGGACGACCGGCGTGACCCGGCCGGAGGAGCCCACCGAGGCGCTGCCCACCCGCGCCCTGCCCGCCGACGGCGACGCGACGGTCTACCTGGGATCGACGGCGGGGGACTCGACCGTCCCGTTCGGTGCGCCGACCGTGCCCGCCGACGGCGACGCGACGGTGTACCTCGGATCGACGTCGGCGGAGCCGACCGTGCCCGTCGGCGGCGCCCCGGCAGGCGGGGAGCCGACCGTGCACCTGGCCGCGCCACGGCCGGCCGGCGGGCAGCCCACCGCGCCGTACCGCCCGACGGCCACCGGACCGGCCGTCCCGACGGCGGGGGCGACCGCCGGGGCGTACCGGCAGCCGACGGTGACCGGCGGGTCGGCGCCCGCGCCCGGCGGTGAGCTGCGCTTCGGCCCGGGCGTGCCGGCGACGCCGCCGCCGGCGCCGGCCTGGCCGGCCGCGCCGCCGGTGCGCCCGCCGCGCCCGGCCTGGCGTCGGGTGGTCTCGGTGCTGTCCACCCTGCTCACCGCCGCGCTGCTGGTGACGGTCGGGCTCTACCTGTGGCAGCGGCTGCGGCCGCTGGAGGTGGAGGGGGTCTCGGTGGCGGTGCCCCGACCGGCCGGGGTGGCCTGCGACGTGACCGTCGACGTCGTCGCCACGGTCCGCACCAACGGGCGCGCCGGCACGATCCGCTACCAGTGGTTCCGTTCGGACGCGCCGCCCGGCGCGCTGCTCACCGAGCGCGTCGGCAGCGGCCAGCGGACCGCCACGCTCACCCTCAGGTGGACGTTCAGCGGGGTCGGCGCGACCACCGGGACGGCCACCGTCAACCTCGTCGAGCCGTCGCCGGTGCAGGCCGGTACGCGGGTCGCCTACCGCTGCCCCGGCGGCTGAGCGTTTCCCCGCGCGCCGGCCAGGGTAGGCCCACCCGGAACTACCTGACTTCGTGCGTGGAGGCCCTTCGATGAAAGACAACTTCGGCGACGCGGTGGGCGACGCGTTCCGTTCGGTGATGCTCTTCCTGCCCAAGGCGGTCGCGTTCGTCGCGATCCTGGTCGCCGGCTGGCTGATCGCCAAGGCTGTGCTGAAACTGGTGGACAAGATCCTGGAACGCGTGCACTTCGACCGGGCGGTCGAGCGCGGCGGGATCAAGACCGCGCTGGCCCGCTCGAAGTACGACGCCAGCGACATCGTCGCCAAGCTCGCCTACTACGCGGTGCTGCTGGTCACGCTCCAGCTCGCGTTCGGCATCTGGGGCCCCAACCCGATCTCCGACCTGATCGCCGGCGTGGTCGCCTGGCTGCCCCGGGCGTTCGTGGCGATCGTCATCGTGGTGGTGGCCGCGGCCATCGCCCGGGCGGTCAAGGACATCATCTCCAGCGCGCTGGGCGGCCTCTCCTACGGTCGGGTGCTGGCGAACCTCGCCTCGGTGTTCATCCTGGGCCTGGGCGTGATCGCCGCGCTCAACCAGATCGGCGTCGCCACCGCGGTGACCACCCCGGTGCTGATCGCGGTGCTCGCCACCGTCGGCGGCATCCTGGTGGTGGGCGTCGGCGGCGGGCTGGTCCGGCCGATGCAGAGCCGTTGGGAGAACTGGCTGACCCGGGCCGAGGAGGAGTCCCGGACCATCGCCACCCACGCCCGCGCCTACCAGGCCGGCCGGCGTGACGTGGAGGCCCGGCTCGCCGCGGACCGCGAGGCCGAGCTGGCCCGCGAGGCCGAGCTGGCCCGGCCGGTGGCCGGCGACAGCGAGGCGGACCGCACCCAGCCGGTGCCGGCGTACGCGGGCTCGGCCGAGCCGACCCAGGTGGTGCCGACCCAGGCCGGCGGCGACCCGGCGGCGATCGGGGAGACCACCCAGGTGATCCCGGCGCTCGGCGCCTCCGACCGCACCCCGCCGACCCCGCCGCGCCAGCCCACGGCCGAGCAGGCCGCGGACAGCGAGGCGACCATGGTCATTCCGCCGGCGGACGCGGACAAGTTCCGCCGCTGAACCGAGCGTGTCGAGCGGGGCGGGATCCGACCGGATCCCGCCCCGCTCGCGTCTCACCCGAGGTAGGGGCGATCGGTCCGGCCGCGCCGCAGGGTGTGCGCCCACCAGTCCAGTTGGCCCAGCATCTCGGCGAGGCCCGCCTCCGCCGGCCCGGGTCGGCGCAACTCGCCGTGCGCGTCGAACGCGGCGTGCACGTCCGGGACCATGACGCCGGTACGCATGGTGGTGACGTGCAGCTCGGCCAGGACGCCCCGCAACTGCTCCACCGCGCGCAGGCCCCCGGACGCGCCGCCGTACGAGACGAACCCGAGCGGCTTGGCCCGCCACTCGGCGTACGCGGTGTCGATCGCGGTCTTCAGCGGGCCGGGATAGCCGTGGTTGTACTCGGGCGTGACGACGACGAACGCGTCGGCCCGGGCGATCCGTTTGGTGAACCGTTCGGCGTCGCCGCCGCCGGCCAGGTCGCCCGGCAGGTCGAGGTCGGCCAGGTCGACGTGGTCCACCTCGGCGCCCGGGTGGCGGTCCAGGCGTCGCAGGAGCCAGCCGGTCACGGTGGGGCCGATCCGGTCCGGCCGGACGCTGGCGGTGATGACCGCCAGCACGTAGGGGGTGGGCTGCTCAGGCACGGTGTCCTCCGGCCGGGGAGCGGAGTTCGAGGTCCGGGGCGACGGCGGTGTCCGCGTCGGGCGGGGGCAGCGAGTCCACCAGCGCCCGGATCTCGGCCGGGCTCAGCGGGAGGGCGAACTCGCCGACCAGCGCGTCGGCGTACTCCTCGTCGGTCAGCGTGCGGGACCGGGTGGGCTGGCCGGGGCTCTCCCACGTGTACTCGCGGTCGATCAGCCGGCGCACCGACTCGCTGTCCTTGCGGACCACGATGCGCTGCCGGGTGAACGGTGAGTGCGGGTTGGTGGCGGTGTGGTGGTTGGCGACCTCGACGTCCACCGGGTACTGCGGTTCCTCGGTGAAGGTCTGCAGGGTGACCCAGTCGCCGGTGCCGCGTTCCCGCAGCCGCCACGCGCCGTCCGGGCCGCGCCGGAGCCGGTACTCCCAGCGGCCCTGCCGCCGCGGGGCGTCCTCGGCAAGCGGCAGCGGTTCGAGCAGGCCGGAGCCGAAGCCCACGTCGGCGAGCCACACCCGGTCGCCGTCGTCGACGCGCAGCACCAGGTGCGAGCGCGGGCGAGGGCTCTCGACGGGGTCGCCGGTGCGGGCGAGTAGCCGGTCCACCCGGAAGCCGACGCGCTGGAGCACCGCGCCGAACAGGACGCCGTGCTCGTAGCAGTAGCCGCCGCGTCCGGCCCGGACGAGCTTGTCCTGCACCCGGGGCAGGTCGACGTCGACGCCCCGGCCGAGCATCACGTCCAGGTTCTCGAACGTGATCGCGGCGACGTGCGCCCGGTGCAGGGCGCGCAGCGTCGCGCCGTCCGGGGCGACGGCGCCGTGGTGGCCGACGCGGCGCAGGTACGCGTCGAGGTCGAGCGCGTCGACCGGCCACTGCGCGGCCGGGTCGGCGGGTCCGGGCGGGGGAGCCGGTGGTCGGGTCACGGCACGGTCCTCTCTGCTCGGCGCGCCGGCGCCGGTCCGGTGCTGGCGCGGACGACGAGGTGGGTGGGGAGGGTGATCCGGTTGGGCGTGCCGGCCGGGTCGAGCAGCATCCGGGCCATCAGCCGGCCCTTCTCGGCGATCGGTTGGCGCACGGTGGTCAGCCCGGCCGCCGCGGCCAGCGGCACGTCGTCGAAGCCGGTCACCGAGAGGTCGTGTCCGACGCGCAGTCCGCGGTCCTCGGCGGTGCGCGCCACGGCGGCGGCGAGCACGTCGCTGTCCGCGACGATCGCCGTCGGCCGGTCGCCGCCGGCGAGCAGCGCCGCGGCCGCCGCGTGGCCGGAGGCGGTGGCGTTGCTGCCCCCGCTGACGACCCGCAGGCGGGCGCCGGGGGGCAGGGCGTCGCGGACCCCGGCCAGCCGGTTGCGGGAGTACGGGTAGAGCGCCGCCTCGTCCACCGCCGGGACGTACCGCCCGGGTGGCTGCGGCGCGGCGACCACCATCGCCAGGTCGCGGTGACCGAGGTCGACCAGGTGCCGGCCGATGCTCCGGCCGGCCTGCCGGTCGTCGATCAGCACACTGCGGGCGGCGGTGGACTCGGCGGAGAGGACCAGTGGGAGCGAACGGTCGGCGAGCGCCCGCACGGCCGGGTGCGCGTCGGTGAGCCCGTCGGCCACCGCACCGTCGATCACGGCGCGGTGCACGGCGTCGAGCGACTCGGCGACCTGGGCGTCGCTGAGGCCGGCGACGATCGGCGCGAACGGGATGAGCACCAGGCTGGTCCGGCCCGCCGCCAGCGTCTCGGCGAGGCCGCCGAGCAGGTCGAGCACGTAGGGGTCGCGGAACGCGTACCCCAGTTCGGTGGTGAGGATGACGCCGACGGCGTTGGCCCGCCCGGTCCGCAGCGATCGCGCGGCGGCGTTCGGGCCGGCGTAGCCGAGGTCGCGGGCGACCGCGAGGATCCGGGTCCGCATCTCGGCGGAGAGCCGCTGCGGCCGGTTGAAGGCGTAGGAGACCGCCGCCGTGGAGACGCCCGCCGCCTCGGCGACGGACCGCAACGTGACCCGGGAACCCATGGCGCACCCTCCGTTGTTAATCGATTAACAGACTGCCTCGGCCGCAGGCCCCCGTCAAGCCCCGGGTCCGGTTAGGATCGTGCGCATGACCTGGCGATGTTGATCCCCGCCTGAGCGACGAGGCCGCGGGCCACCGCGGACACCACGCACTGCGACCGGTGTCCGTCACGTCCCGTGGGAAGGCCTCATGCTCCTCGCTCCTGCCCCCGTGCCCGCGACCCGCCGCCTGGCGGCGACGCTCTACGGCTACGCGTTCCTCACCGACCTCGTCCTGCTCTACCCGCTCTACGTGCTGCTGTTCGCCGACACCGGGCTGTCGGTCGGGCAGATCTCCTCGCTCTTCGTCCTCTGGTCGGCCGCCGGCATCCTGCTGGAGGTCCCCTCCGGTGCGCTCGCCGACGCGCTGTCGCGCCGGCTGCTGCTCTGCCTGGCGCCGCTGCTCGCGGCCGGCGGCTTCGCGCTCTGGGTGCTGGCGCCGTCCTACCCGGCGTTCGCCGCCGGCTTCCTGCTCTGGGGCGCCGGCGGGGCACTGCGCTCCGGGGCGCTGGAGGCGCTGGTCTTCACCGAACTCGACCGCC
Organism: Micromonospora ferruginea; assembly: GCF_013694245.2. Taxonomy (NCBI): domain Bacteria; kingdom Bacillati; phylum Actinomycetota; class Actinomycetes; order Micromonosporales; family Micromonosporaceae; genus Micromonospora; species Micromonospora robiginosa. The sequence goes on from NZ_CP059322.2 coordinate 2,012,589, forward strand.
TCGGCGCGGCCGACCGCTACGCCCGGCTGATCGGCCGCACCCGCACCGCCGAGGTGCTCGGCGCGGTCGGGTCGGGGGTGCTCGCCGGGCCGGTGTACGCGCTCGGCGGCTACCTCGCCGTCGGCGCCGCCAGCGTGCTGACCTGCCTGCTCGCCGCCGCCGTCGCGGCCCGCCTCCCGGAACACCGGTCCCCGGCGGGGGCCGACCCGGCAGCGCGGGAACGGCCGGACGAGGACGAGCCCGGCTGGTGGGCCAGCCTGCGCGGCGGTCTCGCCGAGGTCCGCGCCGACCGCGCCGTCCGCGTCGCGGTGCTGCTGGTCGCCGCCGTCGCCGCGATCTGGGGCGGACTCGACGAGTACACCGGGCTGCTGGCCCGGGACAGCGGCGTGGGCGAGGTGGCCGTGCCGCTGCTGCTCCTGCTGGTGTGGGGCGGGATGACCGTGGGCGGACTGCTCGCCCCGTGGGGCGAACGGCTGTCCCACCGGGGGTACGCCGGCCTGCTGGTCCTCGCCGCCGCGGCGATGGCGACCGGGGCGCTGCTGCGCCACCCGGGCGGCTTCCTGCTGCTGGCGGTCGCGTTCGCCGCGTTTCAGCTCGCCACCGTGCTCGCCGACGTGCGGTTGCAGGCGCGGATCACCGGCGACGCCCGGGCCACGGTCACCTCGCTGGCCGGGATGGCCACCGACCTGACCACCGTCGCCTTCTACGGCGGGTACGGGCTGCTGGCCGGCGCGCTGGGCAACCCGGCCGCGTTCGCGGTGGCCGTGCTGCCGTACCTGCCGGTGGCGCTCTGGCTGCTCACCGGGTCGGGTGTGAGTCACCAGAAAGCGAAACAAAAAGGGTGCTCGTCACTACGGTGAGTCCGGTGACCCTGGAAGCAGAGCGCACGCTGCGCGACGAGGACCTGACCGGGCTGGCGGAGCTGGCCGCCCAGCTACGGGTGGACGCGATCCGGTGCAGCACGATGGCCGGCTCCGGCCACCCCACCTCCAGCCTCTCCGCCGCCGACCTGCTCGCCGTGCTGGTCGCCCGGCACCTGCGCTACGACTGGTCCTACCCGGACAACCCCGGCAACGACCACCTGATCTTCTCCAAGGGCCACGCCTCCCCGCTGCTGTACGCGGTGTTCCGGGCCACCGGGGCGATCAGCGAGCAGGAACTGCTGGAGACGTACCGCCGGGCCGACTCACGCCTGCAGGGCCACCCCACCCCGGTCCTGCCCTGGGTCGACGTCGCCACCGGCTCGCTCGGGCAGGGCCTGCCGGTCGGCGTCGGCGTGGCGCTGGCCGCGCAGTACCTCGACCGCTCGCCGGCGCACGTCTGGGTGCTCTGCGGCGACGGCGAGACCGCCGAGGGCTCGATCTGGGAGGCGCTGGACAAGGCCGGCCACTACGGGCTGCGCAACCTCACCGCGATCGTCGACGTCAACCGGTTCGGCCAGCGCGGCCCGACCGAGCTGGAATGGGACCTGGACACCTACCGCCGGCGGGTGGAGGCGTTCGGCTGCCGGGCCGTCCTCGTCGACGGGCACGACCTCGACGCGGTCGACGAGGCGTACGAGCAGGCCCGGCACGCCACCGGACCGACCGTGGTGCTGGCCCGCACGGTCAAGGGCAAAGGCGTGCCCGAGATCGAGGACGACCCGTCCTGGCACGGCAGGGCGCTCGACCCCGAGCTGGCCGACCGGGCCGTGCGGGCGCTCGGCGGGCCGCGGCGGATCCGGGTCGCCGGACCTCGGCCGTTCGCCGTGCCCCGGACCGAACCGGTCGAGCACCGCCGGCCGGAGCTGCCCCGCTACGAACGCGGCGCGAAGGTCGCCACCCGGGACGCGTACGGCGACGCGCTGCGTGCCCTCGGCGCCGCCCGGCCGGACGTGGTCGCCCTCGACGGCGAGGTGGGCGACTCCACCCGGGCGGACCGCTTCGGCGAGGCGTACCCCGATCGGTTCTTCCAGATGTCCATCGCCGAGCAGCAGCTCGTCGCCGCCGCCGTGGGCCTGGCGGTCCGGGGCCGGCGGCCGTTCGCCGCCACCTTCGCCGCGTTCTGGTCCCGCGCCTACGACTTCATCCGGATGGCCGGCGTCTCCCGCGCCGACATCGCCCTGGTCGGCTCGCACGCCGGGGTGGAGATCGGCCCGGACGGCCCGTCCCAGATGGGTCTGGAGGACGTCGCCGCGCTGCGCGCGGTGCCCGGCTCCACGGTGCTCTGCCCGGCCGACGCGGTCTCCTGCGCGGCCCTGGTCGCCCAGCTTCCCGACCGCCCGGGCGTGGCCTACCTGCGCACCACCCGCGGGGCGTACCCGGTGCTCTACGGCGACGGCGAGCAGTTCCCGATCGGCGGCAGCCGGGTGGTCCGCGAGGGCGGCGACGTCGTGCTGCTCGGCGCCGGCGTCACCGTGCACGTCTGCCTCGCCGCCGCCGACGAGCTGACCCGCGAGGGGATCGACGCCCGGGTCGTCGACCTCTACTCGATCAAGCCGGTGGACCGGGAGCGCCTGCGGGAGGCGGTCCGGGACACCGGCGGCCGGCTCGTCGTGGTCGAGGACCACTACCCGGAGGGCGGCCTCGGCTCGGCCGTGCTGGAGGCGCTGGCCGACCTGGCCGAACCGGTCCGGGTCCAGCACCTCGCGGTGCGCGGGCTGCCCGGCTCCGGCACCCCGGCCCAGCAGCTCGACCGCGCCGGGATCGGCCCGCACGCGGTCGTCGCGGCGGCGCGCGCGCTGGCCTGACCGGCGTTTGCCACGAGCCCCGGCGGGTAGCCACGCTGCCGCCGCGACGGGAGGACCGACCATGGCCGAATCGCAGTTCTACGCCCGGGTGGCCGCCCGGGCCGGGGTGCCGGAGACGACCGCCCGTGCCCTGACCGAGGCGACGCTGACCACGCTCGCCGAGCGGATCAGCGGCGGCGAGGCCACCGACCTGTCCGCGCACGTCGCGCACGAGCTGCGCCCGCTGCTGGTCCGGGCCCGCGCCGAGGACGCGCAGCCCTTCGGGTACGACGAGTTCCTGCGCCGGATCGCCGAGCGGGCCGGCGCCACCCCGGCCGACGCCGAGCGCGGCGCGCGGGCGGTGCTGCAGGCGCTGCACCGGGTGGTCGGGCCGGCCGAGTTCGACCGCGCCGTGGCCCAGCTCCCGCGCGAGATCGGCGAACTCGCCCAACCCGCGCCGAGGGTGTAAGGCGGGGGCCCCGGTTAACGCATTCGGTAGAGGAGGGGGCCCCTCTTAACCACTCTCCCCGGAGACGTACACCCAACGGCCGTCCTCGCGGGTGAAGTGGCTCAGCTCGGCCAGCACGCCGGGGCGACCGCCCTCGCGGTAATGGGCCCGGAACCGGACCGTGCCGGCGCTGTCGAACAGGCCGCCCTGGCCGGTCTCCAGCACCTCCAGCCGGATCCAGCGGGTGCCGGGGTCCAGGTCCAGCCGGTCGGGGCGGGTGCGGGAGTGCCAACTGTGCCGCAGGTAGCCGGCGTCACCGAGGGCGAACGCGCTGAACCGGGACCGCATCAACGCCTCGGCGGTCGCCGCCGTCGCGGTGCCCCGGTGCACCGGAGCGCAGCAGTCCTCGTACGGCCGGCCCGATCCGCACGGGCAGGCCGCGCTCCGTGTCCCCATCCGCCGATTCTCACCCACCGCCCGGGAGCGCACCGAGGAGGCCCCGCTCGACGCGCCAGTGTTAAGCGGGGCCCCCGCCTCTACCGAATGCGTTAAGCGGGGGCCCCTCCTTGCACCCTGGCGGGCGGTGGGGCGGGGCACTAGGGTTCGGGGGCGATGAGCGTGAGCCCGACCCGGCGTGACCTCGACCCGGAACAGGTGCGCCGCTACCTCGACGCCTCGCTCGGGCCGGCCGTCGAGGTGGTCGACTGCGGCCCGCTGGCCGGTGGCGGGTTCGCCGCGGTGTGGTGGGTACGCCTCGCCGACGGCCGTGACGTGGTGCTCAAGGTCGGGCCGCCACCGCACGTGCCGCTGCTGCGCTACGAGCGCGACATGATCGGCGCGGAGGCGCGCTACCTGCGCCTGGTGGCCACCCGTGCACCCGCGGTGCCGGCGCCGTCGCTGCTGCACCACGGCCGCCACGCCGAGCTGGGCGACTGGCTGCTCACCGCGCGCCTGCCCGGCCGTACCCTGTGGGACCTGAGCCGGGCCGGCGCGGACGTCGCGCCGCTGCGGGCGGAGTTCGGCCGGGCGCTGGCCGTGTTGCACGCCGTCACCGGCGACCGGTACGGCTACGACGGCGGCCGGGCCGCCGCCCCGACCTGGCGGGCCGCCTACACCGCGATGGTGGACGACCTGCTCGCCGACGCGGCGGACTGGGCGGTGCCGCTGCCGGCGCCCGCGGCCCGGATTCGGGAGCTGGTCGCCCGGCACGCCGCCGTCCTCGACGTGGTGCGCCGTCCGGCGCTGCTGCACTTCGACGGCTGGGCGGGCAACGTGCTGGCGGTCGACGGGCCGGACGGAACGCCCCGACTCAGCGGCCTGGTCGACGGCGAGCGGCACCTGTGGGGCGACCCGCTGCTGGACCTGGTTTCGCCGCTGCTGTTCCGCCGCGCCGAGGACGACCCGGACGACGCGCTGGTGCGGGCCTACCGGGCGGCGGCGCCGTTCGCGTGGGACGCCGACGTGCGGCGGCGGCTCGGCCTCTACCGGCTGCACCTCTATCTGCTGATGACGGTGGAGATGCCGAGCCGCGCGATCACCGCGGAGTCGGACCCGGGGCGGGTGGCGCGGCTGGCCGACCTGCTCGACGCGGAGCTGTCCGACCTGGCCGGGCCGGTCAGAGCCAGCCGGAGCGGCGGAACGACCGGTGCAACGTCACCGCCAGCGTCGCCATGAGCAGCAGCGCGCCGCCGTAGCCGTAGCGCCAGTGCAGCTCCGGCATGTGCGCGAAGTTCATCCCGTAGATCCCGGCCACCGCGGTCTGCGAGGCGGCGATCGCCGCCCACGCCGCGATCCGACGCATGTCGTCGTTCTGCTCCACGGCGAGCTGCGCCAGCCGGGACTGCACCAGCGAGGTGAGCAGCTCGTCGTAGGCGCCGATCCGTTCCACCGCCCGGCTCAGCCCGTCGGCCACGGCGGTGAACCGGTGCCGCAGCGCGGCCGGCGGGCCGCCGTCGGGGGAGTCCAGCAGGTCGCGCAGCGGCGCGGTCAGCGGCAGCACCGCCCGCTTGAACTCCACCACCTCCCGTTTGAGCTGGTAGAGATGCTGGATGTCGGCGCCACGCTCGCGGGCGAAGACGCTCTCCTCGACCCGGTCCAGGTCGCGTTCCAGGTGCTCGGCGACCTCCAGGTACAGCTCGACCATCCGGGCGCAGACCGCGTATCCGACCGCCCACGGGCCCTGGGCCAGCACGTCCGGCCGGCGCTGCACCTCCTCGCGGACCGGGGCGAGCGCGCCGGTCGCGCCGTGCCGGACGGTCAGCGCGAACCGTTCCCCGAGGAACACCAGCACGTCGCCGGTGTCGACCACCTCGGAGGTGGCGGTCAGCTCGGCGTGCTCGACGTAGCCGGCGCTGCGCAGCACCAGCAGCGTCACGTCGCCGTAGCGCCGCACGGTGGGCCGGTGCCCGTCGGCGAGCGCCTGCTGCACCGCCGCCTCGTCCAGCCCGAACGTCCGCCCGACCGCGGCCAGCACCGCCGCGCCGGGCTCGTGCAGGCCGAGCCAGACGAAGGTACGCCGGCCGCGGCGCGCCCGGTCGTACGCGTCGGCGTAGTGCGGCCGGCCCGGCTCCCGCCGCCCCGCGACGTAGACCGCGCAGTCGACCACCGCGTCGGGGTTCACCCGGCGCTGTCGCGGCACGGTCGGCTCGTCGCGCCGCAGCAGCCGCCCCACGAGGCCGGGCAGCCGCTGCCGCCACCGGATCCGGTCCACCGCAACCTCCGCCCGCCCGGGAAACCGACGGCCTACCGTACGGTGCGCCGGGGCTCCGGCGGTGTCCGACCCACGTCAGCGGGCGGCGGTGGCGAAGACCACGATGTTGTCGGGATAGCTGCCGGTGCGCGGGTCGAAGCGCCCGCCGCAGGTGATCAGGCGGAGCCGGGCCGCCGCGCCGCCGCCGTACACCCGCTCGGTGGGGAAGCGGTTCTTCGGGTACGCGCCGACACCGTCCACGGTGAACGCCGCGGTCCGGCCGTCGGCCCGGGCCACCCGGACGGTGTCGCCGGGGCGGAGCCGGCCCAGGTCGAAGAAGACCGCCGGGCCGCGTTGCGAGTCGACGTGCCCGACCAGCACCGCGTTGCCGGCCTGGCCCGGCGCGGGACCGGGGCGGTACCAGCCGGCGACCTCCGGGCGCTCCAGCGGCGGCACCTCCAGCGCGCCGTTGTCGTCGGTGGCGACCGCCACGACGTCGGCGTCGACGCCGATGCGCGGAATGGCGATCCGGACCGGCGTCGAGCGGGGCAGCGGCGGGCCGGCCGTACCGGGACGCTCGGTGGCCGGTGCGGCGGAGGCGCCGGGTTGCGGCGGTGACGCCGAGGTGCTGCCGAGACCGGCCGAGACCAGTCCGACGCCCAGGGCGCCGGCGAGGGTGACGGCAATGACGACGACCGCGGTGCGCAGCCTCGCCGGCCCGCTCACCCGGCGGTTGGACGAGGACACCGGTTCCACCTCCGTCCGACGTGGACGCGGCGCCCGCGCCGGTGGTCCGGCGCGGGCGACCCGCTCGGTGAGCCGTTTCAGGCGGTGGCGCCGGCCCGCCGCCGGCGACGGACGAGGAGGTACGTCCCGCCGGCCAGCGCCCCGGCGGCGAGCGCGCCGCCCGCCACCAGCACCCCGGTGTCGCCGTCGCGGCCGCCGGCGCCTGCCTGGGCGCCGCCGATCGGCGTGACGGTGAACGTGGCGCTGCCGCCGTCGCTGCCGTCGCCGCAGGTGGCGGCGACCGTGTACGTGCCGAGCGTGAACCCGGCGGTGAACAGTTCGGCGCTCAGCCCGCCGCCCGCGGCGGCCGTGGTGGACCGGACGTTCTGGTCGCGGTCCGGCCCGGTGACCCGGAAGATCGCGTCACCGGCGTTCGGGTTGCACGTCGTGGTCAGCACGACCGTGCCGCCGACCGGAGTGGTGGCGGGTGAGACTCTGGTGTCCGCCAGCGCGGCGGCCGGGAGCAGCAGTGCGCCGAGGCCCACGCCGACCGCCGCCGTTCCGAGAAATGACTGTGCCTTCATCCGCGTCTTCCCTCACTTTTCGTCCGCTGTCTGCGTGGGACGTCGTTCGGGTGGCCAACTCCGTGACTAGCACCGGTGTGGCCAACACTAGGAGGGTTGCGACGGTCACTGGGGGTAATTGAGAAATCTTCGTTGCCGTCCGGTGTTCCCCGTCTCGCCGCCGGACGCCGGACATGCCGGCACGCCGGACGCCGCAGCGGACAAACCCGGCGTCACCGGGCCGGCGGCTCCGGCCGGACCAGCCCGGTGTCGTACGCCAGCACCACCGCCTGGATCCGGTCGCGCAGGCCCAGCTTGGTGAGGATCGCGGAGACGTGCGTCTTCACGGTGGCGGTGCTGAGGTGCAGCCGGGCGGCGATCTCCGCGTTGGACAGCGCCCGCGCGGTCAACGTGAGCACCTCGACCTCGCGGGCGGTCAACGCGGCCAGGGCCCGCTCGGCGGTGGGCGCCGGGCCGGGCAGCCGGCCGGCGAACCGGTCCAGCAGTCGCCGCGTCACGGTCGGGGCGAGCAGCGCCTCGCCCCGGGCCACCACCCGTACCGCCTCCACCAGGTCGGCCGGGCGGGTGTCCTTGAGCAGGAAGGCGCTCGCCCCGGCCCGCAACGCGGCGTAGACGTGCTCGTCCACGTCGAACGTGGTGAGCATGACGATCCGGGCGGGGTTGCCGGCGGCCACCAGCTCACGGGTCGCGGCGATGCCGTCCCGCCGGGGCATCCGCACGTCCATCAGCACCACGTCCGGCCGGGTACGCGTCGCCACCGCGACCGCCTCGACGCCGTCCGCCGCCTCGCCGACCACGGTCAGGTCGGGCCGCGCGTCGAGGACCATCCGCAGCCCGGTGCGGATCAGCTCCTGGTCGTCGGCGACCACCACCCGCACCGTCACCGGTTCCTCCTCCGTCCGCGACCGGTGGGTCTCGCCGGCCGTCACCGGGCCGCCCCCACCGGCAGGTCGGCGCGGACCCGGAAACCGCCGGACGGCAGCGGGCCGGCGTCGAGCGTGCCGCCGAGCAGCCGGGCCCGCTCCCGCATGCCGACGATGCCGCGCCCGCCGGTCGAAGTTGGCCGGCGGGTGGGCGCCGCGCCGTCGTTGACCACCTCCAGCCGCAGCACCCCGTCGCCGTACCGCACGTCGACGTCGGCGCGCGTGGCGTGCCCGTGCCGCAGCGCGTTGGTCAGCGACTCCTGCACGATCCGGTACGCCGACAGTTGCACCCCGCCGGGCAGCGTCTCGCAGTCGCCCGCCCGGCGCAGCGTCACCGGCAACCCCACCGCACGGACGGCGTCGGCCAGCGCGTCGAGTTGCGCCAGTCGCGGCTGCGGCCCGTCCGGGTCGGACCCGTCGTCGGCGGTCAGCGCGTGCAGCATGGCCCGTAGCTCGGTCAGCGCCGACCGGGCCGCTGTGTTGATCGACCCGAGCGCGGCGCGTACCTGCTCCGGGTGCTGGTCGAAGACGTCCTCGGCGGCGACGGCCTGCACCGCGATGACCGCCACGTGGTGGGCGACCACGTCGTGCAGCTCCCGCGAGATCCGCTCCCGTTCGGTCGCGCGCACCTGCCGCTCCCACTCGCAGCGCCGCTGCTCCCGGGCGCGCATCAGCTCGCCGACCGACCAGCTGAAGCCGAGCGCGAACAGCGCGAGCAGCAGGTCGCGCCAGCCGCCGGTGACCAGCTTCCACGGCGTCGGCGCCGCCAGCAGGCCGAGCGCGACCAGCGAGAAGCGGGGCGGGCGCAGCCGGGCCACGTAGGACAGCGGCGCGGCCACCAGGCCGAGCCAGCCGAGCGCCGGGCAGAACGCCTCCAGGCCGACGCCGGCCAGCGCCGCCGCCGCCAGGGCGTACCCGGGTCGGTGCCGGATCCACAGCAGACAGCTCGCCTGCAGCACGGCGAGGCCGACCGCGACAGCGGTCCCGCCCGCGGTGGCCGGGCGGGCGTCGGAGGTCAGCAGCACGAGCAGCGACACCACCAGGACGACGGTGGCGAGGCCGCCGTCGATCAGCAGCAGCGCGGTCCGGGAGCGGGACGGGCACCTCATGTCCCGGATGCTAGGCCGCCGGCCCGCCCGTGTTCATCGGCCGCGAGACGGAGATCCGGCCCGGTCCTGGTCCGCGCGACGGAGCGGGAAACCGGTCCGCGGCGTGATCCGCGCGACGTCAGGCCAGCCCTAGCGTGGTGGCAGTCGATTCCGCCGCACCGGAGGTACGCACCGATGGAAACCGCGATGCCCGCCACCACCGTCCGTCCGGCCCGCCGCCGTGATCGGCTGCTCACCGTGCTCGCCGCCATCGCCGCGACGCTGCTGGGCTGGGCCGTCGCGGTGCCGCTCGCCGGGGTGGAGCTGACCGCCCGCAGCGGCGGTGGCGGCGAGCAGCGCGTCACCCCGGTGGCGGTGGCGGTGAGCACGCTGTTGGCCGGGCTGGCCGGCTGGGCGCTGCTGGCCGTGCTGGAGCGGTTCACCGGGCGGGCGGGGACGGTCTGGACCGTGGTCGCGGTGGTGGTGGCGCTGCTGTCGCTGCTCGGCCCGCTGACCGGGGGAGTGGGACGCGCGGCCACGGTGACGCTTGTGGCCCTGCACCTGCTCGCCGGTGCCGTGCTGGTGCCCGGCCTGCGGCGGACCGCGGTCCGCTGAGCGGCCGGGGTCGGGACCGCCGTCACGGGGGCGTGCGGTCCCGACCCGTCACTCCGTGTGGTTGCGGTGCGCGGCTTTGGAGACGCCCGCGCCTGCCTTTGCTCTGCAGCCATCGACGCAGCAGGTACGCAGAGTCACCGAATCCGGCAGTCGTTCACGGTGGCGCGACGGCTGTCGGTGCAGTTCGAGGCGGTGGTGCCTATATGGCTGCAGAGCAAAGGCGCGGGACGGCCGGTGCCCGTGCCGCGCCGTGTCATCACGTTCGGTAGCCACGCGCATGATTGCGCTCAGTGACGGTCGATGCTCGCCGTCCCCGCGTCAATCTCGGCCGCATAAAGGCTAGCCTCCTAGGACGCGCTGCCGGTCGTGCCATCACTCACCGGAACACGTCGGCGACCGGCTCGTCATCGCCGCCGGAAAAAGTTCCGAGCGGGATGTCGAGAACCGTGCGCCGGCTCCGTCCCCGGTTCGAACGCGGCCAGAATGGGTCGCATCCGCACCGAGGAGAAACACCATGGCGAAGTACCTGCTGCTGAAGCACTACCGCGGCGGCCCCACCCCGGTCACCGACATGCCGATGCTGGACCGGTGGACGCCGGAGGAGGTCTCGGCGCACGTGCAGTACATGCGCGACTTCGCGGCCCGGCTGGAGTCCACCGGTGAGTTCGTCGACTCGCAGGCACTCTCCCCGGAGGGCACGTTCGTCCGCTCCGACGGCGAGGGCCGCCCGCCGGTCACCGACGGCCCGTTCGCCGAGACCAAGGACCTCATCGCCGGGTGGATGGTGATCGACGTGGACAGCTACGAGCGCGCCCTCGACCTGGCCGCCGAGCTGTCGGCCGCGCCCGGGCAGGGCGGCGAGCCGATCCACGAGTGGCTGGAGCTGCGCCCGTTCCTGACCGCGCCGCCCACGATCACGGAGTGACCTGAACCGATGGACGAGGCGATGCTGCGCAGCCTCACGCCGGGCGTCCTCGGCGTCCTCGTCCGCCGCGGAGCCGACTTCGCGGCGGCCGAGGACGCCGTGCAGGACGCGCTGGTCGAGGCGCTCCGCGTCTGGCCGGACGACCCGCCGCGCGAGCCGAAGGCGTGGCTGGTCACCGTGGCCTGGCGCCGGTTCCTCGACGTGGCCCGCGCCGACGCCGCCCGGCGCCGGCGCGAGGACCTCGTCGACGAGGAGCCGGCGCCCGGGCCGGTGCCCGAGACCGACGACACGCTCCGGCTCTACTTCCTGTGCGCGCACCCGTCTTTGACCCCGTCGTCGGCGGTCGCGCTGACCCTGCGCGCCGTCGGCGGACTCACCACCCGCCAGATCGCCCGCGCCTACCTGGTGCCGGAGGCGACCATGGCGCAGCGGATCAGCCGGGCCAAGCGCACCGTGGCCGGCGTACGATTCGACCAGCCCGGCGACGTCGCCACCGTGCTGCGGGTGCTCTACCTGGTGTTCAACGAGGGCTACTCCGGCGACGTCGACCTCGCGGCCGAGGCGATCCGGCTCACCCGCCAACTCCGGGTCGCCGTCGACCATCCCGAGGTGTCCGGGCTGCTCGCCCTCATGCTGCTGCACCACGCCCGCCGGGCCAGCCGGACCGGCCCCGACGGCGCCCTGGTGCCACTGGCCGACCAGGACCGCCGCCGCTGGGACACCGGCCTGATCGCCGAGGGGGTGGAGATCCTGCAGACCGCCCTGTCGCGCGACCGGCTGGGCGAGTTCCAGGCCCAGGCCGCCGTCGCGGCCCTGCACGCCGACGCGCCCACCGCCGCGGCGACCGACTGGGTGCAGATCGTCGAGTGGTACGACGAACTGGTCCGCCTCACCGCCAGCCCGGTGGCGCGGCTCAACCGCGCGGTGGCGGTCGGCGAGGCGGACGGTCCCCGCGCCGGGCTCGCCGCGCTCGCACCGCTGGACGCGGACCTGCCCCGGTACGCGGCGGTGGCGGCGTACCTGCACGAGCGCGACGGTGACCGGTCGACGGCGGCCCGGCTCTACGCCGACGCGGCCCGCCGGGCGACCAACCTCGCCGAACGCGACCACCTGACCCGCCAGGCCGCCCGCCTGAACACCCGGTGACCCCCGGCCGGTGGCCGGCGGCGGTGGGCTCCGGTGGCGCGCCGGGTCGCACGCTAGCCTGCGGGCATGGATCTGGGGCAGGACGGCGAGCGGGTGGCCGTCTCCCTCGCGCACCGACTCGACCGGCTGACCTTCGAGGGTCTCGCCACCGACCAGGTGACCGCTCGGCTCGTCGACGCCGTGGCCGAGTGGGCGACCGGCGAGGGTTGGCGGGTCTACCGTCGGGCGGCGAGCGTGCTGCCGTTGCCGCCGCCGTTGGACGGGCGGCAGTCGGTGCTCGACATCGCCTGCGCCCGGCCGGACCGTCCGCCGGTCGTCGTCGAGGTCGACCACACCGATCGTCGACGGACCGTGGAGAAGCTGCTGGCCGAGGCCGGCGCCGGGCGGATACCGATCTGGCTGCGCTGGGGCGTACCCGGGTTCGCCGCACCGCCCGAGCCGATCCGGATGGTGACGTTCGAGGTGTCCCGCCGCAACGGTCCGGCCGGCCAGGGGCGGCGGTACTCGCGGCGACCGGCGGCGGACCTGCCGGCACCCGCGCACTCGGTCACGGCGGTCGGTCCGACCGTCCCGTTCACGTTGCCGATTCCCCTCCCCGGCGAGGCCGACTGAACGTCCCTGCCCCCGACGGTGCTGGTCCGGCGACGGTGCCGTCGATCCCCGAGGCGTCGGGCGGGGCCCTCGGTAAACCGCTCGGCGGGCGGCGCTGTCGCTGGTAGCTTGCCTCGTCGTGACGGGGGAACGGCTCGGCGGGCGCTTCGCCCTGCTGTGGAGCGCGAGCACGCTGTCCGCACTCGGCAGCGGCACCGCCACCGTGGCCGCACCGCTGTACGTGGCGTCGCGTACCGACGATCCGCTCGTCGTCTCCGCCGGCGCGGCGGTCTCCTGGCTGCCGTGGCTGCTGTTCGCGTTGCCCGGCGGTGTGCTGGCCGACCGGGTGGACAGGCGTCGGCTGATGGTGCTCATCGACTGGGTGCGGGTCGTGGCGCTTGTCGTGCTGGCCGCCGCGATGGTCACCGAGCGGGCCGGGGTGGCGCTGCTCTACGTGGTGCTGTTCGTGGTCAACACCGGCGAGGTGGTGTTCCGCGTCGCCGCCCAGGCGGTGCTGCCGGCCGTGGTGCCGCGCTCCCGGCTGGAACGGGCCAACGGCTGGCTCGGCGGCGGCACCCAGGTGACGCAGAACATGATCGCCGGTCCGCTCGGCGGGTTCCTGTTCGTGCTCGCGGCGGCGGCGCCGTTCGCGCTCAACGCCGGCACGTACGCGCTCAGCGCCGTGCTGGTCGGCCTGCTCGCCGGCACGTACCGGGGCGGCCCGGCGCCGGACGGCCGGGGCTCGGCGCGGGCGGAGATCGCCGAGGGCTTCCGGTGGCTGCTGTCGCAGCGGCTGCTGCGCACCATGGCGGCGCTGATCGGGCTGCTCAACGTCACGCTGACCGCGGCGATCGCGGTGCTGGTGCTGCTCGCGACCGAGCGCCTGGGCCTCGGTTCGGTCGGCTACGGGGCGTTGTTCACCTGCATGGCGGTGGGTGGCCTGCTCGGGTCGGTGCTCGGCGACCGGCTGATCGCCGCCGTCACCGCCACCTGGACGGTCCGGGTGGGTCTGCTGGTCGAGGCCGGCCTGCACCTGGCGCTGGCCGCCTCGCGCAGCGCGGTGGTGGTCGGCGTCGCGCTGTTCGCGTTCGGGGTGCACAGCGCACTGTGGAACATCGTGGCCAACTCGCTGCGCCAGCGGCTCACCCCGCCGGCGATGATGGGTCGGGTGGGCAGCACCACGCTGTTCGTCGCGGCCGGCGGCAACTGTGTCGGGGCGCTGCTCGGCGGGGTGGTCGCCGCCCGGTTCGGCATCACCGCCCCGTACTGGGTGGGCTTCGCGGTGGCGGTCGGGGTGATCGCCGCGACCTGGCGGGTCTTCGACCGGGCCACGGTGGCCGCCGCGTACGCCGAGCCGACCGCCGCGGACACCCGCGAGCCGGTGACCGGCTGAACCGCTCCCGCTCGGCGGTGTTAGGCGGGGGCCCCTCCTATACCGGAGGCGTTAAGCGGGGGCCCCGCCTTACACCGGGGGCACCGGGAGGGTGACGCCCTGCGCGGCCGATGAGTGGGCCAGCTCGATCAGCTCCACCACGGCGACCGCCTCGGCCGGGTCGACGGGCATCGGCGTGCCGTCGCGCAGCGCCGCCGCCACCCGGGCGTAGAAGTCCGGGTAGCAGCCCGCCTCGGTGGGCACGGCGCGCAGGTCGTCGTCGGCGCCGAGTCGCCCGTACCGGTCCGGGCCGACCTCGCCCCAGCCGGGTTCGCCGGGCCGGCGGCCGGCGCGCAGCGCCGCCTCCTGCGGGTCGAGGCCCCAACTGGTGTACGCGGCCCGGTCGCCGAGCACCCGGAAGCGCGGGCCGAGCTGCGCGGTGACCGCGCCCATCCACAGGTGCGAGCGCACGCCGCAGGTGTGGGTGAGCGCGACGAACGCGTCGTCGTCCACCTCCGCGCCGGGGCGTCGCCGGTCCACCTCGGCGTAGACGTGTTCCACCGGCCCGAACAGGTGCACCGCCTGGTCGACCAGGTGGGCGCCGAGGTCGAACAGCGCGCCGCCGGCCTCGCCGGGGGCGGCGCTCTCCCGCCAACCGGGTTTGACCGCCGGGCGCCACCGCTCGAACCGTGACTCGAACCGGGTGACCCGGCCCAGGTCACCGGCCTCGACGAGCCGCCGCACGGTGCGGTAGTCGCCGTCCCAGCGCCGGTTCTGGAACACGGTCAGCGGCACCCCGGCGGCGGCTGCCTCGGCGACCAGCGCCCGGCCCTGCGCGGCGTCCGGCGCGACCGGCTTGTCCACCACCACCGGCAGCCCGGCGGCGACCGCCGCGCGGGCCAGCGGCACGTGCTGCCGGTTGGGCGCGGCCACCACCACCAGGTCGAGCGCGTCGGCGTCGGCCCAGAGCCGCGCGGCGTCGTCGACCACCCGGGCGTCGGGGTGCGCGGCGGTGGCCTGCGCGCGGCGCCCGGCGTCACGGGTCACCACGGCGTCCAGCCGCAGCCCGTCGGTGGCGGCGATCAGCGGGGCGTGGAAGAACCGCCCGGCCGTCCCGTACCCCAGCAGTCCCACCCGCAGCGGCTCGCCCGTCATGCCGCCGAATCTACGGGGCGCACCGGCGCGGGGCGGTGGGGTCCCCGGCGGCGCGCCCCGCCGGTGTGACAGCGTGGCCGGATGCCCGACTCCTCCCCGGTCGACGTCGACCTCGCGCTGGTCGGTGGCGGCGGCGCCGCCTCGCTGGTCCTGGCCGCCCTGGACCGGCACCGGGTGACCGGCGTGCGGGTGGCCGTGGTGGATCCGGTGCACAAGCGCGGCCAGGACCGCACCTGGGCGTTCTGGGGCACGCCCGGCGGCGACCTGGAGCCGCTGTTGAGCGCGAGCTGGTCGCGGGTCGAGGTGGTGACGGCGGCGGGCCGCCGCGTCCTGCCGCTGGACCCGCTGCGGTACGCCATGGTGCGCTCCGCCCCGGTCTACGACCGGGCTGCCGAGGCCGAGCGGCGGTTGGACGCGGTGCGGATCGGCGCGCCGGCGGGGGAGTTGCGCGACGACGGTGACCGGGTGACCGTGTGCGATCCGGAGGGCCGGGCGTTGGTGCGGGCCGGCTGGGTGCTCGACTCACGTCCCCGCGAGCCGGCGCGGCCCGGGCGGACCAGTTGGTTGCAGCACTTCCGGGGGTGGTGGCTGGCGGCCGACGAGCCGACGTTCGACCCCGACCGGGCGGTGCTGATGGACTTCCGCACCCCGCAGCCGGCGCGCGGGGTGTCGTTCGGGTACGTGCTGCCGGTCGACGACCGCTTCGCGCTGGTGGAGTACACCGAGTTCGGCCCGACGCTGCTGGACGACGCCGGCTACGACGCGGCGTTGCGCGGCTACGCCGACCTGCTGGGGTTGGACCTGGCCGCGTTGCGGGTGCGGGAGGTGGAGAACGGGGTGATCCCGATGACCGACGGCCCGTTCGTGGCCCGCCCGAGCCCCCGGGTGGTGCGGCTGGGCACCGCCGGCGGGGCGACCCGGCCGTCCACCGGGTTCACCTTCTCCGCCATGCTCCGCCAGGCCGACCAGGTGGCCCGGGCGGTCGCGGCGGGCCGGCCGCCGGTGCCCGCGCCCGCCTATCCGGGCCGGCACCGGTGGATGGACGCGGTGGCGTTGCGCGCCCTGGACCGGGGGCACGTGGACGGGGTGGGGTTCTTCGAGCGGCTGTTCGACCGCAACCCGCCGGAGCGGGTGCTGCGTTTCCTCGACGGGGTGACCACGCCGGCCGAGGACCTGGCGGTGATGCGGTCCAGCCCGCTGCTGCCGATGACCGGTGCGGTGCTCGGCGACGCCGCCGGCCGGCTACGCGCCCGGCTGCCCGGCTAGCGCCTCGGCGACCCGGTCGCGCACCAGCACGCGCAGCCGTTCCATCGGGTCGCCGTCGCCCGCGCCGAGCCGGTTGCGCACCGCCGCCACGGTCAACCCCAGTTCCGGGTACGCGAACGCGAGGCTGCCGCCGCTGCCGGCGGTGCCGAACGACCCGTCGTCGTCGACCGCGTAGCCGAGCCCGAACGTGCTCTCCTGCCCGAACACCCACTCCTGGGCGCGGACCGCCGGCGCGCAGATCGCCCGCAGCCGTTCGGCGGAGACGAGCCGTACCCCGTCGACCGGGCCGAGCAGCGCCGCGTACATCCGGGCCACCGCGCGGGCGCTCATCGTGCCGACCGACGGCACCTCGGCGCGCAGCACGTCGGGGTCGGCGCCGGTCGTCGCGTCCGGGCGGACCCCGGGCGGGGCCACCACGTCGAAGTGCGGCAGGTTGGCCCCGGCCCAGGTCATCAGCGCGGACAGGCCGGCGTCCTCCAGCCGGGCCAGCCGGGGCAGCTCCTCCTCCGGCACGGCGAGGAACAGCTCCCGCTCGACGCCGAGCGGCCCGGCGACGTCCTCGGCGAGCACCCGGGACACGGACCGGCCGGTGACCCGGCGGACCACCTCGCCGACCAGCCACCCCCACGTCCAGGCGTGGTACGCCAGCCGTTCCCCGGGCGCCCACAGCGGTTCCGCGTCGGCGAGCAGCCGGCACATCCGCGCCCAGTCCGCGAGGTCGGCGCGGGTGAGGTCGGCGGGCAGGGCGGGCAGGCCGGCGGTGTGGGTGAGCACGTGCCGCAGCGTGATGCGGTCCTTGCCGTGCCGGGCGAACTCCGGCCACACCTCGGCCAGCGGCAGGTCGACGTCGAGGCGGCCCTGCTCGGCGAGCACGTGCACCACGGTCGCGGTGAGGCCCTTGCCGGTGGAGACCGCGTGCACCGGGGTGTCGGCGGTCATCGGCCGTCCGGCGCCGGTGTCGGCGAGGCCGGCCTGCTCCTGCACGATCGGCGCGCCGTCGAGGTAGGCGGCCACCTGCACGCCGGCCTCCCGGCCGGCGGAGACCAGGTCGTCGATCGCGTCGCGCACCTCGGCCCGCAGGCCGTCCCACCGGCTGTCCACGATCAGGGAGCCTGCCAGAGGGAGGCGTCGTCGTCGTGCGGTTTTTCGTCGTCGGTGAGCAGCCGGTCGCGCAGCGCGGCGATCGTGTCCTCGCCGACGCCGAGGCGCCCGGTGACGTAGCCGCGCACCGAGCCGTGCGCCGCGACCAGCTCGGCCAGCACCAGCCGGATCAGCTCGGCCGGCGCCCGCCCGTACGCGGGCCAGCCCGGTGTCGCGCCGCCGTTGCGCTCGCGCCACTCGTCGACCAGCCGGCCGGTGGCCCGCTCGGTCAGCGCGAAGTCCGTCGCGATCCGGTCCTCGTCCACCCCGAGCAGGGCCAGCACCAGCGCGGCGAGCAGCCCGGTGCGGTCCTTGCCGGAGGCACAGTGGAACACCAGCGGGTGTTCCCCGTCGGCGATCACCTCCAACGCCCGGCGCAGCTCCACCACGCCGTCCTCGGCCACCTCGGCGTACCGGTCGGCCAGGTAGCGCCACGGGTCCACGTCCGGGTCGATGTCGGCCTGCACGTAGGGGCGGTGCTCGATGCTCAGGTTGTGCCAGGTCACGCCGAGGCTCTCCGGTGCCCGGCCGCGGTCGGCGATCTCCCACGGGTAGCGCAGGTCGATCACGGTGCGGATGCCGAGCGCGGCGAACCGGGCCAGGTCGTCGCCGGCCAGCTTGGCCAGCGAGTCGGAGCGGTAGAGCCGGCCCCGGGCGACGGTGCGGCCGTCGGCCGTGCGCCAGCCGCCCAGGTCCCGGAAGTTGCACAGGGTGCTGAACTGCGGGGGTGCGGTCATGGTCCGCACCGTAGCCGGACGGCGCGCGGCCCGCGGTCCCGCCGGGGCGGGGGTGGAGGTGGTGGACGGGCGGGCCGCCGGTCGGCGCCCGGCACGTCGGGCCGCGCGCCGTCGCGGCGCAGACCGGGGTGAACGCCCGACGGACGGTCGACGCCGGCCGGGACCGGGGGACGAGCCTCCTGCGCCGGTGTCGGTGGTCCCGAGGTGGCCCGTGCGCCGGCCGGCCCGGCGGGTCGGCGGGTAGCCGCGGGCGGCGTACCGGGTAGGTTGCCCGGCATGGTGGAGGCGGAGAGCGGCCGGGTCGTGGAGATCTGGACCGACGGCGCGTGCAGCGGCAATCCCGGTCCCGGCGGCTGGGGCACGGTGCTGCGCTGGGGCGATCGTGAGCGGGAGCTGTGCGGCGGCGAGGCGGCCGCCACCACCAACAACCGGATGGAGTTGACCGCCGCGATCCGGGCGTTGGAGAGCCTGACCCGTCCGGTCACCGTGCGGCTGCACACCGACAGCACCTACGTGCGCAACGGCATCACCGGCTGGTTGACCGGGTGGAAGCGCAACGGCTGGCTGACCTCCGCGAAGCAGCCGGTGAAGAACGCCGACCTGTGGCAGCGGCTGGAGGCGGCGTGCGCCCGCCACGACGTGACCTGGCTGTGGGTCAAGGGCCACAGCGGGCACCCGGAGAACGAACGCGCCGACGCGCTGGCCAACCGGGGGATGACCGAGGCGCGGGGCGCCGGGGCACCGGCCACCCCGCGCGCGGCGTCGGGTCAGCGCAGCGGGCGGCCCTCCTCGATCTCCTCCGGCCCGTCGGCCGGGTCGGCGGTGCCGGAGACGGCGTCCACGTCGTAACCCGCCCGGCTCGTCTCCCGGGCCGAGCGCCGGTCCTCGGCCGGCAGGTCGGCGAAGTCGTCGCCGGTGTCGTCCGTGGTGTGCAGGGATTCACCCGGCGGGCGCAGCGACGCCTCGTACGCGGTGGCGCCGTCGGGCTCGTCGCCGGGGGCGCGGCCGAAGGACTCTTCACTGGTCATGTCGCACTCCTGCCCGCATCCGGTGGCGGCAAACGTTCACCGGGCCGCGTCCGGATGCGTCGGCATCGACGAGCCGCCCGAACTGCTGCCGGAGGCCCCGCCGGCCATCCCGGACCCGTCGTCCTCGGTCACCTCGTCCGGTCGCGGCGCGTCCGGCGCGGGCGCCGGCACGTCGGTGTCCGCCGGCACCTGCACCAGCTTCGCCTGACCTGCGGCGTCCTCGGCGTGCGCCGGGTCCACCGGTTCCTCGCCGTCGCGTGCCCGATATCCCATCGGTTCGCCCCCTCGTCCGCCTCGACCACCCGTGCCGACGCCTACCCACCCCACCCCCACCAAAACCCACCCCCGCCGCCCTCCTTGATCAACGTGAGCGGTGGGGGCGGCGAGGGCGGTTGGGGCGGTGGGGGATGGGGGTCAGGGGAGGGACGGGGACCAGTGGGTGGGGCGGTGCCGGGCGGGCGGCAGGACGGTGCGGTGGTCGCCGCGGGCGGCGTCGAGCTGGGACTGGTGCAGGAACAGGCACTCGCCGAGGTCGGCGCCGCGCACGTCGGCCCCGCGCAGGTCGGCGCCGGTCAGGTCGGCGGCGCCGAGGCGTACCCCGCGCAGGTCCGCCCCGATCAGGATCGCGCCGCGCAGGTTCGCCCCGGCCAGCGTCGCGCGGCGCAGGTCGACCCCGATCAGGGTCGCGCCCCGGCGGTCGGGGCCGGCGCGGCCGGCGCGGGCCTGCTCGCCGGCGTGCGACAGCAGCCGGTTGACCCGGCCACGGTGGGCGTCGACGTCCACCGTGAGCAGTTCCTCCGGGGTGCCGTCGGTGAGCCGGCCGGTCTCGTCCAGCATCGCGGTCAGGTCGTCGCGCAGCGGGCCGGGCGGGGTGATCCGCACCGCCTCGGTCAGATACCAGAGCAGCTCGTGCAGCGGCCGCAGCACGGCGAACGTGTCGAACATCCGCCGCGCATCGTCGGGATCGGTACGCCAGTCACGGCCGGCGAAGGTGCCCTGGGTGAGGTGCTGGCCGGCGCCGAAGCAGTCGAACACGGTGCAGCCGGGGAAGCCGCGCTGCCGCAGCTCGGAGTGGATGCCGCAGCGGGCGTCGGCGCGCAGGTTCGGGCAGGGCCGCCCGGCCGGCTTGTCGATGGCGAAGTCGGCCGAGGCGGCGAACGCCGGCGCGACGCAGCAGACCCCGGCGCAACGCCCGCAGTCCGCCCGCAGCTCCCACCCGCCGTCCCCCACCCGCACCATCCCCCATTCTCCGCCCACCCCGCCCCGCACCCCACCCACCCCGGCGATCATGAAGTTGCCGTCGCGACACGCCGGCCGGAGAGACGCCAACTTCATGATCGACCCGGTGGGTGGGGTGCGGGCGGGGTGGGGTCAGAAGGTGAAGAGGGTGGCGGTGGCGCGGGTCAGCAGGCAGCGGTTGTCGAACGTGTGGGTGTAACGGACCGGGCGGTCCTGCCAGACGCCGACGGCGCGCGCGACGACCGGGGCGTGGATCGTGGTGCAGGGGTCGGCGTCCACGTCGAGCGCGTCGAGGTCGCCGTCGACCCGGGCGACGAGCCGGCAGGCCGCGACCGGGTCGGGGTGCAGGCCGCCGGCGGGGCCGCACACCAGCACCGTGGCGCGCACGTCGGCGCCGCCGCCGTCGACGGTGAGCAGCAGCACCGAGGGCGTCTCCGGGCCGGGGCGGGGCGCCGCGCCGGCGACGCCGGGGGCGGCCACCGCGGCGAGGCCGCCGAGCGCGGCGGCCAGGGCCAGGGCGGCGGTACGTCGGGTGAAGGGCATGGGTGGTCCTTCCGTCGAGGCCCCGGGTGGGGGCCGGTGGACGGCCCGGGACGTCGTGCGAACCGGGCCGCCGAGAACCCTAGGTGGAACGTGTGAACGCGAAGAGTCACGAAGTGTTACACCTCGGCGCCGGTGCGGACGACAGGTGTGACATCGGCACCGGAGAATGCCCGAACGGCTGACAACCGGGCTCGCGCCCCGGGAAAACGCATTCCGCATCAGCGGAACGAATGGCCGAACGGTTGACAACCGAATCGTTCCGTTATTGCGCCGATGCCGCGCGTAGGCCATATCGTTGCCCGCCGACGACAACCGGAACGGCCGTTACCGTAACGATTCATTCGGGTGTTCCGATTCGCTTTACCGTCGGATGGCAGGCGTTTCCGGTCCCCGTCTCGAGGACGTGACATGAGCGACCTTTCCCACCCACCGTCATTGACCGCCCCCGGCGATCCGGCCGCCGGCGACCCGATCGTCACCACCCCGCCGGGCACCGCCGCGGCGCGCCGGGAAATCGTCGGTCGGTCCCCCAACCAACTCGCCTGGCTGCGGCTCAAGCGCGACCGCACGGCGCGGGCCAGCGCCGTCACGCTCGCCGTCGCCGCCCTGGTCGCGCTCGGTGCGCCGCTGCTCGGCCGGGTCACCGGAATCGACCCGACCGACAAGTTCGTCGACCGGCTCAACGATTTCGGAATGCCGATCGGATATGCCGGAGGAATCAACGCCGACCATTGGCTCGGGCTGGAGCCCGGAAGTGGGCGCGACATCCTGCTCCAACTCGTCTACGGCCTGCGTACCTCGTTGTTCATCGCGTTCGCCTCGGCGTTGCTGGCGTCGTCCATCGGCGTCGCGGTGGGGGTCCTCGCAGGCTGGGCCAGGGGCTGGCTGGACAGCGTCGTCAACTGGCTGATCGACCTGACTCTGGCGTTTCCGTTCCTCATCTTCGCGCTCGCGGTGATCCCGATCCTGCAGGACCGCTTCTACTCCGACCGGGAGTCCCCGTCCCCGGCCTTCCGGGTGGCCCTGATCGTCGCCACCTTCGGCCTGTTCAGTTGGACCTACACCGCCCGGTTGGTCCGCGGGCAGGTGATCTCGCTGCGGGAACGGGAGTTCGTCGAGGCGGCCCGCGCCGCCGGCGCCGGCACCGGGCACATCCTGCTGCGGCAGCTCCTGCCGAACATCTGGGCGCCGATCCTGGTCACCGTCTCGCTGATGGTGCCCCAGTTCATCGCCATCGAGGCGGCGCTGGCCTTCGTCAACATCGGCGTCACCGAACCCACGCCCGACCTCGGCCGCATGATCTTCAACAGCATCGGCTACGTCGCGAGCGACCCCTGGTACACCCTGTTCCCCGGGCTGACGATCTTCCTGCTGGTCCTGGCGTTCAACCTGCTCGGTGACGCGCTGCGCGACTCGCTGGATCCCCGCTCCGCCCGGTAGTCCCCACCCGGCCATCACGTGCCCGGCCGGCGGGGGCCGCCGGGCAGGAAGGAGCACCCCCGTGCGTACCCGAACCCGGACACTGACCGGTGTCCTCGCCGCGGCGGCGCTGGTCGCCGCCGGTTGCAGCCCCACCACCGACGGCGGCGGCGACGACGACCAGAAGACCAAGACCCAGAGCGGCTCGATCTCCTACGACGCGGCCGACAACCAGGGCCCGGCGAAGCCGGTCGACGGCGCGGCCCGGGGCGGCACGCTGACCGTCATGCAGCCGGCCGACTTCGAGCACCTCGACCCGGCCCGCAACTACGTCAACACCCAGCAGGTGGCCGGCGGGCTGCTCTACCGCGCGCTCAACGGCTACCGGGAGGACGGCACCGGCAAGCTGATGCTCGTCGGCGACCTGGCGACCAACCCCGGCAAGGACGTCGACGGCGACTGCAAGGTCTGGGAGTTCACCCTCCGCGACGGCGTGAAGTACGAGGACGGCTCGCCGGTCACCAGCAAGGACGTCGCCCACGGGATCGCCCGGTCGTTCGCGCCGGCGCTCAACGAGGGCCCGCACTACATCCAGCAGTGGCTCTACCCGGGCGGGGCGTACAACGCGAGCTACCAGGGGCCGTACGACGGCGGCAAGCCGGTGCCCGACGGCGTCACCACACCCGACGACAGGACCGTCCGGTTCACGTTCCCGCAACCGCACTGCGACCTGCCGTACGCCGCCGCGCTGGCCACCAGCGCGCCGGTCCCGGCCGCCAAGGACACCCGGGCCAACTACGACCTGCGGCCGTTCTCGTCCGGCCCGTACCAGGTGAAGTCCTACCAGCGCGACGTGGCGCTGGAGCTGGAACGCAACCCGAACTGGGACCCGGCGACCGACCCGATCCGCAACGCCTACCCGGACGCGATCCGGATGACCTTCGGCCTGGAGCAGGCCCAGATCGCCGAACGGCTGGTCGCCGACGGTCCCGCCGACCAGGCGTCGCTGAGCTGGTCCGACGTGCCGCCGTCGGTGCTGCCCCGCACCACCGGCGCCGGCGTGGCCGACCGCGTCGCCAAGGGCCCCACCCAGTACAACTGGGTGCTGAGCATCAACACCCAGCGGGTCACCGACCTGTCCGTACGGCGGGCGCTGAACTACGCCGTGGACAAGGACGCGCTGCTCAAGGTGCTCGGTGGGCAGGCCGCCGGCTCGCCGGCCACCACGCTGATGTCACCCACCACCGCCGGCTTCGCCACATACGACCTGTTCAACGCCCCAGTCACCGGGGACAAGGCCAAGGTCGCCGAGCTGCTCGCCGGCAAGCGCCCGAAGCTGGTGCTCGCCCACTCCAACCTGGAGCTGCGTACCCAGCAGGCCGAGGCGCTGCGCAAGAACCTCACCGACATGGGCTTCGACATCGTGATGAAGCCGATCGACAACAGCAGCTACTACGACGAGATCGGCCGCAAGGACAACCCGTACGACATCTACCTCAGCGGCTGGGGCTCGGACTGGCCCACCGGCTCCACCGTCATCCCGCCGGTCTACGACGGCCGGGAGATCGTGGCCGAGGGCAACCAGAACCTGTCGTACCTCAACCAGCCGTCGGTCGGCGCGGAGATCGACCGGGTCCGCGCGCTGCCGGCCGCCGAGCAGGACGCCGGCTGGATGGCGCTCGACCGCACCATCATGCAGGAGTACGCCCCGGTGGTGCCCTGCTACTACGACGCCACCTACGAGCTGTACGGCTCGAAGGTCGGCAACGCGGTCCTCAGCGACGCGTTCGGCATCATCTCGCTCAACGGCATCTACGTGAAGAAGTGACCGTCACCGGCGGGGGCGGTCGCAGCGGCCGCCCCCGCCCCGTCCGGGGGAGGTGTGTCCCGTGCTCCGATTCGTCGTCCGGCGGCTGCTCGTCGCCGTCCTGACCCTGGTGGTGATCAGCCTGGTCACCTTCGGTCTGTTCTTCGCGGTGCCGAGCAGTCCGGCGAAGGTGATGTGCGGCAAGAACTGCACCGCCGCCGACATCGCCCAGGTCGAGCGCCGGCTCGGCATCGACCGGCCGCTGCCGCGCCAGTACGCCGACTTCGTCCAGGGGGTGTTCGTCGGACGCAGCTACGGCGACGGCGACTTCCGCCAGGACTGCCCGGCGCCCTGCCTGGGCTACTCGTTCCGCAACAACCAGCCGGTCACCGAGATCATCGTGCAGCGCGCCCCGGTGACGTTCAGCATCGTCCTCGGCGGGGCCGTGCTCTGGCTGGCCCTGGGCGTCTCGTTGGGCATGGTGTCGGCGCTGCGCCGGGGTACGGCGTTCGACCGCGCCGCCATCGGCGTCACGCTCGCCGGGGCGTCCATGCAGGTCTACTTCTTCGGTCTGATCCTGCTCTACCTGCTGGTCTACTCCACCGGGCTGCTGCCGTTCCCCAGCTACACCCCGCTGACCGACGACCCGGTCCGCTGGGCGGAGGGTCTGGTGCTGCCCTGGATGACGTTGGGGTTCCTCAACTCGGCGCTCTACGCCCGGCTGTCCCGGGCCCAGATGTTGGAGACGCTGTCGGAGGACTTCGTCCGCACCGCCCGGGCCAAGGGCCTCTCCGCCCGGCAGGTGCACACCCGGCACGCGTTGCGCGCGGCGATCACCCCGATCGTCACCATCGCCGGGCTGGACATCGGGTCCAGCCTCGGCGGCACGTTCATCACCGAGACCATCTTCGGTCTCCAGGGTCTCGGCAAGGCCACCGTGGAGGCGGTGCAGTTCCTCAACCTGCCGGTGGTGATGGCGACCGTGCTGCTGGCGGCGGTGTTCATCGTGGTCGCCAACATCGTCGTCGACGTGCTGTACGCGGTGATCGACCCACGGGTCCGGCTGAGCTGAGAGGGAGGAGTGGACATGGTGGAGTCGTCGTCGCGGGATCCGTACCTGCGGGTCAGCGACCTGCGGGTGCGGTTCGACACCGAGGACGGTGTGGTGCGGGCCGTGGACGGGGTGTCGTTCGCGGTGGAGCGGGGCCGCACGCTCGGGATCGTGGGGGAGTCCGGTTCGGGCAAGAGCGTGACGTCGCTGGCGATCCTCGGGTTGCACAACTCCAGGCGGGCGGACGTGTCGGGGGAGATCAGCGTCGGGGGTCGTCAGCTCGTCGGGCTGCCCGAGGAGGAGGTGCGGCGGTTGCGGGGTCGGGACATGGCGATGATCTTCCAGGATCCGTTGTCGGCGTTGCATCCGTACTACTCGGTGGGGCGGCAGATCGCCGAGGCGTACCGGGTGCATCATCCGAAGGCCGGGAAGCGGGAGGCCCGGACCCGGGCGGTGGACATGCTGCAGCGGGTGGGCATCCCGCAGCCGGCGAAGCGGTTCGAGCAGTATCCGCACGAGTTCTCCGGTGGGATGCGGCAGCGGGCGATGATCGCGATGGCCCTGGTCAACGACCCCGATCTGCTGATCGCCGACGAGCCGACCACCGCTCTGGACGTGACGGTGCAGGCGCAGATCCTGGATCTGTTGGCGGATCTGCAGGAGGAGTTCCGCTCGGCGATCATCCTGATCACCCACGATCTGGGTGTGGTGGCGCAGGTGGCCGACGACGTGCTGGTCATGTACGGGGGGCGGGCGGTGGAGCAGGGCAGCGTCGGGCAGGTGTTGCGGGCGCCGCAGCATCCGTACACCTGGGGGTTGTTGTCGAGCGTGCCGTCGTTGCACGGTGACGCGGACGCGGACCTGGTGCCGATCCCGGGTAATCCGCCGTCGTTGATCAATCTGCCGTCGGGGTGTGCGTTTCACCCGCGTTGCCGCTACGCCGACGTCAACGGCGACCGCTCCCGCACGCAGGTGCCCGAGCTGCGCGACGCGGGGCAGTCGGGGCACCGGGTGGCCTGCCACCTGCCGGTCGCCAAGCGGGAGCTGATCTACCAGCAGGACGTCGCGCAGACGGGAGTGGCCCGATGAGTGTCGAGACCGAGCCGCTGCTGTCGGTGCGGGGGCTGACCAAACACTTCCCGGTCCGCCAAGGCTTCCGGGGCAGGGCGGTGGTGCGGGCGGTCGACGGGCTGGACTTCGACGTGCGCCCCGGCGAAACCCTCGGGCTGGTGGGGGAGTCCGGGTGCGGCAAGACCACCACCGGGCGGATGCTGGTGCGGCTGCTGGAACCCACGAGCGGGACGATCACCTTCGCCGGCCGCGACATCACCCACGCCGGCCGCCGTGACCTGCGGTCACTGCGGCAGGACCTGCAGATCATCTTCCAGGACCCCTACGCGTCGCTGAACCCCCGCCACACCGTCGGGCGGATCGTGGCCATGCCGTTGCAGGTCAACAACATCACCCCACCCGGCGGCGTGAAACACCGCGTGCAGGAACTGCTGGAACTGGTCGGGCTCAACCCCGAGCACTACAACCGCTACCCGCACGAGTTCTCCGGCGGACAACGCCAACGCATCGGCATCGCCCGCGCCCTCGCGTTGAAACCCAAACTCATCGTCGCCGACGAACCCGTCTCCGCCCTCGACGTCTCCATCCAGGCCCAGGTCATCAACCTGCTACGCGACCTGCAACGCGACCTGGACCTGGCCTTCGTGTTCATCGCCCACGACCTCGCCGTCATCCGCCACTTCTCCCACCGCGTCGCCGTCATGTACCTCGGCACCATCGTCGAGATCGGTGACCGCGACGCCATCTACACCCGACCACAACACCCCTACACCCGAGCCCTGCTGTCGGCCATCCCGGACGTCACCACCCTCGGACCCGCCGGCCGCATCCGCCTCACCGGCGACGTCCCCACCCCCCTCGACCCACCCTCAGGCTGCCGCTTCCGCACCCGCTGCTGGAAAGCCACCGACCACTGCGCCACCGAGACACCCGCACTCACCACCCGCGACGGCGGCACCCAACTCACCGCCTGTCACCACCCCGAGAACGGACCGGTCGGACTCCCGACCGGCGAACCCGCGCAGGCGGGTGGCGGAAAATCCGACGACGACACGCGGACCAGGTCACGATGATGCGACGGTGGCGGCTGATGGCGGCAGGGAGGACATGGTGGCGCGGCGCGTGCATCTGAACGGCGCCCCACGCGTCGGAAGGCATCGCGGGCCCGTCAGCAGCATTTCGCCGCCCACCGGCCGGTGCCCCACCGGGCCGCGGCGTCGTCGTACCCGGTGGTTAGGGTACGGGCATGATCGCCGATGAGTCCGACGCCGTGACCGTGGCCTTCCTGCGCATCATGCGCGCCGAGCTGCGGGTCGAGCGGCCGGGCGAGGACAGCCTCGGCCGCACCGTCGAGCTGGCCCGGCGGTGGTGGGGCGCCGGCGACGCCGCCGACGCGCAGCTCGCCGACGCCCTGCGTGACCTGCACGACGAGCCGCGCGACGCCACCGGGCCGCGCGAGGCGACCGCCGAGGAGCCCGAGCGCCCCGGGTCCGCGCCGCGCGCCTGACCCCGCGCCGCCGATCAGGCGGCCGGCGGCCGGTGGTAGAGCGCGGCGAGCGCGGCGGCGGTCCCGGCCAGCCTGTCGCGGAGCGCGGCGGGGGAGAGGACCTCCACGTCGGCGCCGAGCCGCAGCAGGTCGCCGTGCGCGTGGGTGAGCGACTCGATCGGCAGGACCGCCCGCACCCAGCCGGCCGCGTCGGGCGGACCTGCGGTCGCGTCGACGGCGGCGACCACCACGTCGCTGCCGATCTCGCGGAGCCGTTCCCGCCCGTGCGGGGAGAGCCGGATGGTGGCCTCGTCGCGGTGCAGCCCGGCCCGGAACGCCGTCACGTGCGCCCGCCACCACGCCGGCAGGTCGAACTCCGGCCGGTCGAACGGCTCGTCCAGCGCGGTGAGGTCGAGGATCTGGTTGACCCGGTAGGTGGCCGGCTCGGCCCGGTCCGGGCGGGCCGCGACCACATACCAGCGGCCACCTTTGAGCACCAGCCCGTACGGCTCCAGCATCCGGGTCACCTCGCCGCGCCAACTGCGGTAGCGGACCCGTACCCGATGCTCCCGCCACACCGCCTCGGCCGCCGCGGCCAGGTGCGGTGACGGGTCACCGTCCGAATACCAGCCCGGCGTGTCCAGGTGGAACCGCTGCTCCAGCCGGGCCGCCCGGTCGGCGAGCGGGGCCGGTAGCGCGGCACGCAGCTTGAGCTGCACGGCCGCCACGACCGACTGGTAGCCCAGTTCGGCGGCCGGCCCGGGGAGCCCGGCGAAGAGCAGCCGGTCGGCCTCCTCGCCGGTGAGCCCGGTCAACCGGGTACGCCACCCCTCGACCAGCCGGTAGCCGCCGGCGTGTCCGGCCTCCCCGTAGAGCGGGATGCCGGCGGCGTGCAGCGCCTCGACGTCCCGGTAGACGGTGCGGGTCGACACCTCGAGGCGGGTGGCCAGGTCGGCGGCGGTGAGCCGGCCGTGGGCCTGCAGGAGCAGCAGGATGGACAGGAGTCGACTGGCCCGCATTCTGCTGACACTAGCTGTCAGGGAAGGGGTCCTAGCGTCCCGGCATGGCCTTTCACGACAAGGAGCTGACCGTGCCGGGAACCGTCGAGGTCGCCGGCCGACACGTCAAGCGCTACCACATCGACCAGCCGGAACGCCGCCTCGAACCGGAGGTGGTCGACGCCGCGTACGCGTACCTGCCGGCGCTGCTGCCCGGCCCGGACGGCGGCGGTACCCCGCCGGCGAGCTGGGTGGTGCTGCACCGGGGCGCGGACACCGGGGCGTACCTGCTGGCGTACAGCTGGTTCTTCGACAACGTGGTCGAGTGCCGGATCGCGATCGCCGGGCAGCCGGCGCTGGACTGCCCGGACGACGACCCGGCGCACTTCGTCGACCTGACCCGGCCCGGCGTGGGCTGCGTGTGGGAGCTGGGCGTGCTGGAGCACGAGCGCGCCGCCTGGGTCCGGCATCTGCTCGCGCCGGACCGGCCCGACCTGGCAGGCTACCTGGCCGACACCCGCGCCGAGGGGCCGGTGGGCCGCTGATGGGCGACTTCGACTTCTTCGTCGGCACCTGGGACGTGACCAACCGGCGGCTGCGCGAGCGCCACGTGGGCAGCGACGACTGGGACGAGTTCCCCGGCGTCAGCGAGGCCCGGTCGTTCTTCGACGGCGCCGGCAGCTTCGACGAGATCCGCTTCCCGACCCGGGGCTTCGCCGGCTCCACCGTGCGCCTGCGCGACCCGGCGACCGGGCTGTGGTCGATCTACTGGATGAACAGCCGCCGTGGGGTGCTGGAGGTGCCGCCGGTGGTGGGCGGCTTCGCCGACGGCGTGGGCACGTTCCACGCCGACGACTCCGACGAGGGGCGGCCGGTGCGCTGCCGGTTCGTCTGGTCGGCGATCACCGCGACCTCCTGCCGCTGGGAGCAGGCGTTCTCCACCGACGGCGAGCGCACCTGGGAGACCAATTGGATCATGGAGTTCACCCGGGCGGCGTGACCGGGGGCGTGGCGGTGCGGTAGATCGCGGTCAGCCAGACGTCGAGCAGCACGTCGACCACGTCCCGCTCGGCCACCGCCGGCCCGTCGCCGGCGAACGTCGCGTACCAGACGCGCTCGTTCATCGAGTTCAGCGCGATGGCGAGGTCCCGGGCGGGCAGCCCGTCCGGGGCCGCGCCGCGGGCGCGTTCCAGCTCGATCGCGGCCTGGACCGCGCGGACCCAGCGTTCGAGCACCTCGGCCCAGAGCCGGCGGACCTCGGCGTTGGTGCCGCGCACCTGGGCGCAGGCCAGCACCACGTCCCGGTGGCCGCCGAAGGTGGCGTGGAACCGGGCGATCAGCTCCCGCCACCGGGCGCGCGGGTCCTCGGCGAGCCGGTCCAGCACGTCGCCGGCGGCGGCGTCGGCCTCCTCGGTCACCCGGTCGAGCAGGGTGAGCAGCACCGCGTCCTTGGACGGGAAGTAGAAGTAGAAGGTGGGCCGGGAGATGCCCGCGCCCCGGGCCAGGTCGTCGATGGAGATGTCGCCGAAGGCGCGCTCGCGCAGCAGCCGTTCGGCGGTGGCCAGGATCGCCCCCTCCCGGTCGTCGCCGGTGGAGCGGCCGGCCCGCCGTCCGCGCGTCGGCGCGGCGCCGGTCGGCGTACGGGCGGGGCTCATGTCGGCCGATGCTACACCCGCTCAACACCCTGTCGATCGGACTCGACAGGGTGTTGACTGTGGTCGAGGGCGGTGGATAGTGTCCGGTCCACCGCCGGGGGAGAACGGGAGAAGCCATGGCCTCCGACCACGTCGACGTCCTCATCGTCGGCGCCGGCCTGTCCGGCGTCGGCGCCGCCGTCCACCTGGGACGCGAGTGTCCCGGCAAGACCTACGCGGTGCTGGAGGCGCGGGGCGCGATCGGCGGCACCTGGGACCTGTTCCGCTACCCGGGCGTCCGCTCCGACTCGGACATGTACACGCTCGGCTACTCGTTCAAGCCGTGGACCGACCCGAAGGCCATCGCCGACGGCGAGTCGATCCGCCGCTACGTGCGCGAGACCGCCCGGGAATACGGCGTGCAGGAGCACATCCGCTTCCACCACCGGGTGACGCGCGCCGAGTGGGACAGCGCGACCGCCCGCTGGACGGTGCACGCACACCGCGACGACACCGGCGAGGACACGACGCTGACCTGCGCGTTCCTGTTCACCAACTCCGGCTACTACCGCTACGACGAGGGCTACACGCCCCGGCTGCCCGGCGTCGAGCGCTATGCCGGCACGCTGGTGCACCCGCAGCACTGGCCGGAGGGGCTCGACGTCACCGGCCGGCGGGTGGTGGTGATCGGCAGCGGCGCCACCGCGGTCACCCTGGTCCCGGCCATGGCCCACACCGCCGCCCACGTCACCATGCTCCAGCGCTCACCGACGTACGTGATCTCGCTGCCCTCACGTGACGCCTTCGCCGACGCCGCTCGGCGCTGGCTGCCCCCGAAGGCCGCCTACGCGGTGGCCCGGTGGAAGAACGTCGCGCTCGGCGTGGCCAACTTCCAGCTCAGCCGGCGCGCGCCCGGCCTGGTGAAGCGGTTCCTGCGGCGGGCCGCGAAGGGCCGGCTCCCCATCGGGTACGACGTCGACAGGCACTTCTCGCCCCGCTACGACCCCTGGGACCAGCGGCTGTGCGTGGTGCCGGACGGCGACCTGTTCACCGCGCTGGCCGAGGGACGCGCCTCGGTGGTGACCGACACCATCGACACGTTCACCGCGCACGGCATCCGCCTCGCCTCCGGCGACGAGCTGCCGGCCGACGTGGTGGTCACCGCCACCGGCCTCAACCTGCTCGCGCTCGGCGGCATGACACTGAGCGTCGACGGCGCGGACGTCGACCTGGCCGCCACCATCGCCTACAAGGGCATGATGCTCTCCGGCGTGCCGAACTTCGCCATGACGATCGGCTACACCAACGCCTCCTGGACGTTGAAGGCCGACCTGGTCGCCACGTACGTCTGCCGGTTGCTGCGCCACCTCGACGACACCGGGCAGCAGATCGTCACCCCGGTCGCCCCGCACACCGACGACCTGGTGCCGATCATCGACCTGAAGTCCGGCTACGTGCTGCGCGCCGTCGACCAGTTGCCCAAGCAGGGGCCGCACGCGCCGTGGCGGCTGCACCAGAACTATCCCCGGGACGTACGCCTGATGCGGCACGGGCCGCTCACCGACGGCGTACGGTTCGCCCGGGCCGGCGCGCCCGCCACCGCGGCGGCGGCCACCTCCGGAGGTTCCGATGCGTGACCTCGAGTTCCCCGGCGGCGTCGCGGTGCTCACCGGCGCCGCCAGCGGCATCGGCGCGGCGTTGGCCGACGGCCTGGCCCGGCGCGGCTGCGACCTGGTCCTGATCGACCGCGACGCCGAGGGACTGGCCGCGGTGGTCGAGTCGATCCGCGCCCGGCACCTGCCGCGCGAGATCGACACCCACGTGGTGGACCTCGCCGACGCCGAGGCCACCGACCGGGTCGCCGCCGAGATCCACCGCGCCCACCCCCGGATCCGGCTGCTGGTCAACAACGCCGGTGTCGCGCTCGGCGGCCGGTTCGACCAGGTCACCCTGGACGAGTTCCTCTGGGTCATCGAGATCAACTTCCGGGCGGTGGTGCGGCTGACCCACGCGCTGCTGCCCGCGCTCAAGGCCGAGCCCGGCGCCCACCTGGTCAACGTGTCCAGCCTGTTCGGCCTGATCGCCCCCGCCGGGCAGGCCGCCTACTCGGCCAGCAAGTTCGCCGTGCGCGGGTTCACCGAGGCGTTGCGGCACGAGCTGGTCGACGACGGGATCGGCGTGACGTCGGTGCACCCCGGCGGCATCCGGACCCGCATCGCGGCCAGCGCCCGGGTCGGCAGCGGCGTGCCGGTCGCCGAGTACGAGGCCGGCCGCCGGCAGTTCGAGAAGCTGCTCACCATCGACCCGGCGACCGCCGCCGAGGCGATCCTGAACGGCGCGCGGCGGCGTCGCGGCCGGGTGCTGATCGGCTGGTCGGCGAAGCTGCCCGACCTGCTCGCCCGGATCGCCCCCGCCGGCTACGGCCGGGTGCTGGCGCTGGGCATGCGCTCCCGCCCGGCCCGCGTACCGGCCCCCCGTGCGGCGTCCGCCGAGCCGGCTCCCGGTGGGGCGTCCGCCACGCCGGGCCCGGGTGCGGCGTCCGCCGCGCGTGCGGCGTCCGCCGAGACAAACCCGGGTGCGGCGGCCGTCGCGCCGGTTGCGCGTGCCGCGTCCGCCGAGACGGGCCCGGGTGCCGGGTCCGCCGCGCGGGTCGGCGCCGGCCCGGCCGTGGGCGTGCCCGGCGAGCCGGAGCCCGGGGCGGGCGTGCGGCCGGGTGGCGAGGCGGTCGCCCCGGACCCCGGCCGCCCGGCGTGACCGTCGCGCTGCCGCCGGCCGACGAGTGCACCGTGGCCGGGCGGCGGATGCGCTGCCGGATCAGCGGCGACGGGCCACCCGTGGTGCTGCTGCACGGCATCGGCCGTACCCTCGACGACTTCACCGCGCTGCACGCGGCGCTGGACCGGGACCACCGGGTGCTCGCGGTGGACCTGCCCGGCCACGGCGGCTCCGCGCCGCTGGACGGGCCGCACACGCTGCCCGCGCTGGCCGGCGCGGTCGCCGGGTTCCTCGACGCCGCCGGGGTGACCGGCCCGGCCCACCTGGTCGGCAACTCCCTCGGCGGGGCGGTGGCCATGCGCCTCGCCGCCGACGCGCCGCACCGGGTGGCCGACCTGGCGCTGCTCAACAGCGCCGGCTTCGGCCGGGAGGTGACCGTGGCGCTGCGGCTGCTCGCGGTGCCCCCGCTGGCCCGGCTGCTGCTGCGCCCGCACCCGGCGATCGCCCGCCGCACCGAGCGGGCCATCTTCGTCGACCCCGCCCACGTCACCGACGAGCGGATCGCCACCGCGCTGGCGGTGGCGCGGCAGCCGCACGCCGCCCGGGTGATGCGGGAACTGGTGCGCGACCTGGGCACCTGGCGCGGGGTGCGCCCCCGGTGGCGCGCCGAGCTGCTCGACGCGGTGGCCGCGCTGGAGCTGCCCACGCTGCTGGTCTGGGGCGACCGCGACCTGATCCTGCCCGCCACGCACCTGGCGTACGCGCGGACCCGGCTGCCGCACGCCCGCGCCCACCTGTTCCGCGACACCGGCCACATGCCGCAGATCGAGCGCACCCCCGAGGTGGAGACCCTGCTCCGCGCCCTCTGGCCGACCCACCCCCACCCCCAACGCGTCGATCATGAGGTTAGCGGCGACAATTCGGACCCGAAACGCCGCCAACTTCATGATCAACCCCTCCTCTCGATCGGTGATTGATCAAGGGGTTGGTGTCGGAGGTGATCTTTGGGGTGACGTGAACACGCGCTCGGGCGGGCCGGTGGGTGGGGGAGGCGGGCGTGGGGTGCGCCACGATCGGGGGTGGGGCGGGCAGGTGCCTTCCGGTACGGGCGCAGGATAGATACATGACGCATCCCAGTTTGGCCGGCGTTGTGCCCTCGGCCGCCGAGCGCGCCTACCGGCACCTCAAGCAGGCCGTCCTGGAACAGGTCTATCCCGGTGGCCAGCTCGTCAGCGAGGGGGAGATCGCGGCGGCGACGGGCGTGTCGCGTACCCCGGTCCGGGAGGCGCTGCTCCGGCTGGAGGCCGAGGGGCTGGTGCGGCTCTACCCGAAGCGGGGCGCGCTGATCCGGCCGGTGTCCGCCCGGGAGATCGCCGACGTCGTCGAGGCCCGCCGCCTGGTGGAGCTGCACGCCGCCGAGCGGGTCTGGCCCCGGCGGGCCGCGCTCCGCGCCGAGCTGGCCGCCCGGCTCGACGAGATGCGCCGGGCGCACGCCGAAGGCGACCTCACCGCGCTGATGGCCGCCGACCGGGCGTTCCACGCCGCCGTGGTGGAGGCGGCCGGCAACGAGATCCTCGCCGAGCTGTACCACCGGCTGCGCGACCGGCAGCTCCGCATGGGCGAGGCCAGCTTCCGGCTCTCACCCGGCTGGGCGGAGGTCGCCCTCGCCGAGCACGCCGGCCAGCTCGCCGCGCTCGACGGCGACGACCCGCAGGTGTGGCGCGACGCGGTGGCCGGGCACATCGACACCGCCGCCACCATGCTCGGGACGTTGCGGTGAGCGCCGGCCGCCGGCCCGCCGCCCTGGTCTACGCGGTGGCCGTCACCGCGTACGTGGCCGCGGTGTTCCACCGCAGCTCCCTCGGCGTGACCGGGGTGGACGCGGCGGACCGCTTCGGCATCGACGCCACCGCCCTGGCCACCTTCTCGGTGGCCCAGCTCGCCGTCTACGCCGCCATGCAGATCCCGGTCGGGGTGCTCCTCGACCGCTACGGCTCGCGCCGGCTGCTGCTGGCCGGCGGCGCGCTCATGGTGGCCGGGCAGCTCGTCTTCGCGGTCGCCGTCGACGTCCGCCTCGCGGTCGCCGCCCGGGTGCTGGTCGGCCTCGGCGACGCGATGACGTTCATCAGCGTGCTGCGGATCGTGGCGTACTGGTTCCCCGGCCGGCGCAACCCGCTGCTGGTGCAGCTCACCGGCACCGTCGGGCAGCTCGGCGCGGTGCTCGGCGCCGTACCCCTGGTGGCGCTGCTGCACCGCGCGGGCTGGACCCCGGCGTTCCTGACCGCGGCGGCGCTCGGCGCCACCGTGCTGCTTTTGGTCCTCGCCGCGGTCCGGGACACCCCGCGCGCCGCGCAGGCCGGCGCGCCCACCCCGACCCTGGCGACGGTACGCCGGCAGCTCGCCGACGCCTGGGGGCAGCCCGGCACCCGGCTGGGTTTGTGGACGCACTTCGTCACCCAGTTCTCCGGCGCGGTGTTCGCGTTGCTCTGGGGCTACCCCTTCCTGGTGCAGGGGCAGGGCTTCGCGCCCACCGCCGCGGCCGGGCTGCTCACCCTGATGACCGTGGTGACGCTGGTCTGCGGCCCGGTGGTCGCGCACCTGTGCGCCCGGCACCCGTTCCACCGCTCGGTGGTGGTCTTCGCCATCACCGCCGCCACCGCGGCGGTCTGGGCGGTGGTGCTGGCCTGGCCCGGCCGTGCCCCGCACTGGCTGCTGGTGGCGCTGGTGGTGGTGCTCGCGGTCAACGGCCCCGGCTCGGTGATCGGCTTCGACTACGCCCGCACGTTCAACCCGGTGCACCGCATCGGCAGCGCCACCGGCATCGTCAACGTCGGCGGCTTCGTCGCCTCGATCGTGCTCGTCCTCGCTGTCGGCGTGGTGCTGGACCTGGCCACCCCGGCCGGGCGGGACGCCCCGCCGCTGTCCGCGTTCCGCTGGGCGTTCGCCGTGCAGTACCTGCTCTGGGCGCTCGGCGCGGTGCAGGTGCTGCGCTACCGCAACGCCGCGCGCCGCCGGTGGGCCGACGACCGGGCCGCCGCGGTGCCGGTGCCGGCCTGACGGGAGTACGCGACGCTGGGCCGACGGCGATGATCGGCGGTAGGTTCGGCGGGGGACCGAGCGAAGGAGAGAGCCTTGAGCCAGGAAGTCCGGGGAGTCGTGTCGCGGCGCAAGGGCGCGCCGGTGGAGGTCACCACGATCGTGGTGCCCGACCCGGGGCCGGGCGAGGCGGTGGTCCGCATCCAGTCCTGCGGCGTGTGCCACACCGACCTGCACTACCGCGAGGGCGGCATCAACGACGACTACCCGTTCCTGCTCGGCCACGAGGCCGCCGGGATCGTCGAGCAGGTGGGTGACGGCGTCACCGACGTGGCGCCGGGCGACTTCGTGGTGCTCAACTGGCGGGCCGTCTGCGGGCAGTGCCGGGCCTGCCGGCGCGGCCGGCCCTGGTACTGCTTCGCCACCCACAACGCGGTGCGGAAGATGACGCTCACCGACGGTACTGAGCTGACGCCGGCGCTCGGCATCGGCGCGTTCGCCGAGAAGACGCTCGTGCACGCCGGACAGTGCACCAAGGTCGACCCGTCGGCCCGGCCCGCCGCCGTCGGCCTGCTCGGCTGCGGCGTGATGGCCGGTCTCGGCGCGGCCATGAACACCGGCAACGTGACCCGCGGCGACTCCGTCGCGGTGATCGGCTGCGGCGGGGTCGGCGACGCGGCGGTGGCCGGCGCGGCCCTCGCCGGCGCGACCACGATCGTCGCGGTGGACACCGACTCCCGCAAGCTCGACTGGGCGCGGAAGTTCGGCGCCACCCACACGGTGAACGCCTCCGAGGCCGACCCGGTCGAGGCGATCCGCGCCGCCACCGGTGGTTTCGGCGCCGACGTGGTGATCGACGCGGTGGGCCGCCCGGAGACCTGGAAGCAGGCGTTCTACGCGCGCGACCTCGCCGGCACGGTCGTGCTGGTCGGCGTGCCCACCCCGGAGATGACCGTCGACCTGCCGCTGCTCGACGTGTTCGGTCGCGGTGGCGCGCTCAAGTCGAGCTGGTACGGCGACTGCCTGCCCAGCCGGGACTTCCCGATGCTCACCGAGCTCTACCGGCAGGGCCGCCTCGACCTGGACGCCTTCGTCACCGAGGAGATCGCCCTGGACCAGGTCGAGGAGGCGTTCACCCGGATGCACCACGGCGACGTGCTGCGCTCGGTGGTGGTCTTCCCGTGACCGCCCGGGTGGACCGCGCCGTCACGTCCGGCACCTTCTCGCTGGACGGGCAGACGTTCGACGTCGACAACAACGTCTGGGTGATCGGCGACGACACCGAGTGCGTGGTGGTCGACGCGCCGCACGACGTGGCCGCCATCCGGGCGGTCGTCGGCGACCGCCGCGTGCTCGCCATCCTGGCCACCCACGCCCACGACGACCACGTCCGGGTCGCCCCCGAACTGGCCCGGGCCACCGGCGCCCCGGTGCTGCTGCACCCGGCCGACCGGGTGCTGTGGGACCAGGTCCACCCGGACACCCCGCCGGACGGCGACCTCACCGACGGGCAGACCGTCACCGTCGGCGGCACCACGCTGCGGGTCCTGCACACGCCCGGGCACAGCCCGGGAGCGTGCAGCCTGTACGCGCCGGAGTTGGACGCGGTCTTCACCGGCGACACCCTCTTCGCCGGAGGTCCCGGCGCGACCGGTCGTTCCTACAGCGACTTCGGCACCATCGTGGAGTCGATCCGCACCCGGCTGCTCACCCTGCCGACGGAGACGGTGGCGCACACCGGGCACGGCGACGACACCAGCATCGGCGCGGAGGCCCCGCACCTCGACGAGTGGATCGCCCGGGGCCACTGAGGCGGGTGAGCGCTCCGGTCGGGTCCAGCCCGGCGGCGACCGCGGCCCGGCGACGAACCGCCGGACCTCGGACAGCGTGTCCAGCATGGCCTCACGGCCCTCGCTCCGCTCGGTGCGTTCGCTCACGCCGGGGCGCCCGCGGTCACGCCGCCCAGCACGTGCAGCAACCGGCGCAACGCCGGCCGGCAACCCACTAGCCGCACGTGGGCGCGACCGCCGCGGATGGCGTGCGCCAGCTCGGTGGCGGCGCCCGCGTCGGCGAAGCTGAGGTCGGTCAGGTCCAGCGCCGGGGGTACGCGGCCCGGCTGCCGCCCGTCCGTCAGGTCACCCAGCATCGCCACGAGCGCGTCCCGGTTGCTCCGGTCCACCTGGCCCACCAGCCGCAGGCCCGGCGGATCGGTGGTCCGGTACGCCCGCAGCAGCGGCGACCACGAGCGGGTCGCCTCCGGGCCGGCGGTGCCGGGGTGGGTCGCGCCGAGGATCCGGAGCTGGTCGGCGGGGAAGCGCCGGCGGTCGTACACGCACAGGCCGGCGACCCGGCCGTCCGGGAAGAGCGGGTTGAGCGCCAGCTCGTAGCGTCGCAGCTCGTCCAGGGTGACGCCGGTGCCCAACATCCACGTCATGTCGCCGCTGAGGCGTATCCCCGGGTAGCCCTCGCGCCTGGCCTGGTCGATCTCGTGGTGGATTGCGTCGGCCAGCGTGGCCGGGGTGGGCCGGCCGTCGGCCAGGAAGGCGTCCACGGCCGGCAGGATCCGTAGCTGGCCCGCCGCCACCGCCGCCTCGGTGGGAACCCCGACGGCGTCGACCCGGAGGCGGACCGCCTGCGGCGTGGACGTCTCGGTGAAGCAGACCACCTTGTGGCCGCGGCGCAGACCGGCGGCGGCGAAGCGGCCGACGGCGTCGAGCGCGGCGTTGTCGTCGTCGTGGATCCAACAGACGTGGTCGCCCAGATCGACCTGGTCGACCACGGTCGTAGCAGTCACGGTACGGGCCTTCCCGGTGCGTCAGGTGCTCACTGTAGCGAAGGACCGGACCGACGCCGTGCCGTGATCGCTTGCCGGCGCCGTCGGGGAGGGGTTAGCCTGCCTGTGGAACCGGATGCCGGCGCCAGGCGCCGCCCGGATTCCGTTCTCTCCCACACGATCGGTCCTCGACCGTCGTCCCCGCCGCAGCGACCGCCCGTCGGGCGGTCCCGGCCGCATTCCCTTCCGCCGTCGGTGGTGTCCACCGACGACGCCTGAGAAAGGCAACCCATGACCCACGCATCCCGCCCGGTCAGCGGTGTCCTCGACACCGCCGGCGGGCACTTCCCACTCCGGGTGGACGGATACCTGCCGTCCACCGCGGACGTACACCTCACCGCCGGGCAGGTCCGCCGGTACGGCCTGCGCCGCGGCGACCTGGTCACCGGCGAGGTCGCCGGGGACTCCCGGCCGGGTCGACCGGTGTCGTTGGCCTGGCTCGACACCGTCAACGGCCGCACCCCGGAGCAGGCCCGGCACCGCCCCGACTTCTACCAGCTCACCCCGGTGTATCCCCGGCAGCGGCTGCGGCTGGAGACCGAGCCGCACGTGCTGGCCACCCGGGTCATCGACCTGGTGATGCCGATCGGCAAGGGCCAGC
Source organism: Micromonospora ferruginea (assembly GCF_013694245.2). NCBI lineage: Bacteria > Bacillati > Actinomycetota > Actinomycetes > Micromonosporales > Micromonosporaceae > Micromonospora > Micromonospora robiginosa. Next base: position 2,052,162 of record NZ_CP059322.2, read on the forward strand.
GTGCGCTGGTCGTGTCGCCGCCGAAGGCCGGCAAGACCATGGTGCTGCAGGCGATCGCGAACGCGGTCACCCGCAACAACCCGGAGTGCCACCTGATGGTGCTGCTGGTGGACGAGCGGCCGGAGGAGGTCACCGACATGTCGCGGTCGGTGAAGGGCGAGGTCGTCGCGGCCACGTTCGACCGTCCGCCGCAGGACCACACCACGATCGCCGAGCTGGCGATCGAGCGGGCCAAGCGCCTGGTCGAGCTGGGGCATGACGTGGTCGTGCTGCTCGACTCGCTGACCCGGCTCGGCCGCGCCTACAACCTCACCGTCCGCCCCGCCAGGCGTACCCTCTCCGGCGGCGTGGACGTGGCCGCGTTGACCCCGCCGAAGCAGTTGCTCGCGGCGGCCCGCGCCACCGAGGAGGCCGGTTCCCTGACCATCCTGGCCTCGGCCCTGGTGGAGACCGGGTCCGCCGCCGACACCCTCATCTTCGAGGAGTTCAAGAGCACCGGCAACGCGGAGCTGAGACTGGACCGCGCGCTCGCCGACCGGCGTACCTTCCCGGCGGTGGACCTGCGGGCCTCCGGCACCCGCCGGGAGGAGGCGCTGCTGTCGGACACCGAGCGGCAACGCCTGCGGGCGTTGCGTTCCGCGCTGTCCACCCTCGACCGGCAGGCCGCGCTGGACCAGTTGCTGCGCCACCTCACCGCGACCGGCGGCAACGCGCACCTGCTGGCCCGCCTCGGCGCGGCCGGCCACCGGTAACCGCTCGCCCCTCGCCCGCGGCCCGGCGATACTCGTCCGGTGCCCGGACCGACCCTGACCGCCGCCCAGTCCGCCGCGCTGCGGCACGTGCGCGACGTCGCCCTGCGGGGCCGACCGGCGGCGCTCGCCGTCATCGCCGCCCACCTCGCCGGGTCCGGCACCGACATCGGGTACGCGGACCTGATCGCGGCGGTGACCGGCCACGGCCGGTTGACTCTCAACTTCCACCCCGACCGGCTGCTGCGCGACGGCCGCACGGTGATCGAGGCGCTCGACGCCGAGGGCGTCTACCGCAGCCAGTTCTGCACCGGCATCGGCAACGGCGGGCTGACCGCCTTCCCCGGCGGCGACCGGGACGTCTGGGAGCGGTCGCTCTTCGGCGGCGCGTACCACCGTGCGGGCGTTCGTCCCGCGGAGCGCCCGACGTACGGCGGCCTCAACCTGCTCGACCATCCCGACGGCGCGTGCCCCCGCTTCGGCGCGTGCCACCTGCGGTTGCGCCCGCAGGTGCTGACCCGGGCCACGTTCACGTTCGGCGACAGCAGCGTCGGCCCGAGCGACGTCGGCACCGTCGCCGCCTTCGAACCGGTCCTCGCCGCGCTGCTGGACGCCACCGTCGGCACCGGCACCAGCCTGGGCGTCTCGGGAATGGACACCGACGCCCTGCTGCGGACGCTGCTGTCCCGCCGGGAACGGGCGTCCGCGCGGGCCGGCCGGGCGCTGGACGACTACATCGAGGCGCAGGTGCACGGCGAGGTGCGCCTCGACCGCGACGTCGAGGCGGTGGTGGCCGACCCGTCGTTCCGCGACACCGAGGTGGGACGACGCCTCGCGGCGACGGCCGACCGGCACGGCTTCGCGCTGGACTGGCACGCCGGCTTCGAGCTGCCCGTGGACGCCGTCGACGCCGACTTCCGCGGCCCGGACATCCCACCGCTGGCCGCCCGTGTGCACGCCGAGTTCGCGCGAGCGGGGGAGCCGCTGCACGCCGAGCTGATCGGCCGCGCCGCCGCCTCCCTGGTACGCGAGCCGCAGCGCTGGGCCGACCGCGGCCCGGCGGAGGTCACCCGGCAGCACCTCAAGCAGCTCTGGCACGTCCTGGTGTGGTTCGGCGAACCGTCCCGTTCCTCCCGCTGAGCGACCCGTCACCCGGTACCCGGCGTGACCCGGACCGCAGCTCGCGCCGCGCCTGACATATCCGGAATGACCGACAGGCCGAGCTGGTTGTGTCCCCCGTACCGCCGGCACCCAAACCCGGGTCGCCGGCCGACCCCCGAGGGGCGCTCACCCCGGAGCGCGTCGTAACGATCGAAAGGGCAACCATCGTGAAGCAGCACGTCACCCGGTGGCTCCCCGCCGTCGCGAAGACCGCCTACGCGAAGACCACCACCGTCGCCCAGAACCGCCGCGCCGCGCTGACCGTCGCCGGCGTGGCCGCCCTGGGCGGACTGGCCTTCGCCCCCACCGCCGTCGCCGCCCCGGTGACCAGCGGACCGCACGCCGGCGCCGTGGCCGCCATCGACCTCGCCACCGGCAAGAAGACCGCCACCGAGGCGGCCAAGTCCGGCCTGACCACCGGCGGCGACAAGGTGCCGGCCAAGGCCGACCGGCCGGCGCGGGACAAGCTCATGCCGCACGGCGTCGAGGGCGCGCAGTCGCGTATCCCGCTCGACGACGCGCAGGTCGACAACGCCAAGGCCATCGTCGAGGCGGCCAAGGAGACCGGTGTGGGGGAGCGGGGCGCGGTGATCGGCGTCGCCACCTCCCTCCAGGAGTCGAAGCTCTACAACCTGGGCCACCTCGGCACGTACAACGACCACGACTCGGAGGGCCTGTTCCAGCAGCGCCCGTCGTCCGGTTGGGGCTCGTCCGAGCAGATCACCGACCCGGAGTACGCCAGCAAGGCGTTCTTCGGCGCCCTGAAGAACGTCGGCGGCTGGCGGGACCTGCCGCTGACCAGCGCGGCGCAGACGGTCCAGGTGTCCGCCTACCCGTACGCGTACGCGCAGTGGGAGGAGCAGGCCGCGGACATCGTCCAGCAGCTCTGGTAACGCGTACCCCAAAGAACGGCCGGCCCCACGGGGCCGGCCGTTCCGCTCTCCCCGCCCGCCCCGCCCCGCCCCGCCCCCGCCGATCTTGCAGTTGTGGCCCTTGTAATGTCCCATTAGCCCGGTATGCACGGGCAGAAACTGCAAGATCGGCGGGGAGGCGAGAGCGTCCCGCCGTCGGTGCGGGCCCTGGACCTCTGCGAGAGCGGGCGCGAGGCGCCGTGGTGGCATCCGACCGGATTGGCCTCGTGAGCGGGGTGTCCGGTTCGGCGGTGGTGGGTGGCACTCTGGCGGCGGAATCGGGGCGGGGTGCGGGGCGTTGTAACCCGGTGAACGACCGAGGAAGGCAAGCCCCGCACCCCCGCCCCCTCGGGGAATGACGGTGGCCGGCCGGTCGTTACACACACTCCCGGCCCCGCGACGAGCCCCGCGCTCCGCGCCCACGCCGGAACCCCTGATCTTCGAGCGCCTGACGGTGCCCGCACCCCCGCCCCTGGGGTGTGTCGACCCCCGAATGGAGCCCCCTGATGAACACGATCCTGCGTAAGAGCATCCTGGGTATCGCTGGTCTGGCCTTCACCGGTGGCGTGTTCGCCGGCCCGATCGCCGCCCACGCCGACACCCCCGCGCACGCCGCGAGCAAGCCGGTGACGGCCACCGTGCAGGGTGAGCAGTCCACCATCGCGCTCAACGGTGAGCAGACGGCCAACGTGAAGGCGATCATCGCCGCGACGAAGAAGGCCGGCCTGCCCGAGCGGGCCGCGGTCATCTCGATCGCCACCAGCCTGCAGGAGTCGAAGCTGGAGAACCTGGGCCACCTCGGCGACCGCAACGACCATGACTCGCTGGGTCTGTTCCAGCAGCGCCCCTCCAGTGGTTGGGGCACCCCGGAGGAGATCACCGACCCCGAGCACTCCACCCTCGCGTTCCTGAAGGGCCTCAAGCAGGTCGACGGCTGGCAGGACATGCCCCTGACCGAGGCCGCGCAGACCGTGCAGGTGTCCGCCTACCCGGACGCGTACGCGCAGTGGGAGAAGCAGGCTACCGACCTCGTCGCCCAGCACTGGACCAAGTAAGCACACACGCCGAAGCCCGGCCCCCGAAGCATGGGGTGCCGGGCTTCGGCGTGTTAAGCGGGGCCCCTTCCTCTACCGGAGGCGTTAACGGGGGGCCCCTCCTTACGCCGGCCGGCGAGGATGTCGACCACGGCGGCGGCCAGCGCCAGCACGATGATGCCGGCGGCCAGCAGCAGCGAGTGCCGGAACGCCACCGACCAGTCGCCCCGGTGGTCGGCGAGCGTCGAGAAGAACAACGCGCCCACCGCCGCGATGCCGGCGGCCGAGCCGATCCGCTGACCGGTCTGGAGCATGCCCGCCCCGCTGCCGGCCATCGGCACCGGCACCTCGGAGAGCGTGAGCGTCTGGTTGGGCGCGATCACCAGACCGCTGCCCAGCCCGGCGACGAGCAGCGGCAACGCGGTCCGCCACGGCACGTTGTCGTGCGGCCCGCCGGTCAGCACCAGGTCGGTCGCGACCAGGCCGACCACCACGGCGAGCAGTCCGATCGCGACCAGCGGCCGGCCGTACCGGGTGACCACCCGGCCGCCGAGCGCGGAGGCGAGCGCCGAGCCGAGCGCGAACGGGGTGATCGCCAGGCCGGCCACCAGCGCGCTGTAGCCCAGCCCGATCTGGAGGTAGAGCGTGAAGATGAAGAAGATCGCGGTGAAGCCGGCGAAGTAGGCCAGCCCGATCAGCGAGCCGAGGGTGTACGAGCGCAGCCCGAACAACCGCAGGTCGAACAGGGGTGTGGCGTGCCGGGCGAACCGACGCTCCCAGAGCGCGAAGCCGGCCAGCAGCACCAGGCCGAGCGGGATCAGCAGCCACTTGGCCGGGCCCTGCCACTGCTCGCGTTGCACCAGCGGCAGCAGGATCACGGTGACGCCGGCGCCGAGCAGCAGCACGCCCACCGGGTCGAGTCGGTGCCGGTCCGGTTGGCCACCGGGCCGGGCCGGCATCAGCCGCCAGCCGAGGACCATCGCCACGATGCCGACCGGGATGTTCACGAAGAACACCCACCGCCAGCCGTGCTCGGCGCCGCCGAGCTGGATGAGCAGGCCGCCGAGCAGCGGCCCGACCGCGGTGGAGATGCCGATGGTGGCACCGAGCAGCCCGAACGCCCGACCCCGGTCGGCGCCCCGGAACAGTTGCTGGATCATGCCGCTGACCTGCGGGTTGACCACGCCGGCCGCGGCGCCCTGGACGAGCCGGGCGACGATCAGCCAGGTCGCCGAGGTGGCCAGCCCGGCCAGCGCGCTGGTCAGCGTGAACAGTCCCACCCCGACCACGAACGCGGTACGCCGCCCGCGCGCGTCACCGAACCGCCCGGCCGGCACCAGCACCAGGCCGAACGTCAGCGCGTACCCGGACAGCACCCACTGCAGGTCGCTCGGACCGGCGTGCAGCGCCCGGTCGATCGACGGGACGGCGACGTTGACGATGCTGACGTCCAGCAGCGTCATGAACGCCGCGACCAGGCCGACGCCGAGCGCCCGCCAGCGACGCCGGTCGTCGATCCCGGTGTCCGCCACCGGCGACGCCGACCGGTCCTCGCTCATCGTGCCCCCCACAGACCGTCGATCACGCATCCCCGATCGCTACCCGGACCCCGGTGGGGCAAACGACGCGGTCAGGTCGTCTGGCGCGCGCACCAGCGGGGCCCGAAGTCCAGGCCCGACATCGGCGAGTCCTCCCGGTGCAGCAGCCCCCGCTCGGTGAGCGAGTGCAGCGGCTCGTGCACCTCCTCCTCGGTCATCTGGGTCTCCTCGGCGATCAGATCCGGGTAGGGCACGTGCCCGCGCACCTCCAGCGCGGTCACCGCCTGGTAGACCCGTTCCTCGACCTCGGACAACTGGACCTGAGGCATCGTTCCTCCTCGGCGTGGGCCGCCCGCCCCGCGGACAGCCGGCGACCGGCGGTTACCCCGCCGGCAGGCGATGATGCCCACCCGTTCGAGGGTCGTACCGGGCGGTCCGCTCCGCCGGTGCCCTAGGCTGCACCCGTGATCATCTGGGACCTCGTCGTGGTCGGTGGCGGGCCCGCCGGACTCTCCGCCGCGCACGCGGCGGCCCGGGCCGGCGTGCGGACGCTGGTGGTCGAGCGGGCCACCCATCCCCGGTACAAGACGTGCGGCGGCGGCCTGATCGGCACCTCCCTGGCCGAGGTCGACGGCCGGGTGGAGGTGCCCGCGCACCACCACGTCGACCGGGTCACCTTCACCCGGGACGGGCGGCGCGCGTTCACCCGCCGCTACGGCGCGCCGCTGGTCACCATGATCCGCCGTGAGGAGTTCGACGACCGGCTGCGCGCCGCCGCGGTCGCCGCCGGCGCCGAGGTCCGCGAGGGCGTCGCGGTGCGCGCCGTCGAGCAGGACCCCGACGGGGTACGCCTGCGGCTGGCCGACGGCGAGGTGGTGCGCGCCCGGACCGTGGTCGGCGCGGACGGCTCCTCCGGCGTGACCGCCCGCCACGTCGGGGTGCGCTTCCGCCAGGTCGACCTGGGGCTGGAACTGGAGTTGCCGGTGCCCGCCGCCGAGCGGGAGCGGTGGCGCGGGCGGGTGCTGCTCGACTGGGGGCCGATACCCGGCTCGTACGCCTGGGTCTTCCCGAAGGGCGACCGGCTCACCGTCGGCGTCATCTCCGCCCGGGGCGACGGCGAGCGGACCCGGGCCTACCTGCGGGACTTCGTGACCCGGCTGGGGCTGGCCGGGATCGACCCGGAGCACGACTCGGGCCACCTGACCCGCTGCCGCGCCGACGACGCGCCGCTGCGCCACGGCCGGGTGCTGGTCGCCGGCGACGCGGCCGGGCTGTTGGAGCCGTGGAGCCGGGAGGGCATCAGCTACGCGCTGCGCTCCGGCCGCCTGGCCGGCGAGGCGGTCGCCGACGGTGACCTGGACGCGTACCCCCGGGAGGTCGGGCGGCGGCTGGCGCCGGAGATGCGCGCCGGGCACCGGCTGCTGGACGTGTTCGAGCGGCGGCCCGACGTGTTCCACGCGTTGCTGGCCAGCCCGCCGGGCTGGCGGATGTTCGTCCGGTTCTGCCAGGGCCGGGTGGACTTCGCCGAGGTGCTGGACCGGCGGCCGGTGCGGGCCGGGCTCGCCCTGCTCGACCGGTTGCCCACGGTCAGGGGACGATGACCGCCCGCCCGTGGATGTCGCCCCGGCGCAACGCCTCGTACGCCTCGGGCGCCTCGGCCAGCGGGAACGTCTGCACGTCGGCGTGCAGCCGGCCGTCGCGGCCCAGCGCGATCACCTCTTGGAGTTCGGCCCGGGTGCCCCAGAACGGCACCACCACGCTCGTCTCCAGCGGCACCGGGGGTGGTTCGTCGGCGACCGGTCGGACCGGCAGCGTGCCGCCGGCCAGGCCGACCAGCAGCAGGTGACCGCCGGTGGCGACGACCTGCCGGGCGGTGTCCAGGGTGGGTTGCGCGCCGACGAAGTCGAGCACCACGTCCGCGCCGCCCGGCGGCGGGCCGACCAGCTCGCGGATCGTGGCCGCGGCGTCCGGCCCGGCCGGCACCACGTGGTGCGCGCCCAGGCGGCCGGCCAGGTCCAGCGCCGCGACGCTGGTGTCCACCGCGACGATCCGCACCGCCGTGGTGGCCACCAGGATCTGCAACGCCATGTGCCCCAACCCGCCGATGCCGATCACCACGCAGGTGGTGCCGGGCCGCAGCCGGTCCCGGGCCAGCTCCACCGCGTGGTACGGGGTCAGCCCGGCGTCGGTCAGCGGGGCGGCCTGGGTGAGGTCCATGTCGCCGACGTGCAGCAGCCGGGACGCCGGCACCGCCACGTACTCGGCCAGCCCGCCGTCCCGGCTGAGCCCGATGCCGCCCAGCGGGTTCACCCGGCAGCGGTTCTCCTCGCCGCGCAGGCAGGCCCGGCACCGGCCGCAGCCGATGATCCCGTAGACCGCCGCCCGGTCCCCGGGCGACCAGCCGTCCACGCCCGCGCCGGCGCTCTCCACGGTGCCGGCGATCTCGTGGCCGAGCGTCATCGGGGTGGGGAACATCCCCGCCGCCGCGTCGAGGATGTGCAGGTCCGAGTGGCAGGCGCCGACCGCGCCGACGCGCAGCAGCACCTCGCCGGGGCCGGGCTGCGGCGTCGGCACATCGGTCAGCTCCAGCGTCCCGGGAGCGGTCATCCGTACCGCGCGCATGTCACCCTCCACCTCGTCGCCACCGGTCGTCGCGGCGGCATACCCGTGCCGTCCCGGTTGATACCGGCGGGGGTGTGGCGGGTGCACAATGCGAGCATGAGCGAACCGGTCGAGTCGTTCACCGACGAGGAGTACGCGTTCCTGCGGCATGTCCGCTTCGGCGAGCTGCCGACCCGGGTGAGCCCCGAGGAGCGGGCGGAGTCCACCGAGACCGACACCCGCCCGGACCGGCCGGACCCGCTGGGTGGCGAGTCGGAACGGCACCTGAGAGCCGGCGGCTGACACGACGAGGGCCCCGGCGCGACGCCGGAGCCCTCGTCGGGGTGATCAGAAGACCGGCACGCCCTCGCGGACCAGCTTCCAGTTCGGCACGAAGAAGTCGGCCGGGTCGATGACGCCCTTGGCCTGCGCCCAGTCGATCAGCAACTGGCGGATCTCCTGCTGCGCGTTGTAGACCTGGGTCTTCACGATGCCGGGGAAGTTGCCGCCGCCGCTGCGCCGGTAGTTGTTCACCGCCACCACGAACTGCGCGTCCGCGGGGAGCGGGGTGTCGGTGCCGGCCAGCACCAGGCGGGTGATCCGCTGGCCGACCGGCTTGGAGATGTCGATTTCGTAGTCGACGCCGGAGAACACGTCGTAGTTGTAGTCCGGCACGGCCGGGTCGCTGATCGTCTCCGGGTTCACCGGCGCGCCCACCGGCACCGTGACGAAGTACTTCGCCGAGTACTCCAGGTACGCCTTCACCTCGGCGCCGGTCAGCACGACCGCCTCCAGGGTGTTGTCGTACACGTAGAGGCCGGCCACGTCGCGGATCCGCACGTCACCCTGCGGGAAGACGGCGGTGCGGCTGAACGGCGCGGCGATCGACAGCACCGGCAGGCCCGCGTACGCGCCGCCGGCCAGCGCCGCGGTGACCACCTCGGTCTGGACGTGGTTGATGAAGTCCAGGATCGGGGTGTCCTTGTAGCGCGACTCGGCGGCGGACAGCTCCACGCTCGACTGCGCGACGACCTTGTTGACGTAGTCGACGGTCTTGGCGTGCTGGCCGCGGACCGCCGCGAGGACCGCCGGGTCCTCGACCACGGTGTTGGTGTTCAGCGTGGTGGCCGACGAGTCGACGACCTTCCAGCAGCCCTTCTCCCGGGCCAGCGTGAAGTCCATCCGGGTCAGTCGCTGGCCCCACTTCGACGGCTCGGAGGTGAGCACCGCCTTGCCGGTCTTCAGGTTGGTGACGAACTTCTCCGGCACCTCGTTGTGGGCGTGGCCGAAGAGGATCGCGTCGATGCCGGGCACCTGCTCGGCGATCAGCGCGGTCGGGTTCTCGTTCGGCAGCTCCGGGCCGTAGCTGGAGGTGCCGCTGTCGCCGCCGTGCGCGGAGATGATGACCACGTCGGCGCCGCGCCGGCGCATCACCGGCACCCACTTCGCGGCGGTGGCGACCATGTCGGCGAAGACCAGGCGGCCCTCGACGTTGGCCTTGTCCCAGATGGCCACGCCGGGGTTGGTCAGGCCGAGGATGCCGACGCGCAGCTTCGGCGCGCCGTGCCCGCCGAGCCGGACCTCCTTGATCACGTACGGCAGGAAGGCCGGCTTGCCGGTCTTCTCATTGATCGCGTTCGCGGCGAGCGCCGGGAAGCCGAGCTGCTTGATCCAGGTGGCCAGCAGCGGCAGGCCGTAGTTGAACTCGTGGTTGCCCAGCGTGACGGCGTCGTAGCGCAGCACGTTCATCGCGTTGGCCATCGGGTGCGTCTCACCGGTGCTGGTGATCGGCTCCTGCTTGGCGTAGTAGGTGGCCAGCGGCGTGCCCTGGATGGTGTCGCCGGCGTCGAGGACCAGCGTCGCCTTGCCCGTGCGCTCGGCCCGGATCTGGTTGACCAGGGTGGCCAGCTTCGCGACGCCGACGTCGTTGTGCTTGCTGTCGTCGAACTCGGCGTCCTTGTAGTAGTCCCAGTTGTAGACGTTGCCGTGGGTGTCCGAGGTGCCGAGGACGGTGAGGTCCCAGGTCTTCGGCTGCTTCGGCTTCGCCTCGGCGGGCGCGCCGGCGAGCAGGGGAGCGGTCGCCGCGGCGGCGGCGACGGCCAGCACCTGGCGCCGCGAGGCGCCGGAGGAGGAGGTCAATGCGGTGCCTTTCGGAGGGGGTACGCGCCTCGTGGGCGCCGTTGCGCACCATAACCACCAGGTGTCGCAGGCGCCACATCACCCCGAGATGTTTCCCCGCGCGTTCCCGCCCGGTCAGCGGGGCCAGACGGCCATCCGGCGGCGCACCTCGGCGATCCGCGCCGTGTCCAGGCCGTAGCGGGTGAACCGGCGGTCGGGCAGCCCATCGAGGTAGCGCCCGGCCGCGCGCACGTCCTCGTCGTCCAACGCCGGGTCCACCTGGCGGGCCAGCTCCAGCAGCTCGGGCACCGCGTACCTGTCGAGCGCGGCGGAGACGTCGATGTAGTCGCGTACCTCCCGCCGGTTGACCAGCGCGGCGGTCTTGTTGGCGATCAGGTCCCGCACGTCCATCACCGGGCCGAAGTCCATCACCACCGGACTGCGGTGCCGGTCCAGGCGGGCCAGGCTGAGGCGGATCTCGCGGCCGTCCCGGCTCACCACGAAGTCCCGCAGGTCGCGGTCGTAGCCGTCGAACACCTCGCCGAGCCCGCCCGGGTCGGACTCGTCCACCCGGTAGCCGGCCCGGCGCAGCGCGTCCCGCACGTCGGTGGCCGCCGCCGCGGCGGCGCCCTCCACGTCGGCGAACAGGTCGACGTCCTCGGTGGGGCGGGTGACCAGGCCGTGCGCCGCCCAGGCCACCCCGCCGCCGAGCACGAAGCGGTGCGGGCCGGCGGCGGCCAGCGCCACCCGGGCCACCTCCCGGTAGAAGTCGTGCGGGTGCGTCACGCGGCGCGCAGGCTCCGGTGCCGGCCCTCCCAGGCCAGGCGCACGCCCCGGGGCAGGTTGAGCAGCGGCCACACCCGGCGCAGCGTGCCCGCGTGGATCAGCTCCCGCAGGTCGTCCACCCGGCTGGTCTCGCGCAGCACGTTCTCGTACATCCAGAGCAGTTCGTCCGGGTCGGCCAGGTCGAACGCGCGTTCGCTGCTCCACATCAGGCGCACCGGCAGCTCGACGATGCCGGCGGTCGGGCCGGTCAGCTCGGCCAGGGTGCGCGCGACCACCGCGGGGCGCCCGGGCCGGGCGAGGTACGCGCTGGCGGTGGCCGACATGGCATCAGGGTAACCCCTGCCCGGCGTCCAGGTCTGCACGGTGGGTGACCGGGGTCACGACGCCCGGCGGAAGAACCCGCCTCCCGGTACCGTTGTGCAGAGCGTCGGTGTGACCAGTGTCCCCGGGCCTCACCTAAATTGCCTTCGCGGAATACCGTTCGGCTGGAGCCGCGTCGCGCCACTCGCCGAGAGGCGACCTGCACACCGACGCCCAGCGCCGCCCCGGCCCTCCGGTCGGGGCGGCGCTGTTTTCCGCTCGGCTCGCGGGCGCCCGAACGCTGGCCTAGTGTGCTGAGGGTCAGCCCGTGCTCGGCGTGGAGGGGGTGCCCGGATGGGTCTGAAGACGTTCATCCAGGGGTGGCCGGTCTACCGGCAGCTCACCGGCACCGATCCGCTGGGGCGCGGCGCGGCCGCGCAGTCGGCGCGCTCCGCCGGGCTGACCCCCCGCACCGAGACCGCCGACGGTGTGGCCCGCTCGGTCTGCCCCTACTGCGCGGTCGGCTGCGGGCAACGGGTCTTCCACTCCGACGGACAGGTCACCCAGATCGAGGGCGACCCGGACAGCCCGATCTCCCGCGGCCGGCTCTGCCCGAAGGGCTCGGCCAGCAAGAGCCTGGTGACCAGCCCGCTGCGCCAGACGAAGGTCCGCTACCGCCGGCCGTACGCGACCGAGTGGGAGGACCTGGACCTCGACGTCGCGCTCGACATGATCGCCGACCGGATCCTCGCCGCCCGCGCGGAGACCTGGGAGGACGTCGACGAGAAGGGGCGACCGCTCAACCGGACGCTCGGCATCTCCAGCCTCGGTGGCGCGACGCTGGACAACGAGGAGAACTACCTCATCAAGAAGCTGTTCACGGCGATGGGGGCACTCCAGATCGAGAACCAGGCCCGTATTTGACACTCCGCCACCGTCCCCGGTCTGGGGACCAGCTTCGGTCGCGGCGGCGCGACGGACTTCCAGCAGGACCTCGCCAACGCTGACGTCATCGTCATCCAGGGCTCCAACATGGCCGAGGCCCACCCGGTGGGCTTCCAGTGGGTGATGGAGGCGAAGAAGCGCGGCGCGAAGGTCTTCCACGTCGACCCGCGGTTCACCCGCACCAGCGCGCTCGCCGACACCTACCTGCCGATCCGGGCGGGCACGGACATCGCGCTGCTCGGCGGCGTGGTGCGCTACATCCTGGACAACGAGCTGGACTTCCGGGAGTACGTGCTGGCCTACACCAACGCGGCCACCATCGTCAGCGAGAAGTTCGCCGACACCGAGGACCTGGACGGCCTCTTCTCCGGCTACAACCCGGAGACCGGCTCCTACGACCACGCGAGCTGGCAGTACGAGGGCCAGGAGGGCAACACCACGATCCGGGGCACCGGCAAGGAACGCGACTCGGCGTCCGGGCTGGAGCACGAGTCGCACGGTGAGCCGGTGCCGGCGCAGACCCAGCGGGACGAGACGTTGCAGCACCCACGCTGCGTCTACCAGATCCTCAAGCGGCACTTCTCCCGCTACACCCCGGAGATGGTGGCCCGGGTCTGCGGCATTCCGGAGGAGAAGTTCCTGGAGCTGGCCCGCGCCTGGACGGAGAACTCCGGCCGGGAGCGCACCGGCGCGCTGGTCTACTCGGTCGGCTGGACGCAGCACAGCGTCGGCGTGCAGTACATCCGCACCGGCTCGATCATCCAGACGCTGCTGGGCAACATGGGCCGGCCGGGCGGCGGCATCCTGGCGCTGCGCGGGCACGCCAGCATCCAGGGCTCCACCGACATCCCGACGCTGTTCAACCTGCTGCCCGGCTACCTGCCGATGCCGCACCACGCCGACCACCCGACGTTCGACAAGTGGGTCGACAGCATCCGCCACCCCGGCCAGAAGGGCTTCTGGGGCAACTCGCGGGCGTTCGCGGCGAGCCTGCTCAAGGCGTACTGGGGTGACGCGGCCACGCCGGAGAACGACTTCGGCTACGGCTGGCTGCCCCGGATGACCGGCGACCACGGGACCTACCAGCAGGTCCTGAACATGATCGACGGCAAGGTGAAGGGCTACTTCCTGCTCGGGCAGAACCCCGCGGTCGGCTCGGCGCACGGCCGGGCCCAGCGCCTCGGCATGGCCAACCTGGACTGGCTGGTGGTCCGCGACCTGTTCCTGATCGAGAGCGCCACGTTCTGGAAGAACAGCCCGGAGATCGCCACCGGGGAGATCGTGCCGGAGGAGTGCCGCACCGAGGTGTTCTTCCTGCCGGCCGCCTCGCACGTGGAGAAGGAGGGCACGTTCACCCAGACGCAGCGGATGCTGCAGTGGCGGGAGAAGGCGGTGAACCCGCCCGGCGATGCCCGCTCCGAGCTGTGGTTCTTCTACCACCTGGGCCGGGTGCTGCGGGAGAAGCTGGCCGCCTCCACCGCGCCCCGGGACCGGGCGTTGCTGGACCTGGCCTGGGACTATCCGACGCACGGGCCGCACGCCGAGCCGAGCGCCGAGGCGGTGCTGAGGGAGATCAACGGCTTCGACGTGGCGACCGGCCGCCCGCTGAACGCGTTCGCCGAGGCGAAGGACGACGGCTCCACCGCGATCGGCTGCTGGATCTACACCGGTGTCTACGCCGACGGGGTGAACCAGGCGGCGCGCCGCAAGTCCCGCCACGAGCAGGACTGGGTGGCCGCCGAGTGGGGCTGGGCGTGGCCGGCGAACCGGCGCACGCTCTACAACCGCGCCTCCGCCGACCCGGAGGGCCGGCCGTGGAGCGAGCGCAAGAAGTACGTCTGGTGGGACCCGGACGCCGGCGAGTGGACCGGCTACGACGTGCCGGACTTCGAGAAGACGAAGCCGCCGTCGTACCGGCCGCCGGAGGACGCCTCCGGGCCGGCGGCGCTGGCCGGCGACGACCCGTTCGTCATGCAGGGCGACGGCAAGGCCTGGCTGTACGCGCCCAGCGGCGTGCTCGACGGCCCGCTGCCGACGCACTACGAGCCGGCCGAGTCGCCGATGCGCAACCCGCTCTACGGCCAGCAGGCCAACCCGACCCGCAAGATCTACGAGCATCCGGTCAACCGGATCAACCCGAGCCCGCCGGAGCCGCACAGCGAGGTCTTCCCGTACGTGTTCACGGTCAGCCGGCTCACCGAGCACCACACGGCCGGCGGGATGAGCCGTACCGTGCCTCGCCTGGCGGAGTTGCAACCGGAGATGTTCGTCGAGGTGTCCCCGGAGCTGGCCGCCGAGGCCGGGCTGGCGCACCTCGGCTGGGCACACCTGGTCAGCGGGCGCGCGGTGATCGAGGCCCGGGTGCTGGTCACCGACCGGCTCACCCCGCTGCGGGTGGACGGGCGGATCATCCACCAGGTCTGGCTGCCCTACCACTTCGGCACCGAGGGGCTGGTCACCGGCGACTCGGCGAACGACCTGTTCGGCATCACCCTGGACCCGAACGTGCTGATCCAGGAGAGCAAGGTCGGCACCTGCGACGTCCGCCCCGGCCGCCGGCCCACCGGGCCGGCCCTGCTCGACCTGGTCGGCGACTACCAGCGCCGCGCCGGGATGCCCGCGGACCGGAAGGTGCCGATCGTGACCACCGACGTGCTGGGCGGGGAGAACGCGGCCGGTAGCACCGACGAGCAGACGCCCGAGGCCGCGGCGCGCGACGGAGAAGACCATGCCTGACGCCAACAGCCTGTACGGACCGCTCGACCCGGCCCCCGACGCCGGCTGGGAGTCCGCGCCGCCCCGGATGGGCTTCTTCACCGACACCAGCGTCTGCATCGGCTGCAAGGCGTGCGAGGTGGCCTGCAAGGAGTGGAACGGCGTCCCGGACTCCGGGTTCGACCTGCTCGGCATGTCCTACGACAACACCGGCGCGCTGACCGCGAACTCGTGGCGGCACGTCGCGTTCATCGAGCAGCCCCGCCCGGCGGGGCACCGCACGCCGCCGTTCGCCGGCGACCCGACCGGCGCGGTGACCAGCAGCCCGACGTCGGCGGCGGTCGGCGCGGCCACCGCTCCCGACACCGGCACCGACCCGGGTCTGCCGCCGGGGCGGGGCGAGGCGGCGGCCCGGATGGCGGCCGGGCCGGAGTTCCTCGGCATGCCCGGCGCGCAGCCGCCCGGCCGGGGGACCGGCGTGGAGAGCCGCACCGACTTCCGCTGGCTGATGATGTCCGACGTCTGCAAGCACTGCACGCACGCCGCCTGCCTGGACGTCTGCCCGACCGGTTCGCTGTTCCGCACCGAGTTCGGCACCGTCGTGGTGCAGGAGGACATCTGCAACGGCTGCGGCTACTGCATCTCCGCCTGCCCGTACGGCGTGATCGACCAGCGCAAGGACGACGGCCGGGCGTGGAAGTGCACGCTCTGCTACGACCGGTTGGGCGCCGGCATGACGCCGGCCTGCGCGCAGGCCTGCCCGACCGAGTCGATCCAGTACGGCCCGCTCGACGAGCTGCGGGACCGGGCCGCCCAGCGGGTGGCCACGCTGCACGAGCGCGGCGTGCCGGAGGCCCGGCTCTACGGCCACGACCCGACCGACGGCGTCGGCGGCGACGGCGCGTTCTTCCTGCTGCTGGACCAGCCGGAGGTGTACGGGCTGCCGCCGGACCCGGTGGTCACCACCCGGGACCTGCCGAAGATGTGGAAGCGGGCCGGCCTGGCCGCGCTGGCCATGGCGGCGGCCACCGTCGCCGCGTTCGTCGGAGGATCGTCGTGAGCCCGGACCGTCCGGTGGGTGCCCTGTTCCGTCGCTTCCGGGACCGGCTCGCCGCCGACGGCGTACCGGCCGAGAGCGGCAGCCGGGCCACCGGTGTCGGCCCCGGCCGCGCCGACACCGCCGCCCGCGAGGCCGGGCTGGCCCCGCACCCGCCCCGCGACACCGCGCCCACCACCGGCCGCCGCCGACGCGGCGGCAAGGGCGGCGGTGAGCAACTGAACGTCCCCCCGGCGGAGTTCACCTCCTACTACGGC